>JABEUU010000025.1 GCA_013044295.1 Candidatus Dormiibacterota bacterium
CAGCCCCGATCACCGCTGGGGGGATCACGGAATCGGAGCGGTCCGACCCGAGATGGCCTGAATTACCCCGAGCGCCTCTGGGCCGACAGAGCCGCCGCGCGGCCCACCCCGTCCGGCGCCGACAAAGCAGCGCTGGAACTTGCCGGCCGACTTCCTCCCGATCGCCGGCGACACCGATTGGGAGGCGCCCCGCCCGGACCCATCAGCATGGGCTGTGGCCCGCGCCGTGTCTAGGCCCAAGGGGCGAGCCCGTGTGGGCGGCCGGGGCGCAGCTGGGTCGTGGCCCCAGATCCATCCCGGTCGCCTCACCGGGTCATGGGATCTCCAGCACCACCTTGCCAACGGCCCTGGCCTGCACGGCTTCCTCGGCGGCGGCGCACTCCTCCAGGGCGAACCGGCGCACCGGGAGCTCGGAGAGGGCGCCGGCAGCGAGCGCGGCCGTCACCTCGGCGGCGCCCTCAGCGAGCGCCTGCGGTGGAACCCCGAACAGGAGCACGAAGCGGAGCACCACGTTGGCGCCCATGCACGCCCGCACCGGAAGCTGGGGATCCGGACCGTCAGCCGCATAGGCCGAGATCACCGAACCAGCACTGCAGAGTGCGAGGTCCAAAGCGAGGTTGGCGGCCAGATTGACCTCGACCACCCGATCCACCCTGGGCGCGACGGCTCGGATCTGGTCCAGAGCATCCAAGTCGCGGTAGTTGACGACCAGATCGGCACCCGCGGTGCGGGCCATCTCCGCCTTCTCCGGACCGCTGACGGTCGCCACCACCTGGGCGCCCCGGTACTTCGCGAGCTCGATGGCAAAGTGCCCCACGGCTCCCGCCCCGCCGCTGACCAGGGCAGTGCGGCCACGGAGGTCGCCGTCGGCGAAGAGACAGCGGTGGGCGGTGAGGGCGGGGACGCCGAGGCTGGCGCCGAGCTCGAGCGAGGCTGAATCGGGCAGCCGGGTCGCCTGGTGGCTGGGCACCACGGTCCACTCCGCGGCGGTGCCCCAACGGCGTCCAGCCGCTGCCATCCAGACCCAGACCCGCTCCCCGACGCGGTCGGCGGGGACCCCCGGGCCGACCGCGTCGATCGTGCCGGAGCCATCATGGTGGGGGATCTGGAAGCCGTCTATGGGCCGCGGGGTGGCTCCGCTCCGGGACTTCCAGTCGGTGGGGTTGACCCCCGAGAAGCGCAGCCGAACCCGGACCTCACCGGCACCGGGCTCTGGGCGCGGCACGTCCGCAACGCGAAGGACGTCCCTGGCGGCGCCTAAGTTCTCGTAGAGGACGGCCTTCATCCCGGGCACCCTTGGTTCCCGGCCCCACTGGCCGCGGATCCTCCGTGGTAGCGGTATGCCATCATCGCCTTCGCCTCCATCCGCAGCTTTGATCAGGGGACCCGGTCGGACCCCATCGATCCTATCCCAGCTAGCGATGCCCGAGCTCTGGCAGTCGTCCCGTTGGGCGCCTGGCGGCGGTTCGGAAGCATGCTCGACGGCGCCCGGCGCTGCGGGGGTGCCCCCGCCGGGCCACCCTGACTCCGAGCCAGCTGACTGCCTGAGCCGGGCTCGGCGCTTTCCAAGGTGGCTTGGCTAGCCCATCCGGGACCTTCCCCGCGGCGGGCCTCGCCACTCGGTGGTACCGCGCGGGGATGAGGCTAGCCGTCGTGGCGGCGGCTAGCCTCGTTCTCAAAGGGCGGGCCGAGGAAGATCTGCTCCTTCGTCGGTCTCTGGGCGCCGCCCAGCCGGCGTCTCCTGAGCGCCACGCGGGAACCACCGGAGCATCACGAAGTCGTAGAAACCCCCGCCTGCCAGGGCTCCGAGCGTGGGCCCGATGGTGGTCACCCACCAGTCGCCTCGAGGTCCTGGGAAGGCGATCTTGCCCCACCCCATGAACCACATGAACAGCCGCGGCCCGAAGTCACGAGCGGCGTTGAGCGAAACCATGCTCGGCCCGGCCTCGAACACCACCAGCATCATGACCGCGAGCCCCAGCGCCGCTGGGAAGAACCAGCCCACCGGGCCGAAGGTGTTGCGCTGCTCCAGCAGCACCAGGATGAAGATCACCAAGAGGGCCGTGGCGAAGAACTCTCCCACGAAGCCCTGCCAGAGGGCGATCTGACTCCAACCGTCGGCCACATGCAGCTTGGTGGCCAGGCTGGCGGGGCCGATCCCCACCAGGCCCGGGTTGGGCGTCACGGGGGCGAAGATCATCCCCACCAGCTGGCTTCCGGGAGCTCCCTTCAGCAAGCCGAGGCTGGCCAGCTTGTGGTTGATCATGCCTGAATACACGAGTTGCAATAGCGCGGCGGCCACCAGACCGCCGAACGTCTGGAAGATCATGTACGGCAGCACGTGCTTCCAGGGAAAGTTGCGGCGCCAGGCCATGACCAAGGTGACGCCGGGGTTGAAGTGGGCTCCGGAGATCGTCGCATTGGCCCACACCGCCAGGCCCACGGCGACGCCCCAGCCGAGTCCGATCGTCATCAGGTCGGGGCCGGCGCCCATCAGCACCGCCGCAAAGACCACGGCGTCACCGAAGAGCACGATGAGGAAGACTCCCGCCGCTTCCCCCATGTAGTGACCGAGCCAGCTTCTGTCCATCTCCCTACCTCTCTCAGCTTTAAACAGACCCTCTGAGCCGTGGCGGATCCGAGGGTCGCCCGGCCACCAAGACCGTCTGGTCGCGTCACGGCCAGGCGGTCGGCGGCAAGGAATGGTTCTTACGGAACGAGCACCCCGCGGCCCAGCACGCGACCCGCGTCGAGCTCGTCCAGAGCGTGCTCGTAGTCGCTAAGGGGGAATGTCGTCGACGAGATGTGGACCCGCCCCTGGCGGTTGAGCTCCATCAACTCGGTGAGTTCGGCATAGCTGCCCACGATGCTGCCGATGACGTTGATCTCCTTGGAGATCATGTCGAGAGTGGTGGGCGCGACCACCCCTCCGTAGCCGACCACGATGTAGGTGGCGCCGCGGCTCTGGCGCATGTACTGCAGCGCGTAGCTTGGGGTGTCGTTCTCGGCCACGAAGTCAAGCACCACGTCGGCGCCGCTCCCGCCGGTGGCATTCAGAACCTCCTTGATGCCGCCGTCGTCCGCAGCCAGCGCGACCCGGTCGGCTCCCAGCTGCTCCGCGAAGGTGAGCCGCTCCCGGTTGGTGTCCAGGGCGATCACCGTGGCGGGACTCATCACCTTCAGCAGCTGGACCGCGAAATGGCCCAGGCCGCCGATCCCGACCACCACCACCTGGGTCCCCGCGTAGATGTAGGGCAGCGCCTTCTTGACCGCGTGGTAGGCGGTGATCCCGGCGTCTGCGAATGGGGCCAGGGGCACCGGATCGGTGCCTGGAGCAAGCTTGATGATCGTCCGCTCGGAGGTCTTGAGATACTCCGCATAGCCGCCGTCGGTTCCATCCAGGCCGGGGAAGACGCCGTGCTCGCAGGCCATGTCGTAACCGGTGCGGCAGGCTCGGCACAGGCCGCAGGTCATCAGCGGGTGGCAGATGACCGGGTCTCCCTTGGCCAGCCCGGTCACGCTGGAGCCGACTTCTTCCACGAATCCCGCGTTCTCATGGCCGATCGTGTAGGGCAGGTTGGGATTGCCCAGGGCATCCCGCCAGACCGCCTGGACAATGTGGATGTCGGTGCGGCAGACGCCGGCGCCGGCGATCTTCACGATCACGTCCGTCGGTGACGTGATCTTGGGATCCGGCACATTCACCAGCTTGAGCGCCTCGCCGAAGGGACGGTTGTACTCGTAGAGCCTGACTGCCTTCATCGTTCCGCCTCCAATGCCTGGCCGTCGAGACCGCTGGTCCCGCGCCTCAGTCGGCCAGCCCTCGATGGCTGAAGGCTAGGCCGCAAGGAGAGAACTGCCGAGGACAAATACCAGTGGAGATCGGAGGGTATTTCCACTCGCGTGCGGCGTGGCGGCTGGGATGGGTTCCCAGGGAACTCAACATCCGGCCTGCCCAGCCTGTTGAGACAGTGGCCGCCCCGTGCTGGCCGGCGCCGTGCCTGCGCGCCAGACGTCTGCGGATGGTACGGGCCTGGGAAGGCGCGCCTTCCAGTTAGGTCGGCCGCCCCGAACTAGCCGAAGTCAGCCGACGACGGCGCTGACGACTCCTGCCAGCTGCTTGAGATCCTCCAGGGTGTGCCTCTCGATGGGCCGCCTGGTGTGCTTCTCAATGTCGCGGATCTTGAGGATCTCTATGGGTGTGATCAGGGTCAGGGCGACTCCGTCCCGGCCTGCCCTGGCCGTGCGTCCCACCCGGTGGACATAGTCCTCGGGGGTGGACGGCGCGTCGTAGTTGATCACGTGGCTGATCTCGTCGATGTCGATGCCCCGGGCGGCCACGTCGGTGGCGATCAGGAAGCGCACCTTGGAGTTGCGAAAGCGGTCCAGGGCCTGGTCGCGCTCCTTCTGGGAGAGGTCGCCGTGCATCACCGTGACGTCGTAGCCACGGGCCAGCAGGGTGGTGTGCAGCATGTCGGCGCTCCGCTTGGTCTCGGTGAAGATCAGGCCCATGGTCACCCGGGGGCTGTCCATCAGGATTGAGAGGGCCTCCACCTTGTCCGCCCAGGAGCACTCGATGCACCACTGGCTGACCGTGGGCACCAGTTCCATCTGGCCGGTGATCGAGACGGTCTCGGGGTTGCGCATGTGGCGCTCCACCAGACGCTGGATCCAGCCCGGGACGGTCGCCGAGAAGAGCAGGGTCTGACGAGCCTTGGGGGTCTGCTGCAGGATTCGCTCCACGTCCGGGGCGAAGCCCATGTCCAGCATCCGGTCGGCCTCGTCGAGGACGGCGAATCGCACCGACCGCAGCGAGAGGGTGCGGCGCTGCAGGTGGTCGAGGATTCGCCCCGGGGTCCCCACCACCACCGCGGGATGCTCCTTCAAGCCGTCCAGCTGGTGTTTGATGGGGTCGCCTCCGACGATGGAGATGACCTTGATCGGCAGGTTGGCGGCCAGCCGCTCGAATTCGCCCGTCACCTGGGCGGCAAGCTCCCTGGTCGGACACAGCACCAGGGCCTGGACCTCGCGCTGGGTGGCGTCGATCCGTTCCAGCACCGGGACCGCGAAGGCCGCGGTCTTGCCCGACCCAGTCTGAGCCTGGCCGATGACGTCTCGTCCGGCCAGGGCCACGGGGATGGTGCGAGCCTGAATCGGGGTGGGGTCGCGGTAACCGACCTGCTCCAGGGTCGTCTGCATGGCGGCCGATAGGCCGAGCTCAGCAAAACTGACGGACGGAACGGACTCCGGCGATGCGGCCTCCGTGAAGGCCGGGGTGAAGGTACGCGCCACTGGCCGGAAAGGGCGCCGAGAACGAACTGGCAACCAACCCAATATAACCGACCCAACCGATTCGCGTGTTCAGGAGATCGCGGGCGGCCGTGGGAACCGCCGCCGGCGGTCCATTCCGACTAGTCGTTGGGGGGACCGCCGCTGTGACGGCGCAATCCCCGGATGCGGCCCGGCGGCGGGGGCGGGCGATCCCTCATCGGCGACAATGGGTCGTGACGATGTCCAAGTCAGCAACGACTCCAGCCACCTCCTCCTCTGGGCCGATCCTCCGGATCTTGCCGGAGGCGGTTCGAGCCACCGGGGTCGAACGGCTCCTGCCCAGGCCCGAGCCCAGCCGGGTCGGCTTGACGCCCGGTTGCCCAGCCCCAGAGCCGGCCCGACCCAGGTGAGGCCCCGCCTCCTGATCACCGACCTGGACGGCACCCTCCTGGACCGGAACCTGAAGCTCGATCCCCGCGACGTCGAGGCCGCCCTGCGGGCCAAGGCGGCGGGCACCCTGATCGGGGTAGCCACCGGGAGGATGTACCGCTCCGGGCTCCCCTACGCGCAGCAGCTGGATACCAGCCTGCCCTTGATCTGCTACCAGGGCGCCCTGATCCAGGAGCTGCCCGGGGAGGCCGGGCCGGGGCCGGTGCTGCTCCGCCGCGAGGTCCCTCCCGAGGTGTCGCTTAAGGTGCTGGAACTGGCCCGGAGGCGGGGATACTCGCTCAACGTCTATCAGGATGACAATCTGCTGGTGGATGCGATCACCCCTGATGTCGAGTTCTACGTCGGGGTATCTCAGATCCCGGCGGTGGTGGCCAAGGACCCGCCCTTGGAGGAGCGCCTCCAGAACGGCTCGACCAAGCTCACGGTGGTGGTGGCCGACCCCGACCGCTTCGCCAGGGCCCTGGCCGAGCTCACCGAGCTGGTCGGGGCCGAGGCCGAGGTGACCAGGTCGCTGGTCGGCTTCTGCGAGATCACGGCCAAGGACGTGAACAAGGGCGCGGCCGTCACCTGGCTCTGCCAGCACCTGGGAGCGGAGCTGTCCCAGGTCATCGCCATGGGCGACGCGCCCAACGACCTGCCAATGCTGGCGGTGGCGGGGTCACCGGTGGCGGTGGAGGGAGCCAGCCAGGACGTGCTCGCCGCCGCCGAATGGGTCAGCCCCGGTCCCGGGGGAGGCGGTCTGGCGGCGGTGGTCAGCCACTACCACCTGGACCGACCCCCGCTTGCCTGAGGTAAGGCGGTGAGTCTCTCGGTCGGGATTGTGGGGCTGCCCAACGCGGGCAAGTCCACCCTCTTCAACGCCCTCACCAAGGCCCACGCCGCGGTGGGCGCCTTTCCGTTCACCACCATCGAGCCCAACACCGGAGTGGTCCCCGTGCCCGACCCCCGCCTGGCCCAGCTGGCGGCTCTTTTCCATCCCCCCAAGGTGATTCCGGCCACGGTCACCTTCACTGACATCGCCGGCCTGGTCCGGGGCGCCCACAAGGGGGAGGGCCTGGGCAATCAGTTCCTGGGCCATGTCAGGGCCGCCGACGCGATCGCCTTCGTGCTGCGGTCGTTCTCGGCCTCTGAGGTCGGCCATGTCGAGGGCCAGGTGGACCCGATTCGCGACCTCGAGATCCTGGAGCTGGAGCTGGGCCTGGCCGACATCGCCGCCCTCGACCGCCGGCTCGACCGGGTGGGCAGGACGGCCCGGGCGGGCGCCGGGGGCCGGGTGGCCAAGGTGGAGGCGGAGGCGCTGGCAAGGGTTCGCGACGCGCTCGACCAGGGGGTCCCGGCCCGAGCGGTCGAGCTCTCCGAGGAGGAGATGCCGGCGATCCGGGAGTGCCAGCTGCTGACCGCCAAGCCGGTGATCTTCGTCGCCAACGTGGATGAGGACCAGCTGGGGCAGGACCCGGCCTCAGGACCGGCCCGGCCGATCCTGGAGCGGGCAGCGGCGGAGAAGGCCGACTTCGTGGCGGTCTCCGCCAAGTTGGAGGCGGAACTCAGCGAGCTGGAACCAGAGGAGGCCCAGGAGTTCCTGGTCGGCCTCGGGCTGAAGGAGGCCGGGCTGGGCCGCCTCAGCCGAGCCGGCTACCACGCCCTGTCGCTGGTCACCTTCTTCACCGCTGGGGAGAAGGAGGTCAGGGCCTGGACCGTGCGCCAGGGCTCGACCGCCGTGGACGCCGCCGGGGCGATTCACAGTGACTTCGCCAGGGGGTTCATCCGGGCTGAGGTGTGCAACTGGCAGGAGCTGGTCGATGCGGGTGGCTACGGGGCCCTGCGCGAGCGGGGACAGAGGCGGCTGGAGGGCCGCGACTACCTGACCCAGGATGGCGACGTGATGCACTTCCTGTTCAACGTCTGACCGAGTTCAGCCTGTCACTTCCGGGCCAGGCCGTTTCGATCGGGGGCTGGCTCCGGTAACCGAGCGGTCGACCTCTTCGCTCAGGCGGGCGCGCTCACGGCCAGGCCCCACTGGCTGGCGGCCTCGGCCTGGCGCAGGTCGTAGGTCACGAAGTCGGCGAGCTCGTCACCCAGGCAAAGGGCGGCGGCCAAGTGAATCGCGTCCAGCGAACGAAGCTCAGCCGGGCTCAGGCCCCCAGCCTGGTCGAGAAGTACCCGGTCAAGTTCAATCACTTCCAGGTCTGCCAACAGGCGCCGTGCCAGTCCCAGGTGCGCTGGGGAGACTCGCGCCGCCGCCCGCTGAACCTCGGTTCGGGCCAGGCCCGAGGTGATGCGCCTCTTCCGCTGGGCCAGGTATCGGCGCAGGGCTTGCGTTTGCGGCTCCGCCACCACCAGCTTGATGAGCGCTGAACTGTCCAGGTAGGTGAAGCTACCTTTCATCGATACGCAGCGCCGCCAGCGCCTCAGCGCCCAGCGGCCGCCCCGGAGGCGCCGGCAGGGGCTGATGGCCGAGCAGGTCTCCACGGGCCGGTGAGACCCGTCCCTCAGCCACCATTCGGGCGTGGTTCCCGCCGGTCGGGAGCGGGCCCATCCTGGCCACGGCTCGGCCTCGATCCGTGATGTCCAGCACCTCCCCGGCGGCCGCGCGCCTCACAATCGAACTTGCGTTCTGCCTCAGCTCTCGAATACCCACTCTGGATTCCATGCCCTCAACGTAGCACATCGAGGATGAAATGTGTCCACGTCACGCAGCAGGCCCGGAGGCCCGCCCGGGACCGTCGCCGGGAACTGTCCGCCCAGCCCCACAAACGGGCAGCCCAGCCGCCATGCTGCCCCGGCTTCTTCGGGGCCGGCGCTGCCGGCATGGGCTGCCGCAGGCGCTCAGGCGCCCGAGGGAACCACCATCAGATGGCCGTTCTCGACCTCGATGACGAGCACGACCGCACCCTCGACGATGGGGTCTCCGTAGGCGCTCAGGGCCGGCCAGTCCTCGCCCCTGGCGTGCACCTGGCCCAGATGGATGCTGCCCGGGATGGCCCGGGAGACCACACCCTCCTCGCCCACCAGGGCCTCTATGCCGTTGCGCATGCCTGACCCGACATCAAAGCTCAGGAGTTCCTTCCGGCCGGTCCAGGCTACGAGGCGGCCAGAGCCTAGCTGGAGGCCCCACGGCCGCTGGGGCCGCGCTTGGCGCGGCCAGCCTCGGGAACCACCTCAGGGCCATGCTCTGCCTTGCCGTTGGTGGGCGGAGCCGGGGGCTCCAGGGGAACCGGGTGCCCCATGGTGTCCACCAGCGCCTGGGCTGCCCCCATCAGGCCCGCGAAGTCGGCGGGGACGACCAGCTTGGTGTTCGGGCTGTCCGCCAGCTTGGCCAGGTTCTTGAGCTGCCAGAAGGCGAGCACGTCGGGGCTGGCCTTGCCCTCGTGGATGGCCGCGAACACCGACTGGATGGCCGAGGACTCTCCGACCGCGTCCAGCTTCTGGCTCTCCCGGCGGCCCTCTGCCTCCAGGATCTGAGCCTGCTTGCGGGCCTCTGCGGCCAGCACCGTGGCCTGCTTCTGGGCGGTGGCGCGGGTGATGTTGGCCTGAGCCTCGCCCTCGGCCTGGTTGATGGCCGCCTGCTTGTCGCCCTCGGACTTTAGGATCACCGACCGCTTGTGCTGGTCGGCCTCCTTCTGCTCCTCCATGGCCCGCAGGATGTTCTGGGGCGGGATGATGTCGAGGACCTCGATCCGGTTGACCCGGACGCCCCACTTCTCGGTGGCCTCGGCGATGTGCTCGCTGAGCAGGGTGTTGATCCGCTGGCGCTCGGAGAGCGCCTCGTCAAGGGTCATGGTGCCGAAGACCGCGCGCAAGGCGGTGCGCCCGATCTGGTCGATCGCGACCAGGTAGTCCTGAACCTCGAAGAGGGCCTTGTTGACGTCGACCACCTGGTGGAAGATGGTGGCGCTGACTCCCACCGCCACGTTGTCCTTGGTGATCACGTCCTGCTTGTCCCCGCGCCGCGGGACCTCGCGCATGTCCACCCGGGTCATGCTGTCGATCACAGGGATCAGGAAGATGAGCCCAGGGTTGCGGGTGGAATGGAACCGCCCCATGCGCTTGACCACACCCTTCTGGCCCTGCTGCACGATCCGGACGGTGGCTCGGAGCAGGAGCAGCGCGACTACGACTATTACTACTAGCGCAATCACGAATCCCACGAATCCCACAGTAGCAGAAACCCGCGCCAAATGAGCCTGGCCGCAGGGCCGCCGCCTCCGCCCCCGGAAGGGCAGGTCTCCAGGCGAGCTCCGAGCCGGCCGGAAGGCCAAGATGGGCGGGCATGCCACCGTCCCCCGGCCAGTTCCCGGCCCGGCTTCGAGATGGGGGCGCCGCCGGTTCCAGTTCCAGCTAATCCACCCCTTGCATTCCACAACATTATGTGGTTCAATGCCGGACGGGCACAAGATGTGGCCCACACGCATCGCCCACGCAGGCAGTGGGCGCTGGCCTTACTTCCTTCCCCTCCTTCGCCAAGCCAATCGCCTCCCGCCGGCGCTCGCTGCCTGCACCGTCTTGCCATCGTCCAGGCCCTGCTTTGGGTAAACTGGCGCCGCCCATTCTCGCGCCCCTAGCGGGCGATTCATTGCGGAGCCCAATTGGCAAGACGTACCAAGCGCAGAGCCGCCGGCCCACCCCGCCAGCGGCCCGCCACCCCGGCCGGCACCGGGGCTGGTCCCGAGGCCGCTCGGCCGGTGGTGGTGGGCGGCGACACTGTGGCGTCCGCCCCAACTCCTCTGGCGGAGCCCACCGCGCCGAGCGAGTCCCTCCTGCCCCGCCGCTCTCAGGAGGAGACGCCGGCGCCCGACTTCTCCGCCGAGGCGATCGGCTCGGGTGAGGGCGGTCCCCGCACCCAAGCCCGCCGCTCCGCCCTTCCCCGCCGTTCGAACCCGGCCGCGCCCCAGGTGGCGGCCGCAGCGGTCGAGGTCGCAGGGGCCCCGGCAGCCAGCCAGTCGCTGCTGCCGAAGAAGGCCCGGCCGGCGGGGCGAGCCGAGCTCAGGCGACGCCAGGAGGCGGTCCTGGAGCCGCTCGACGAGAGTCCCGCGGTGCCCCTGGACCGCACTCCCTACCTGGCCCTGGACCTGCGCCGGGTCGGCCTGGTCTCGACCGCGCTGCTGGTGGTCGTGATCCTGGGCGTCATCTTCGTCCACTGATCGCCGCCCCCGGCGGATTTCATGGCCGCGCCTATACTCGCCAATATGCGGGTGATCCTCTACACCGGCAAGGGTGGTGTCGGCAAGACCACCATTGCGGCCGCCACCGCGGTCCTCTGCGCCCAGCGGGGCCTCAAGACTCTGGTCATGTCCACCGACGCCGCCCACAGCCTGGGCGACTCCCTGGACCGCGAGATCGGGCCCGAGCCGATTCAGATCTCCGAGAACCTCTGGGCGCAGGAGATCAACGCCCTCCACGAGATGGAGGGCCACTGGGAGAAGATCCACGAGTACCTGGCCACCCTCTTCAACTCCCAGGGGGTCGGCGACATCATCGCCGAGGAGCTGGCCACCCCCCCGGGGATGGAGGAGGTCGCCAGCCTGATGTGGATCCGCCGCCACTCCGACGCCGGCCAGTTCGACGTCCTGGTGGTGGACTGCGCCCCCACCGGGGAGACCCTGCAGCTGCTGGCCTTTCCCGATGTGGCCCGCTGGTACCTGAATCGGATCTTCCCGCTCGAGCGCAAGGTCATGAAGGTGGCCCGGCCGATGATCCAGCCCTTCATCAGCGTGCCCCTCCCGCCCGATGAGATCTATGGCAGCGTCCGCCAGCTCCTGGTTGACCTGGACTCCATGAAGGAGGTCCTCAGCGACCCCAAGTCCTGCACCGTCCGGATCGTGCTGAACCTGGAGAAGATGGTGATCAAGGAGTCCCAGCGGGCCTTCACCTACCTCAACCTCTACGACTACCAGGTGGACGCCATCCTGGTCAATCGGGTGCTGCCCAAGGATGCCGGCGGGGGCTACTTCGCCGACTGGCGCCGGGTCCAGACCAAGTACGCGGCCCAGGTGGAGGACACCTTCGCCCCGGTCCCGATCCTGCAGTCGCGGCTCTTCGACCACGAGGTGGTGGGGATCGCGCAGCTGGCCGAGCTGGGGGAGTCCCTCTACGGCGACTCCCATCCCGAGGACATCCTGTTTCACTCCCGGCCCCAGTCGCTGCGCAAAGAGGGCGATGAGTACGTGCTCTCCATCCAGATCCCATTCGCCAGCCGCGAGCAGGTCGACCTAACCCAGAAGGATGACGAGCTCTATGTCAGCGTGGGACCCTACAAGCGCGAGATCTCCCTGCCCCGGGTGCTGCGGGGCAAGGTCAGCCGCTCGGCGCGGTTGGAGGAAGGCAAACTATCGATCCGTTTCGGGAGGGCGAGCTGATGCGAAGGCCACAGCCGGCCGGCTTGGGGGATGTGGCGGCGCGCTTGCTGGGCGAGATGGCGACCACGGTCGCCCACCAGATGGACGAGATCCTGCCCCCCGAGGCTCGCCTGCACCTGATCCGAGCGCAGCGCGAACTGCTGCTGGCCGCGGTCGCCACTCTCGAGCACCACCAGGTGCAGCAGGAGACCAAGCCGGTCAAGCGTCCCGACCGCCGACGCGTCCGCAAGATCTCGCTGGACTGAGAGGCGGTGCTCGGCAGCGGGGTCGAGTTTTACCTCGTCCTGGTCATCTTCGCGCTGCCGGGGATAGCCCTCGCCTTCACCGTCCACGAGTACTGCCACGCCGCCGTGGCCACCGGCTACGGCGATCCCCTGCCCCGCAGCCAGGGGCGCCTCAGCCTCAACCCGGCCAACCAGGTCGACCCCCTGGGGCTGGTGATGCTGCTGACCATCGGCTTCGGGTTCGCCCGCCCCGTGATGTACAACCCGCTCTACGTGCGAACCGGCCGGCGGCGCGCCTGGTTGGCCGCCGCCGGCCCGCTCAGCAACCTGGTGCTGGCGCTGGCCCTGGGGGTGGTGCTCCGCCTGCTGCTGGCGAGCAGCCCCTGGCTGGCCACCTGCACCATCCCCAGTTTCGACCTGCCCGTGCTGGGCTTCATCTACTGGTTTTTGGTGGAGGCCTTCTACGTCAGCGTGATCCTGTTCGTGTTCAACCTGATCCCGATCCCGCCCCTGGATGGCTTCGGAGTCGCCGAGGGGCTCTTCCGGTCCCGCTACCCGGCCCCCTTCCAGTGGGTGGAGCTGCACCGCACCGGCATCTACATCGCCCTGATCCTGGCGGTGCTGGTGCTGCCCCAGCTGACCGGGGGATACAGCCCGCTCTACCTGCCCATGTTCGCCGCCTTCAACTGGCTCTGGGGACACGTGGTGACGGGGATCGCCCCCCAGACCTTCTTCCCCAACATCGAGTGGCTCTTCTACCAGGGCGGGGCCAATCTGGCGGCCGCCCTGGCCAGCCCCTGCGTGATCACCTGATGACGCGCATCGTCGGGGCCCAGGCGGTGGTCCTGGATGACGACCGCTTGGTGCTGCTCCAGCTGCGGGGCTGGCCGCCCGGCTGGGAGCCGCCCGGCGGGCACGTGGGAGAGGGGGAGGATCCCGCCCTCACGGTGGTCCGCGAGACCCGCGAGGAATGCGGCCTGGAGATCGAGATCGACCGTCTCATCGGTCACTACCACTTCCGTGGCATCCGCATCGGCACCGACGCCGTCTACCTGGCCCACCCGGTGGGGGGGCGGCTCCGCCACACCAAAGAGGCGCTGAGCCTGCGCTGGGCCTCCCCCGAGCGTCTGCCTCGGGCCCTCTTCCCCTGGTACCGCCAGCGCATTCTGGACGCGCTGGCGCCACCCGGGGGGGAGCCGCAGGAGCGCTGGCAGGCGGTTGGGCCCGGCCAGGTCCTGGGCCACGGCGCCGCCCTCACGGCCGAGCTGGGGGCTGCGCTGGGAGGCATGGTGGGGAACGGGCGCAGGCGGTGAGCCGTTGGGAGTAGCCGCCCTCTTCCTCGCCGGACTGCTCCTGATGCTGGCCGCCGCGGCGCTCTTCACCAACGCGGTGGAGTGGGTCGCCGGCGAGTTCGGCCTGGGCCACGCCCTGGCCGGCACCGTGCTGGCCGCGATCGGGACCGCCCTGCCCGAGAGCATCGTTCCCGTGGTGGCGCTGATCGGGGGCGGCCGCGCCGCCGCGGCCACCGCCACCGGCGCGATCCTGGGGGCGCCCTTCATGCTGGCGACCGTGGGCCTGGGCCTGACCGGCGTGGTCTGCCTGATCTCCGGGCGCACCCACCTGCTGGTGCCGGGGCCGTCGAGCCGAGCGGTGCTCTACGCCTTCCTGGGCAGCTACTTGCTCCTGATCGCGGGCGCCTTCGTGCCGACCCCGGTGCGCTGGGCCGACGCCGCTCTCCTGGCCGGGCTCTACGCGCTGTTCGTGCGCCGCAGCCTGCGCGACGACCGCACCTCGGGGGAGTCGGAGGAGACCCTGCTGGCGGCCCGGCTGCTCCATCGCCCAGGCGGCGGGCTGGCGCTGGGAGCCGCCCAGCTGCTGGTGGCGCTGGTCACCCTCGCCCTGGCCAGCGAGCTGTTCATCCTCGCTTTGGAGGGGATCGCCCCTGTGATCCGGCTCTCGGCTTTGGTGCTGGCCCTGCTGCTGGTGCCGCTCGCCACCGAGCTGCCCGAGTTGGTGGCGGGCTCGCTCTGGGTGGCTCGGGGCCGGGATCTGCTGGCCCTGGGCAACGTCACCGGGGCGATGGTGTTCCAGGCCACCGTGCCGGCCATCATCGGCCTGTGCTTCACCCCCTGGGATCCCTCCGGGATCGGCTTCCTGGCGGCCGCCGTCACCATCTCCGGGGCCCTGGTGGCGCTGGCCGCCACCGGCAAAAGGGGGGTGGACGCCAGGGTGCTGGCCCCGGCCGGGCTGGGCCTCTACGCTCTCTACGTGGTGGCCGTGATCCTGGGGCGGGCCTGAAGCCGGGCGTGCGCCCGCAGGCCCCGCTGGTGTTCACTGGGTGCTGGCCCGATCCGGGAAGGGGAGTCCGAGGAGGAAGGCGATGCTCAGGCGCGCGCTCTGGCTGACCGCCGCGCCACCGCTGGCGCTGCTGCTGGGCGCCTGCGGCAGCAGCGCGCCCAGCTCCCAGTCGCTGATCCAAAGGACGTCCCAGGTGATGGCTCAGCGCTCCTACCGGCTGGTGGGCAGCACCCGGGCCGGCCAGACCCAGATCTCGTTCTCAGTCAAGACGCTGCCCGATGGGGACTTCTCGGGACAGGTGGACACGGTGGTGCCGCACTCCCCGACCCTGACCACCGACGTGGTCGCCTTGGGGAGCAAGGTCTACGTGCTCTCCCCGATGGCGCTGGCCCAGCTGGGGATAGCCGCCCTGCCTGGTCATCTCAACCCCGCCACCACCTGGGTGCTCCAACCTGTGGCCGTGGCCGCCCGCTATCGCCACAGCCTGGCCGCTTTCACCGGCCCGGGCCTGGCGGCCACCCTGCGCCACCACCTGAAGGGCACCCTCTCGGTGCGGGCGACCGAGTTGCGGGGAAAGCCGGCCTGGCTGGTGGAGGAGGGGGCTGCCGGATCATCATTGCGTCTGTACATTGAGCGGGGGAGTTATGACTTGCTGCAGTTGACCATCACCGGCGGGCGCCCGATCTCGCTTCGCTACGATCAGTTCGGTCGGATCGGCGCGGTCAGCCCACCCCCGGCCGGTCATATCTACGTTCCGCCCACCCCCGCGCCGGGAACCTGAGCCGATGCTGATCGGGGCTCATGTTTCGACCCAGGGGGGTATCCTGACCGCCTTCGACCGGGCCCAGGCGATCGGGGCCGAGGCGGTCCAGATCCACGCCACCGCGCCGCAGAGCTGGCGGCAACTGGAGCTCTCGCCGGAGACGGTGGCCGAGTTCCGCGACCGGATGGCGGCGACCGGGCTGGATGCCTTCTTCCTGCACGCGGTCTACCTGATCAACCTGGCCACCGCCCGCGAGGACCTGCTGGAGAAGTCTGAGGGCTCTCTGCGGCACTACCTGGAGCTGGCCAACCTGTTGGGCGCCAGAGGAGTCATATTCCACCCCGGCTCGCACAAGGGGCTGGGCTTCGACCAGGTCCTGGAGCAGCTGGGAGCGGCCATGGGCCGGGCCCTGCTCGCGGCCCCGGGCGAGAGCCTGCTCCTGATCGAGAACAGTGCCGGCGCAGGCGACAACGTGGGCAGCTCTTTCAACCAGATCCGGCGGATGATGGAGGCGGTCGACAGCGACCGGGTCCGGCTCTGCCTGGACACCGCCCATGCCTTCACCGCCGGCTACGACCTGGCCTCCGCCGAGGGGCTGGCCGCCATGGTCGAGGAGTTGGAGCGCGAGATCGGCACCTCCCGGCTGGCCGCCATCCACGCCAATGACTCCAAGGCTCCCCTTGGCTCCAACCGCGACCGGCACGAGAACATCGGGGATGGTTTCATCGGCGCCGAAGGCTTCCGCCGCCTGCTGGCTGAGCCCCGGCTCACGGGCGCCCCGCTCTTGCTGGAGGTGCCCGGCCTGGAGGGCAAGGGGCCGGACCGGGCCAACGTCGAGCGCCTGCGCGAACTGGCGGGGCTGCCCCCGCTGCCGGGGTGACCGGCGTGGGCCAGGCCGGCCGCATCGTGGCGGTGGACCTGGGTGGCACCTGGGTCCGGGTGGCCTCGTTCCAGCCCGACGGCACCATTCGGGAGCGGGCCAGGGCGGCCACCCTGCGCGAGGCCGGTCCCGAGGCGGTGGTGGCGCAGATCTGCTCTCTGGCCCGCGAGGTGGTCAGCGCCGACTCGTGGTCGGTCCCTGAGGAGATGGTGGTGGCGATCGCGGTCCCCGGCCCGGTCGACCCGGTGGCGGGGGTGATGGACGGCGCCCCCAATCTCCCCGGCTGGCGGATGGTTCCGCTGCGGGCCCTGGTGGAGGCCGAGCTGGGCTGCCGCTGCCTGATCGACCACGACGCCAGCGTGGCCGCCCTGGGGGAGCACCGCCGGGGCGCCGGCAGGGGGATGGCCGACTTCGTGTACGTCACGGTCAGCACCGGGATCGGCGCGGGCCTGATCTTCGGCGGTCGCCTTTACCGGGGTGGCTCCGGCCGGGCCGGCGAGTTCGGGCACATGGTGGTGGTGGAGGACGGACCGCTCTGCCACTGTGGCAATCGAGGCTGCCTGGAGGCGGTCTCCTCGGGGACGGCGATCGCCCTGGCGGCAGGTGCGCCCAGCGCCGCCGAGGTGTCCCGGCGGGCGGCGGCGGGCGATCAGGCCGCCCAGGAGGTGCTGGCCGCCGCCGCCCGCCAGCTGGGGCTCGCGGTGGGGGGGCTCATCAACCTGCTCAACCCCGATGCCATCGCCTTCGGCGGCGGGGTGCTGGCGGCGGGGGGCCACTTCTGGGACCAGATGGTGGCGGCGGTGGCCGAGGGGAGCTTCGCCGCCACCCGCGCCCACTGCAAGCTGCTGCGCAGCCAGCTGGGGGAGGATCAGGGGCTGCTGGGCGCGTACGAGCTGGCCCAAGATGAGCTGGCTGAGGGAGCGGCCAGCGTCCTGCTCGCCTGACTCCGGCTCAGGTCCCCGCCTCGGCCAGAGAGCCCGCCAGCTTGCCGGCCTCGGCCGCCAGCAGGCCGCCCAGCGCCACCTCCAGCTTGGGGTTGAAGCGGACCTGGGGCAGGCTGAAGCCGAGGGCCCCGCGGACGCGGCCGTCGGGTCCGACGAAGGGGGCCGCCAGCTCCACACATCCGGGCTCCGGCAAGCCCTGGGCGCTGGCGAATCCCCGCCGCCGGACGGTGTCCAGGGTGGCCGCCAGCTCCGAGCCCGAGGCGGTTCCCGGCGCCCGTGCGAAGGCGCTCACCACCGCCTCCGAGTCCAACCGGGAGAGCACGGCCAATCCCGCCGCCGAGACCGTCAGCGGCAGCCACTCATGGAGCCTGGCGCGCACCTGCAGGTAGCGCCGGGGGGCCACCTCGGCCAGGTACATGACGGCCAGCTCGACCTCGCCGTAGACGGCCAGCTGGGCGGTCTCCTCGCCGGCCCGCGCCGCCTCGGCCACGAAGGGCATCGCCAGCTGCAGCAGCGGCGCCCGGCGAGCGCCCTTCAGAGCCAGCCGGTAGAAGCCCAGGCTTAGCCGGTAGCGCCCGGACTGGGCCTCGGACTCGACCAGGCCCTCCTGCTCCAGGGCGCCCAGGGAGCGGTGCACCGTGCTGGGGGCCATTCCCACCGCGGCCGCCAGCTCGCGGACCCCGAAGTCCCCGGAGTCGTGGTCCGCCATCCACCCCAGCAGCCGCACGGTGCGGCCCAGCGGATTGCGCTGCCGGGCAAGTCGATCAGCCAAGCGCTGATTTCACCTCGGCCACAGTTGAGCTCCCTCAGAAAAGAGCATCGGCGCATGATAGCAGCTCGTTCCGCTGTGCTGAACGAAGCCACTGGCGCCTCAGCCGGAGTGGGGCCCCCGCCGGCCGTGGGGCCGGCCCCGCCACTCCTGGCGCTCGGGCTCAGCCGCCACCACCACCTCGACCTCCAGCTCCTCCGCGCCGCGGACCACGCCGAGCCGGACCGCGGTCCCGACCGAGAGCTCGGCGAGCAGCGAGTGCAGGTCGTCTAGTGCCCCCAGGGGCCGTCCCTGGGCGGCGACCAGCAGGTCGCCCTGGCGCAGACCGGCTGCCGTGGCCGGTCCCTCGGGAATCACCTCGCGCACCAACAGGCCGGGTCGCTCGGGCAGGCCCACCGCCTGGCGCAGGCGGGCGGCCATCACAGCTGGGAGCAGCCCGACTCCGAGCCAGCTGCGGGTGGGGACCTCGCCTTGGATCAGGCGCTCCACTCGCTGGCGCAGCTGGGCGCCAAGGCCCAGGGCCGCGTAGAAACCCTCGCCCATCCGCCTCGTGTTGATCCCGATCAGGCGCCCTTCAAGGTTCAGGACTGGGCCCCCGGAGGCACCGTGGGGCAGAGGCGCGGTGTGCAGGAAACCGCCCTGAATCAGGCGCCCGGCGGGGCCGGGAAAGGACTGGTCCAGGGCCGCCACCATGCCCAGGCTGAGCAGTGGCCCGGCTCCCCCCGGGCGGGCGGCGGCGAAGACCAGCTCTCCGATCCGGGGCCCCTCTTCGGCCCAGGCCAGCGGGGCCACTCCGCCGGTCTCGGCGGCAAGGACCGCCAGGTCGGAGCCGAGGTCCGTGGTCGCGGTGCCACCGTCGGCTGAGGAGCCGTCCCCGAAGTGCAGTGAGCGCGCCCGGGGGCGCAGGTTGTGGGCGCTGGTGAGGACCCGGCCCTCGGCGATCACGAAGCCGCTTCCCACCGGCCCTTGGGTTCCGATCCCCACCAGCGCCGGCAGCACCGCCTCGCCGGCCGCCTGGGCGGCCGCTTGCAGATCGTCCCTGAACTTCACCTTCATCCTCCGAGATTGGATTAAGACTCCTGACTTGCAAGTCACAACCATATCACCGCGAATGAGGTCCTCACGGCGGTGCCCTCCGCGGCGAAGATGTGCAGGTGGAATCCGACGATCCCGGGGGCGCTGAGCAGTTGGATCCGGGGCTGGCCCGGGCCCTGCAGAGCGTTGGCGACCGCTGGTCGCTGCGGCTGGTGGCGGCCCTGCTGGCGGGCCCGCTGCGCTTCACGGACCTGCGTCAGCGGCTGCCGGCGATCGCCTCCAACGTGCTGGCCGAGCGACTCCGCCGCCTGGAGTCGTCCGGCGTGATCATCGGCGAGACCTACTCCGAGCGGCCGCCCCGGGCCGAGTACCGGCTGACCCGTACCGGGCGGGAGCTGGGCTCCGTGATCGCGGCCCTTTCCTCATGGGGCGGCTCCGAGTCGTCCGCTCCCGTCCACGGCCGCTGCGGCAGCCGGATGGAGAGCCGGTGGTACTGCCCGACCTGCCAGGAGATGGGACAGCCCTTGGCGGGGGAAGACGAGATGGAGCCGGACGATGTCGTCTACACCTGAGCCCACCCCGGTGTCGGACCCTCCCTCGGCGGAAGGGCTGCGCGCGCTCCTGGCAGAGATGGAGGCGGGGCTGGCCACCAGGGTCTGCATCGTGGGCGGCTACGTCCGCGACCTGGTCATGGGCCGGCCCGCCAATTCGGACGTGGACGTGGTGGTGGAGCGGGTATCGGCCGAGCTGGCGGCGAACTGGCTGCGCCGGCGCTGGCGGCGGCGCGAGCCGGTGGTCGCCTTCGAACGCTACGGCACGGCTCAGATCTCGTTTCTGCTCGGCGAAGGGCAGCGGCTGACGGTGGAGTTCGTTCGCGCTCGCAGTGAGGCGTACTCCAGGGACAGCCGCAAGCCCACGGTCCGGGCGGGGACCATGGAGGAGGACGCGATCAGGCGGGACTTCACCATCAACACCCTGCTCCTGGACTCCACCGGAATGGTCATCGACCCCACCGGCCGGGGCCTCGACGACATCCGCTCCCAGCGCCTGCGAACACCGCTAGACCCCCTCCTCACCTTCGACGAGGACCCCCTGCGGATGTTCCGGGCCGCCCGGTTCTCCTCCCAGCTCGGCTTCACGCCGGAGCCGGGGGTGGAGGCCGCCATGGCCCAGGCGGCGGCTCGCATCGAGATCGTCTCCAGGGAGCGCATCCGCGACGAGCTGGTCAAGCTGCTGCTGGGGACGCGGCCCTCCCTGGGCCTCCACCTGCTGCGTGGCACCGGCCTGCTGGCCGAGGCGATCCCGGCGCTGGCACTCCTCTCCGGGGTGGAGCAGGGTGGCTACCACCCGGACGACGTCTTCGAGCACACCGCGATGGCGGTCGACCTGGCTCCGCCCCAGAAGCTGGTCCGGCTGGCGGTCCTCTTCCATGACGTGGGCAAGCCCCAGACCGCCCAGGCGTCCTCCCAGGGGATCACCTTCCTGCGCCACCAGCAGGTGGGCGCCGAGATCACCCGCGAGGTGATGAGGGGGCTGCGCTTCTCGGGCTTGGAGGTGGAGCACGTCGCCCGGCTGGTGGAGCTCCACATGCGGCCGATCCAGTACCGCAGCGAGTGGGCGGACAGCGCCGTCCGCCGGCTGTGGCACGACGCCGGGCCGCTGGCGTCCCAACTCCTGGAGGTGGCTCGCGCCGACACCCTCGCCTCCACCTACCCGGGGACCGGCGAGCTCGACGAGTTGGAGGCGCGCATGAGCGAGCTGGCCCAGGAGCACCCCCAGGGGATTCGGCCGCCGGTGGGGGGCAACCGGCTGAAGGCCCACTTCCGGCTCCAGGACGGGCCCTGGATCGGTCGGGCCCAGCGACTTCTGATGGAGGCCATGGTGGAGGGCCGGCTGGGGCTGGACGAGGGCAACCGGGAGGATGACGCGCTGCGGCTGCTGGAGCGGGAGCCGGCCAGCTGGCAGCCCCGTCCGGGGGAGCCGGGCCGATCCCAGGAGGACGGCGGCGGGACGCCAAGGTAGACTGAGCATCCCACCGGGGAGCCAACAATTTATGGTCATGTCGCGCCTGAAGCGCCTTCGCAGCCTGGTTCTGGAACTGCCCCAGCAACTTCGCCTGGCCTACTGCCTGGCCCGCGATCCCCGCACACCCCCAGCCCCCAAGGCGGCCCTGGGGGCGGCGCTGGCGGTGATCGTGAACCCCCTGATCGACATCCCCATGTGGGTGCCGGTGCTGGGCCAGATGGACACCATCTCGCTGACCGTGCTGGCCGTCCGCACCTTCAACTCCCAGGTCCCCGAGGAGCTCCGCCAGGAGGTGGAGGAGTCGATCCGGCAGGGCCGCAGCACCTTCGACACCGACCTGGCCCGGGGGGTTGGGGCGGCCCGGCGTCTGGCCCAGCTGATTCGTGGACTCTCGACCCTGCGCCGACCCGGGGCGGGCCGGCACTCAGCCGCGGCGCTGCCCCGGGAGCCCGCACCCTGGTACCGTTCCGAGGAGTCTGTGGAGGGGCGCGAGGGGGAGTCGGGAGTGGGCGCTCCAGCGCAGCCCACCATTTAGGAGTCTTTGAGTTGAAGGTCATTCTCACCCAGGACGTGGCCGGCACCGGGCGGGCCGGCGAGGTGCGCGAGGTCGCTGACGGATTCGCCCGCAACTACCTGCTTCCCCAGCGCATGGCCCAGCCAGCTCAGCCCAAGGCGGAGGCTCAGATCCGGGCTCAGAAGGAGCGCCAGCGCCACCGCGTGGAGGCGGAGGTGGTGGCGGCTCGGGAGCTGGCGGCTCGGCTGGGGTCGGCCGAGGTCGAGATCACGGCCAGGGCCGGCGACACCGGCAAGCTCTACGGCGCCGTGGTCAACATCGACGTGGCCGAGGCGCTCGAGTCCCAGCTGGGCATCGTGATCGACCGCCGCAAGATTGAATTCGAGCCTGCTCACGAGCTGGGTGAGTACGAGGCGGTGGTCAAGATCCACGCCGAGGTCGAGGCCCGGGTCAGGGTCCGGGTCGTCGCGGCGTGAGCGTCCGGCCGGAGCTCCGGCCGGCAGCGCAGCTGAGGGTCCCCCCCCACAACCTCGACGCTGAGCGCTCGGTGCTGGGTGCCCTGCTGCTCGACAAGGACCAGATCGGCCAGGTGGTGGGGAGCCTGGAGGCCGACGACTTCTACCTGGACGCCCACGGGGACATCTTCCGGGCGATGCTCAGCCTCTTCTCCCAGGGGACCCCGCTCGACACCCTGACCCTGGCCGACGAGCTGGAGCGGCAGCGCACCCTGGAGCGAGTGGGCGGCCTGGAGGCGCTGGCCTCGCTGGCCTCGGCGGTGCCGACCGCCGCCAACGTCGGCTACTACGCCCGCATCGTCCACGACCACGCCGTCAAGCGGCGCCTGATCCAGGCCGGTGGCCAGCTCGCGGAACTGGGCTTCGACGAGTCCCTGGAGGCCCAGCGGGCCATCGAGGAGGCGGAGAAGACCGTGTTCGCGGTCGCCGACCGAGGCCGGCCCAAGGGCGACTTCGAGGCCATCAACAAGCAGCTGGTGACGACCTGGGAGGCTCTCACCCACGCCTACCAGCAGGGCGAGGTGCGCTCCGTGACCGGGGTGGCCAGCGGCTTCGGCGAGCTGGACGCCGTCACCTCCGGTTTCCAGCGCTCCGAGCTGGTGGTGGTGGCTGCCCGGCCAGGGGTGGGCAAGACCTCGTTCGCGCTCAACGTGGCCCGCAACGCCGCCGTCAGACGGCAGCACGGGGTGGCTTTGTTCAGCCTCGAGATGAGCCGGGACACCCTGGTGCAGCGCCTGCTCTGCAGCGAGGCCGGGGTGGACTCCTACCGTCTGCGCACCGGCCAGCTGGGCAACGACGCCTGGCCCCGGATCGCCGAGGCGATGGACACCCTGAGCCGGGCCGCCATCTACATCGACGACACCCCCGGCCTCTCCGTGATGGAGATGCGCGCCAAGGCCCGGCGGCTGCGGGCCTCGGCCCAGGTGGACCTGTTCATCGTCGACTACCTCCAGCTGATGCGCGCCCAGGGGCGCTCCGACTCGCGGGCCCAGGAGGTCTCCGAGATCTCCGGTGGGCTGAAGAGCCTGGCCCGGGAGCTGGACGTCCCGGTGATCGCGGTCTCCCAGCTCAACCGTGAGTCGGAGCGCCGCACCGACCGCCGCCCCCAGCTCAGCGACCTGCGTGACTCGGGCAGCATCGAGCAGGACTCCGACATCGTGATGTTTCTCTACCGGCCCGGGATGCACGAGGAGGGCAAGGATCCCGGCCTGACCGAGCTGGACATCGCCAAGAACCGGAATGGCCCGGTGCGCCGTCTGCAGCTGTACTTCAACGCTGGCCAGACCGCCTTCCGGGACGTCGACCTGGCCCACCAGGAGCAGAGCTGAGTTGAGGAGGATGCGGAGTTGGGCGTGATCGTGTGCGTGGGCGGCCAGTGGGGCGACGAGGGCAAGGGCAAGGTGGTGGACCTGCTGGCGGAGTCGGCCCGGGTGGTGCTGCGCAGCCAGGGCGGCAACAATGCCGGCCACACCGTGGTGGTCGACGGCAGGACCTTCAAGTTCAACCTGGTGCCCTCCGGCATCCTCCACCCCGAGACGGTCTGCGTCATCGGCAACGGCGTCGTGCTCGATCCGAAGGTGCTCCTGGCCGAGATCGCCGCCCTGGAGGAGGCCGGTGCCGACCTGCGCAACCTGGTGATCAGCGAGCGCGCCCACATGATCATGCCCTACCACCCGGTGCTGGACCGGCTGGAGGAGGCCGCCCGCGGCGACGACCGCCTGGGCACCACCTACCGGGGGGTGGGCCCGGCCTACAGCGACAAGGTGAGACGGATCGGGTTTCGGGTGGGCGACCTCCAGAAATTGAGCTTCCTGGAGAAGAAGCTGAACTTCGTCCTCCCGCTCAAGAACGACATCCTGGTCAAGCTCTACGAGGCTCCTCCGTTCACCAAGGAGGAGATCCTGGCCGAGTACACCGAGTACGCCAGCCGGCTGGACCGGTTCATCAAGGACCCCTATCCCCTGGTCCAGCTGGCGGTGGCCCAGGGCCACCGGGTGATCCTGGAGGGCGCCCAGGGAACCATGCTGGACCTTGACCTTGGCACCTATCCCTACGTCACCAGCTCCTATCCCTCGTCCGGCGGGGCGCTGGCCGGCGCCGGGATCGGGCCCCGCCACGTCACGGCCACGGTGGGGGTCTTCAAGGCGTACACCACGCGGGTCGGATATGGCCCCTTCCCCACCGAGTTGGAGGACGAGCTGGGCGAGTACCTGCGCGAGCGCGGAGCCGAGTACGGCACCACCACCGGCCGAGCGCGACGGGTGGGCTGGTTCGATGGGCCGGTCGCCAGCTACGCGGTGGGCGTCAACGGGATCGACTCGATCGCCCTCACCAAGCTCGACGTTCTTGACGAGATGGAGGTGGTGCGGATCTGCACCGGCTATCTCAGCAAGGGGGAGGCCCACGACCATCCGATGGCCAACATCTCCCACCTGAAGCATCTCGAGCCCGTCTACGAGGAGCTGCCTGGATGGGGCTGCAGCACCAGGGAGGCGCGCTCCTTCGCCGACCTGCCGGAGCTGGCCCAGCGCTATGTCGCCCGGATCGAGGAGGTGGCGGGGGCTTGTGTGGATTTGATCTCGGTGGTCGCCGTATCATTAAAAAAAAAATGGCGGCGGCAGGCCTGGTGAGGCGAGTCGGGGCGACCGCGGGTCGCCGTTTGGCGGCGGTTGGCCTGCTCTTCCTGGCGCTGGCCGCCGCCACCCTGGCCCTGGCGCCAGCCACGGCTGCCGCGACCCCCTTCTGGGCGCCTCTGAGCGGGCCCACCTTCCCGGCCGCCGAGCACGTCACCATCTGGCAGCTGGTGGCCAACCCGACCCAGCCCCAGGATCTGCTCGCGGCCACCGCCCGGGGAGTCTTCGCCAGCGCCGACGGCGGCCAGAAATGGAGTCCAACCTCGATCACCGGATGGACCTGGACGGTGGCCTACTCGGCCAGCGGCGCCGTCGCCTATGCCGGCACCGCCTCCCAGGGGGTGTTCCGCAGCAGCGATGGCGGCCTCGGGTGGAGCCGGGACAATGCCGGGCTCCAGAACCTCGACGTGCGCGCCATCGCGGTTGGCACCGACGCCGTGGTGCTGGGGACCAACTCCGGCATCTACCTCAGTGGCACCGGGCTCGGCTGGGACCCCGCCGGGCTCCAGGGCACCACCATCAGCTCGCTCGCGATCGTCAGCGACAGCCCGCTCGGGGTCCTGGCCGGGTCCGACGGCACCATCGCCAGCACCAACCTCTTCCTCAACCTGGCGCTGGCGTCATCGAAGTCCTGGCAGGCTGTCCCCGGCGCCGATCCCCAGGGCACCCCGGTGTTCGCGGTCGGGGTCGGGCCGCTGGCCAAGGGAGCCAGCCACCCGCCCATCCTGGTGGGCAACCTCAAGGGGCTGTACCTCAGCACCAACGGGGCCAGCACCTGGCAGCAGGTTAATCTCAGCCAGGGCGCTCTCTGGAGCGTGAACACGATCGCCTTCGACCCGGAGAACCCGGCTTTGGTCTACGTCGGCGGCGACAACGGCGGCAGCAGCGGGGGCGGCGTCCAGCGCAGCGTCGACGGGGGTTCGACCTGGGGGCCATGGCAGTCGGGCCTGCCGGGCAGCGACGTGACCAGCCTGGCGGTCGAGCCCACCAATCCGGTGACGGTGCTGGCCGCGATCTGGCGCGGGAGCACTCGGCAGCCGGCGACCGCCAAGATGGTCGACACCTCGGCCCCGGGCCCGGTGCCCCTGCAGGCGTTGGGAGCCATCAGCCCGATCGTGATCAGCC
>JABEUU010000026.1 GCA_013044295.1 Candidatus Dormiibacterota bacterium
CAGCGGGGGCGGTGGTGGGCATGAAAATTGGGGCCAACTCGACCCCGGACGCCACCCACTTGGGCTCGTACTCGAACGCGTAGAAGCCTGAAGCTGGCTCGAGTGCGAGGGCGCCCACCCGCGATCCCCAGCATCTGACTTCGATGACGTCGACTGGCTGATAGGCCATCAGGGCCCGGCCTGCGGCCGCCTCTTCCGACTCGCTCGGACGCGGGGCTGAGGGAGCCTCTGCTTGGCCCGAAGCAGCTGCAGGGGCGACACAGCCACCGGGGGGGCCAGTGATTCGAGCCAGTCGACCCGGCCCAGCGCGCGCAGCACGGCGATCATGGTCCTCAGCGAGGAGCCCTTGCCTCGCTCGAGATTCGAGACGGCTCCGATGGAGAGGTCGGCAAGTTCCGCCAGGCGCGCCTGATCCAGGTCCTGCGCGATCCGGACCCGTCGGACCTGATGGCCCAGCCTTGCTTCCCATTCGCTCACTGTCGCGTGTGTTATCTCTATTGGCATATTTCTAGCAGTTACTCCGATTAAGTCATCTTAAACACAGTATAGTCTGGTTTTCGCGGCGCTCTATTCCTAATTCTCATACACGTGTAATATGTAATTTAAGGCATCTTTAGCATCTAACACATAGTATCTTATAGTTTATCCGCTAGCGACTGGCTATGGGTCTCGGTTGCCGGCGGCCAACGCCTTACGGCCCGCTCCGCCGTCCTCTCGTCTCCTCGGATGCGGGCGATGGCGGTCGACCACCAACCGAACCAGCGTGGTCCGGTCCGCCAATCGAAATGGCTTGGCTCGGGAGGCAAGTACCTCGAATGCCAACCCACCGCCCTACCTCGCCAGACGTGGTCGTCGGCACCGTCCCCAGCGCGAAGTCGAAGGCGAGCGGGCTGCCGTTGGTAATTGACAGAGGCGCGGGGGGAGGCTACGCTCTGAGCTCTACAAAGTACTTTGTGCTAGAGAGTAGTCGGCGAATAGGAGTCAGAGTCCATGGAAAACGGTCCCCCACCAGAACTGCCCGTCGGTCTCACCGACCCGTCCCACCTGTCCCCGGCCGAGACGCTGGCTCTGATCGAAGCCCAGCGCAGAGTGGTAGCCCGGAGCCTGTACGTCGACCCGGCGCTGATCCTGGGAGCGTGGGGACTGGCGTGGCTGGTGGGAGGCGGCGCGGGCTATCTCGCCGCCGATGGGTGGCTCGCTGCGGGGGTGCCGATCTGGCTCGCCGGCGTCATCTCCGGTGTCCTCTTCGCCGCTGCGACCCTGGTCTCGTTCGGCGAGCAGGCGCGACGCGGCCGCGGAGTTGCGGGGCCGTCGCGGCGGGTCGCCGCCGTGTACGGGTGGTCCTGGTTGCTAGCCTTCGCCGGCGTATTTGCGCTCAATCTTGCCCTGGAGCAGCGGGGACTGCCAACCCATCTGGTACCGCTGCTTTGGACCGGCACGTCTCTGCTGGCGGTCGGTCTCCTCTACCTAGCTGGGGGGATGCTCTGGGGCTCGCGCCTCCAGTACGGACTCGGGTTATGGGTCTTGGCCACCGGCGCGGGCAGCGTTGCCGCCGGGTTTCCCGGGAACTTCGCAGTGCTTTCGTTGGCGGGAGGAGGGGGGTTCCTGGTCGCGGCCGCGGTCGCCCGAGCCCGCGACTGGCACTCGGAGCGGGCAGCTTGACGGTGGAGCGCGTCCTCCCAGGTCTCGACTCGGTCATCCACGCCCAGGCTCGCCTGCGAGTCATGGTGGCGCTGTCGGTATTGCCTCCGGGCGACCAGGTGACGTTCCCCCGCCTCCAGGACCTGGTGGGCATGACACCCGGCAACCTCTCCACCCACCTGCACAAGCTCGAAGACGCCAGCTACATCACCATCACCAAGGCCTATCAGGGTCGCACTCCGGTCACGTACGTGACTCTGACCAGGGCCGGACGCCAGGCGTTCGAGGACTACACCGCAGCCCTGGGAGAGCTGCTTTCGGCAGCCAATCACGAATCAGTCGAGGAGAAGCTGTGACTGCTGAGCCGGGGCCAACCAGGGTCCCGACGATCTTTCCAACATCTTGGAGCTGGGGGCTCGAGTCCGAGCCGTCCAGGGTCACGGCCGGCGTCCGGGCGGCACTCAGCCGCGGGACCATCCGCCGCCTTTGGGCCAACAAAGTGCAGGCCCGGGTCAGGCGATGGGGCGTGAGCGGCGCCCGGGCCAGCGTCAATCAGCTCCTCCCTCAGGGCATGGGCACGGTGCTCCTCCCGGCTGACCGGCTCCTTCGCCCGGGGATCGCGAGACTGCGCGGGCTGGCCGGACCCGATCTCCCTCTTATCGTCCGAGCCAGGGCGGTCCCGACATGACCACCCCAGCCACCGGGCCGGTCGCCGCCGTGGAGCTCCTGGAGGTTCGCAAGAACTACGCCCGGGTGCAGGCGGTGCGAGGGGTGAGCTTGACCATTGAGCGGGGCGAGGTCGTGGCCATGCTGGGACCGAATGGGGCCGGGAAGACCACCGTGATCAGCCTGATGCTCGGCATGCGTCGCCCGAGCGCCGGTCACGTCCGGCTGTTTGGCCTGGATCCGGGAGACAGGGCCGCCCGGAGCCGCTGCGGGGTCATGCTGCAGGAGTCGGGAGTGAACGACGTGCTGCGGGTGGCCGAGACGGTCGCCATATTTCGCGCTTACTACCCCAGGCCACTACCCACCGGGCGAGTCCTGGAGCTGGCGGGGCTGGAGGAGGTGGCCAACCGCAAGATCACGGCCCTCTCGGGAGGCCAGCGCCAGCGCCTCTACTACGCCCTGGCGGTCTGCGGGGACCCGGAGGCTCTCTTCCTGGATGAGCCCACCGCGGGCATGGATGTGGAGGCGCGTCGGTCGTTCCTTGCCGGCATCAGGGAGTACGCGTCCGAGGGACGCACGGTCGTGCTCAGCACCCACTACCTGGAGGAGGCGGATCAGCTCGCCGACCGAGTCGTAGTCATCGATCGGGGCATGATTGTCGCTGACGACAGCCCGACGGCCATCAAGGCCCGAGTGGCCGGCAGGCGGGTCAGCTTCACGGTCAATCCCGCGCCGTCCGCGGCCGACTTCGAGGGCCTGCCGATATCGGGACTCGAGCTCCGCGACCAATTCGTCCGGTTCCACAGCAGCAATCCGGAGCAAGCTCTGGCCGCCGCCTTCCGCAGGGGATGGGACGTCCAGAACCTGGAAGTCGTCGGCGCCGACCTGGAGGAGGCGTTCGTCAGCCTCACGACGGGCCGGGGAGCCGACCTTGCCCAAACGGACGAGAGACCATGAGCGTGAAGGCCGAGCTGCGGCCGGTGGCGATTCCTCGTCTCCTGGTGGTGCAAACCAAGGCGGTACTCCTGGGCTACTGGCGCATCCCCCTGTTCGCCATCTTCACCATCGGACTTCCGGTCATGTTCTTCGCCTTCTTCGGCCTGCCTCGGCTCCACCAGGAGATCCTCCACCACGTGTCGGTGGGGGCCTACATCCTGGCCTCCCTGGGAGCGTATGCGGTCAGCAATGTGCTGGTCTACAACGTGGGCATCGGCCAGGCGCAGACCAGGGCGCGCAAGTTGGACCTGCTGCAGCGGGCGAGTCCCCTGCCGAGCTGGATCGCGATCGCGGCCACCATGGTCGGTGGCCTGGTCCTCGCCACCATCTCGTTGGTGGTGCTGCTGGTGGTCGGAGCGGCGGCCGGGGTCAGTCTGCCCCTGACACACTGGCTGCTGCTCGTCCTGGCCCTCCTCTATGGGGCCATCCCCATGTTGGGGCTGGGGCTGACCATCGGCTACCTCGGCAGCTCCGGCAACCTGGCGCCGGCGCTGGCCAGCCTGATCTACCTGCCGATGGCATTCGCATCGGGCATCCTCATACCCCTCTCCCAGCTGCCCTCGGTGGTGAGAGCGATCGCCCCCTACTTGCCTCTCTACCAGGTCGGGCAATTGGGCTGGAACGCGGTCGGAGCCGCCAATGAGTCGGTGCTCGCGGCCGCTTTGTGGACCGCGGTGTGGGGCGTGGTCCTGGGCGCCCTCGCCGTCTACGCGTACAGGAGCGACCAGCGCCGGAAGTTCGCCTGACCGGGCCCGGATCAGGGGCGGCTCCGGCTGCGGTGGCACCGGGCCGGGACTGCCCGCGGGCGGAGTGCACGACCTCCAGCTGGCTCCAGAGTGGTCGCCTCCAGCCGGCTCTCAAGGAACGTCATCGCCGGCGCGGTCTAGCTCGCCGGGCCCTGGCCGGCCCACCTCTCCCCTACCCGACCAGACCTCCGAATGCCATCTGCATGGACCGTCGTGTCCCCCGCCGAAACTGACTGGTTCGGCCCCGATCCCCTGGCCCCGCCCGAACCCGCCGACCAGATCACTTGGGCCCGATCATCACTGGAGGCTGCAACGGCCCTCCGCTGAGGCGAAGGGCCTCGCATCGTCGGTGGCCGACCAGCGCACGGGAACGGCTGCCAGGTCGAAGTCGACCCGTCGACGGCCACCTGCCGAGCCCCCTCCCAGGGTGCCGGCCAGGGCGGCGCGCCGAAAGGAGATGGCGCGGGCCACCTCCTCCCCGCCCCTCGGCGGAGTGGAAGGCGCCCGCGCCCGCCCGCGATCAGGCCTCGACGGCCTCTGGCATGGCCACAGCTGGCTCGAGGTCACGAACCCACTCGGGCAGGTCCGCCGCCGCGGCGACGCGCGCGGCCGCCCGCCGCCCGCGAATCGCCACCGCCAGTATCAGCACCGTCGCGCCGACAAAGACAGTGGACGCCGCGAAGGCGTGGTCCGCGCCGGTGACAAAAGCGGCGCGTGCGGCCAGCGGCGACTGCGCGCCCACCACCCGGCCCGCCGATCCGAACACCGACACCAGCACTGCCAGGCCGAGCGCGCCTCCCGCCTGCTGCATCACGTTGACCAGCCCGGAGGCCGCACCAGCGTCCTCCCGGCGCACGCCCGCCAGCGATGAGCTCGTCAGGGACACGATCGCCAGCCCATTGCCGGCCCCGAAGAGCACTACCGGGAGGAGCACGCCAAGGTAGGTGCTCGACCCCGACAGCCGGGTCATCAAGAGCATCGCGAGGGTCGAGAGCGTGAAGCCCGCCACCATCAGCGGCTTGCCTCCGAAGCGCTCGATCAAGCGCCGCGCGCTGAGCTGCGACATCGCGAAGAGAGCCACCGTGAAGGGTAGAAAGGCCAAGCCGGCCTCCAGCGGGCCGTACCCCAGCACCTCCTGGAGGAACTGCGTCAGAAAGAAGAACATCCCGAACATGCCCGCGACCAGGAACAGTCGCGCCAGGTATGAGGCGCTGCGGCTCCGGTCCGCGAACAGACGCAGGGGTGTGATCGGCTCGGAGGCGCGCCTCTCGAGAGCCACGAACAGCCCGAGCAACCCCACGCCCAGCGTGAACGCGCCAAGGGTCAGGAGGTCTCCCCAGCCGTTGCTCGCCGCGCGCACGAACCCGTAGACGAGAGAGGTCACCCCGACGGTCGAGGTCGCGGCGCCCAGCACGTCGAAGTTCCCGTTGCGGCGCGGCGTTTCGGACAGGGAGCGGCGCGCCAGCACGACCACGACCAGGCCCACCGGCACGTTGACGAAGAGCACCCAGCGCCAGGAGACAGCTTGAGTCAGGAGCCCCCCGAGAATCAGCCCCACCGCGCCCCCACCGATCGAGACCGCTGTGTAGTAGCCGAGGGCTCGCAGGCGCTCTTGGCCCTCGGAGAACATGATCATGAGGAAAGCCAGCGCCGAGGGCGCCGCGAGCGCTCCGCCCGCGCCCTGGAGCGCTCGCGCCGCCAGCAGCAGGCCGGCATTCGGAGCCAGTCCACCAAGGAGCGACGCCACGGTGAAGAGGCCGATGCCCGCCATGAACACACGCTTGCGGCCAAGCAAGTCGCCCGCGCGGGCGCCCAGCAGGAGCAGACCCCCAAAGGCGAGCGTGTAGGCGGTGATCACCCAGGAGAGACTGGCGGGCGAGAAGTTGAGCGCCCTGCCGATGTCGGGGAGGGCGATGTTCACGATGGTGGCGTCGAGCACCACCATCAGCTGGACGGCCAGGATGATCCCCAGGACCAGGCCAGGTCGGGCGCGGCGGCCGGTATCCCGACCGGGCGCGCGGGAAAGGGTTGCGGTGAGTGGCATGTAGCATCTCCAGGTGGTAGGATGGCGAAACGGAAGCTTCCTCCGGTATTATACGGAGGACTCCTCCGTTTTGCAAACCGGGGTAGAGTTGGTGGTCAAGGCGTGAGACGAGAAGTCGCAGCGGCAGATTCCGCGGGGGCTGAACCCACGGGGGCCCCAGACCGTCACCTCCGGGCCGACGCGCTGCGCAACCGCCAGCTCCTGATCACGGCCGCGGGGGCGGCCTTCTCTGCCCACGGCGCTGAGGTGCCGCTAGAGGACATCGCCCGCGGCGCCGGGGTCGGTATTGGCACCCTCTACCGGCACTTTCCCACCCGCGACTCACTCGTCGAGGCGGTCTACCGCCACGAGGTCGACGTCCTGGTCGAGAGTGCCGAACAGTTGCTTGCTACCCTCCCCCCCGACCAAGCCCTGGAGGAGTGGATGCAGCTCTTCGTGCGCCATGTCGCCACCAAGCGAGGGATGCTGGCCGTGCTCAAGCCGATGCTGGGCACCAACCCCAGCTTCTACGGGGCGACCAAGGCGCGCACGACCGCCGCGGCCACCAAGCTCCTTGAGGCTGGGGTCGCGGCCGGAAACATCCGTGGCGATGTCCAGGGAGATGACCTGCTCCGCGCCGTGGGAGGCATCTGCATGTCGACCGACCACGACAGTTCCGAGGCTGCGGCACGCCTGGTGGGTCTGCTCTTCGATGGGCTGCGCCACGGTACCCGTTCGGAGCCCCCGGTAGCGGCAAGGGCCTCCGCTAGCGGTCCGTCGGCCCAGTCCTCGAGGGCCAGAACTCCCTTGCCTCGGGGGACCCGCGCGCGCTGGCGCAGCCGAGGGCCGGGCGAGTAAATGGTGGAATCGCCGCCGCGGGGATCTCGGAGGTCTGCTGGAGGGATGTGTGCTCACATGGGGCCCTCCGTTCGTATTGGCGGCGGCCGCAGTGGTACGCCAGGCCCGCCTGGACCCACGGCGCTGCGTTTGGAGCCGACCTGGAACGCCTGCGGGCGGCTGGTCGTCCCCTTGCGGATCTCATAGCTATCGCCGTCAGGTCCTGAGCGCGGCGGCACCTGGGAGGGTGGAGCACGGCGCAGCGCTCTGGCGTCCGCAATTTCTAGTAGTGGTGCAATCCGCCTGGGGACCCACTGCCTCCTTCTTCCCCTCTCCGCCCGACCGGCCTCGTCACCGAGCCGGACCCCGCGGCACCACCAGATATCCAGTCTCGGTGGTGGCAGAGTCGGAATCCCATTGGAGATCAAACATGGGGCACACCTGGTCAGTCCTCAGCTCACCGCCCTGCGCACAAGCGCGCTGATCCTGGCCTCGTCGGCGG
>JABEUU010000148.1 GCA_013044295.1 Candidatus Dormiibacterota bacterium
AGCCCTGCTCTCGGATCTGGCCGGCCCGGCCTCCGGGGCCAGGTTGGGATTCCAGCACGGTGACCTCACAACCGGCCGCCAGCAGCCGGTTGTGAGGTCACCGTGCTGGAATCCCAACCTGGCCCCGGAGGCCGGGCCGGCCAGATCCGAGAGCAGGGCTTCACCTTCGACACCGGCCCCTCCCTCATCACCATGCCCCAGCTCCTGGATGAGCTGTTCCAGGTGGCCGGCACCACCGCGGCGCAGCTGCGGATGCACCGGCTTGAGCCCTTCTATAGCATCCGCTGGCGCGACGACCCGCGATCATTCGCCTTCAGCTCCGACCAGGAGGCGATGCTGGAGGAGATCGGCCGCTTCAGCGCCACCGATGCCTCTCGCTATCTGGCTTTCCTGGACCACAGTCGAGCCATTTATGAGAAAGCGATCCTGGCCGCCGGGCGGCGTCCATTCCTCAGCGTGCTCGACGTCGTGGGACTGGTCCCTGAGATGGTGCGCCTGGGAGCGCTTCGGTCAGTTGAACACTTCGTGGCCAGCTTCTTTCGCGAAGCGCACGTGCGCCAGGCCTTTTCGTTCCACCCCCTCTTCATCGGCGGCGACCCCTTCCGGGTGCCCGCCGTGTATGCCGCCCTCGCCTATCTCCAGATCGACTCGGGGGTGTGGTACTCCGAGGGGGGCGTCTACGCCTTGGTAAAGGCTCTGGCCCAGCTGGTGGGAGCCGGGGGGCGAATCAGGCTGGGGACCAGGGTCGACCGCGTGCTCCTCAACAGCGGTCGGGTGAGCGGAGTCCGCACCATCGAGGGGGAGATCCTGCCTGCGGATGTCGTGGTCAGCAACGGAGATGTGGTCGCCACCCGACGGCTGCTGGCCGGAGCCGATCCGCGCCGGGACGAGCGGCTCTCGATGTCGTGTTTTCTGCTCTACCTGGGGACCCGGCGCCAGTTTCCCCAGCTGGCCCACCACACCCTGCTCGTGGGCCACGACTACCCCGGCTTCATCCGCGCTGTCACCCGCCGCGGGCAGCTGGGCGCTTCGGCCAGCCTCTACCTGCACGCCCCGGTCCGGACCGAGCCCGCCATGGCCCCCGCCGGGGGGGATGCCATCAGCGTGCTGCTGCCGGTCCCCAACCTCAGCTCGCAGCTGGACTGGGAGCAGGCCGAGGCGATGGTGCGGGAGATGGTGCTGGAGGCGATGGAGGCCGAGAGCGGGCTCGGGCTGTCGGGGCTCCGCGACTCCATCGTGATGGAGAGGGTGTGGACTCCGATCGACTTCAGGGACCGCCTGGGAGCGGCACGGGGCAACGCCTTCGGGCCCGAGCCTACCCTGCTCCAATCAGCCTACTTCCGGCAGCCCAACCGAAGCCGCCGGGTGGCCGGCCTCTACCACGTGGGACAGGGCACCCATCCCGGGGCCGGCATCCCGGGAGTTTTGCTGGGGGCTGAGGTCACGTCTCGGCTGGTGCTGGAGGAGGTGGCCTCGTGGCGCTGACGGCGGCCGCTCCGCCGCCGATCCAAACCCTGCTGGAGGAGGCGGTCTCGACCACCAATCGGGTCGCTCGCACCTTTGCGCTCGCGACCCGTCTGTTGCCGCGAGAGGTCCGCCCGGACGTGTACCTGCTGTACCTAGTCTGCCGACAGCTGGACGACCTGGTCGACCTTGGCCACAGCGACGCCGCCCACCGGCTGCGGCTGGTGGCGGAATGGGCGGAGCGGGGCTCGGTAGGCTCCCCTGAAGCCCGGATCCTAGAGCACCTGGTGGAGCGGCACCCCGACCTTCCGCGCGACGCGGTCAGCGACTTCTGCGCCGGACAGATCCAGGACATGTCCCGGGTCGCCGTGGAGAGTGAGTCCCAACTCGACCTCTACTGCTATCGGGTCGCAGGCACCGTGGGCCGCATGATGGCCGCCATCCTGGAAGTGTCCGACCCGAGCGCGGAGGCCGCCGCCAGAGCCATGGGCATCGCCCTGCAGCGCACCAACATCCTGCGCGACATCGACGAGGACCTGGACCGGGGTCGGGTCTACCTGCCCCGAGAGACCCTGGGAATGGCCGGGGTGAGAGACCTGCGACGGGACGACCGATCGCTGCTGCTTCGGATCGAGATCGCGATCGCCGACCACTGGTACGAGCAGGCTCTGGACGGCACCTTTCTGCTGCGAAGTGGCGGGCGGCAGGTTCGGGCCGCGGCCCTGATGTATCGCCAGATCCTCCGCCAGATCGAGCGGGGGGGAAGGGGCGCTCACCGTCCCTGCCGAGCGGTGGTGCCGGGACCCCGCAAGCTGCTCTGCCTGATGCAGGGCATGCTGGGGGCCTGATCGGCTCGCGCCGGCCCCGCGACCTGCGCGTGAGCTCAGTCGCGCTCCCCGGGGCCGGTTCCAGCCCCGATCAGATCCGCGCTCGGAGGCGGCTCGGTAGGGGAGGGCCCCGCTTTCCCCTGGGCTGACATCGAACGCGGGAACAGGCGCCCACTCGATCGTTCCGCTTCCCGGTGAGCAGTCGACCCCAGGCGGCTGCGCCCGGCCCGGCGGAGCCTGAG
>JABEUU010000149.1 GCA_013044295.1 Candidatus Dormiibacterota bacterium
GGCGCACAAAGGGCGACAGGCGGGCCACGTCCTCGTCGGATACCTGATGGCCGGCGTCGCGTAGCTGGGCGAGGGCGGCGTCTTGGTACCGGGTGGTCCACAGCACCACGCAGTTGAGGACCAGGCCGAGGGCGCCGAGCTGGTCTTCCATGCCTTTGTGGTAGTGCTGGTACAGTTCGCCGTTCTTGCCGTGGAAGACGGCCTTGGCCAGCGAGTGGCGCCCTTCTTGGAGGTTGCGGATGCCCTTGATGTCTCGGCGGTAGGTCTCGTCGTCGGCGTAGGCGAGGACGTGGAGGGACTTGAAGATGCGCCCGTAGGAGGCGACGGCATCGCCGAGCGGGGTGGGTGACCCGTCGCGCTGGAGCATGCGTACCACGTCGTATGCGGCGACGGCCCCGGTGTGGACCGAGGCCACCACGCGGAGGATGTCGGGCCAGTGCCTTCGTAGCCGGTGCAGGTCGATGCGGCCTCGGGCAGCGGTGTTGAGAGCTCCGTAGTCGGCGTCGGGGTCGATGCGCCACAGCTTCTGGTCGGGCAGGTCGGCCAGGGCCGGGCGGTACTCGAGGCCGAGGAGGTGGACCAGTCCGAAGACCACGTCGGAGTGCGAGCCGGTGTCAGCGACGATGATCTCGGGGCGCCGGCCGCCGTCTTGGGCGAAGATCACGTCGATCATGTGCAGCGAGTCTCGGGCTGTGCCCGACACGACCTTGGCGCCGAGCCCGGCGGCTTGGTCGTTGACCATGTTGAGCCAGGTGACCCCGCGTTTGGGACCGAAGTACTTGCGGTTCGGGCGGGCGTAGATGGAAGGGACCGGCACCACGAAGCGCATCCCGTCGATCGCGGCGACCAGCCCCCCGCCCCAGGCTTGTGCGAGAGGAATGTCTGCTTGGGCCTCGATCAGCCACCGGTTGGCAGCCGAGTAGGTCTCCGCGTTCAGGTAGGTCTGGTTCACGTGGCTGATCCGGTCCGGTTCCAGGGCCTCGACGCCCTGCTTGGCGATGGGGGCGAAACCGATGTTGAGAGCCTGGGCGGTCAGGCAGGCGGCGACGCTCACGTGCAGGTCCCCCAGGCGGCTCTGGCCTCTCGATGCGGCAGTGAAGGCAGCCACGAACCCCGGCTGCCAGGCCATCACCTCCAAGATGACCTCGGGCAGGTCGACCCTGGGCAGCATGGCGGTCACCTGCCGGCGCAACTCGACCAGGCTCGGCGGGTCAGGGAAGGCCGTCAGGCGCTCCACGTGCAGCCGGCCATCAGCATCGACGCTGAGCGCGGTGTTGTCCGCTGTCCGGGCGGCGAAGTCCCGGTATGCCTGGTCGAGGGTCCCCGCGTGGCGGTCCAGCAGATCGCCGGGGTCCTCGGGCAGCGACAGGGCGGTGAGCACCGTCGTTTTGGCGTTCGTCCACGCTTGGCCGTCGAGCAGTCGCGCTCTGGGGTCACGCCAACGCCCTGAGGCCTCGGCGTAGATGTCGCCACGCTTGAGGTGACGGTGGAACTGGGTCAGCACGCAGAACACATAGGACGCCCGGTCGATGGTCCCGTCCGGTGCCGGCGGAGCGCCGAACACCAGGCGCTTCCACGATCCGTGCACCACCGCCTCGTCGATGTCGATGACCGTGAGCCGACGGCGGGCCCGCAGCAGCCCCGGTAGTGATCTCATGGCCGCCAGCACCCCGCCAGCCTCGGCGTTGGCTGCGAAGTCGATCACCTCGGTGAGCGTCTTGAGGAACCCGCTCACCGTGACGATCCGGGTGGTCAGCTCGGACCGCGTGGCCTCCTCGTCATCGTCTCCAGGCGACCCGACCAGGTCGTCCACGGCGGCCACCGCGGCCTCCAGGTCGGCCCGTGGGGCGACCGCCTCGATCGCCTTCCACAGCTCGCCCACGCTGATCGCCGCGCCCTCGCCTGTCGTCTCCAGAACCACCCGCATCGCCTGAGCGAGGGTGGCCGACGCCCTTGCCAACCTGGGGTGCTGGCGCAACCGCTGCACGTTGGACTCCCGCTCGGCCTTGCCGACCAGCTCGGTGACCATCAACAAATCGAGCAGCTCCAAGCAGTCGTCGACCGCCTTGGCTTCCAGGTGGACCACGGTGGCAAACAACGTTGCCAGCCGGCGAGACACAGGATGGCGGCGCAGCTGGGGCGCCTTGGCCGCCATCCCGTAACGGGCCAACTCGACCAGGCGTCGATGCGGCACCACCGCGTCGAGGTCCAGCCCACCGAGGCCCACCGCGCTGATATCGGCGACCCGGGTGAGCGCCCGTTCCAGATTCTTGCCCGACGGTCTTGCCGGCCCCCTGCGCCAGCGCTCCAGCTCCGAGGAGTTCGCTCCGTCGGGCACATCCAAAAGCAGCTCCAGCTCACGACGCTGCTGATCGGTCAGCACGTCAACGAGGGCCTCCCACAGCCGCTCGGTCGCCTGGTCGCGCACCCTGGCCACCAGGCGAACCAGCGTGGTCACGCCCGGCAGCAGGGTTCCGCGATCAGCCAACCAGACCACCGCGTCGTTGAAAATGGCCTTCGGGCCGTCACCAGTCGTCCACGCCCGGGCGTCGACCCAGACCTCGAGCTCCTTTTCGGCGTCGGCGAAGTCCTTCAGGCCCAAGGCCTCCTTGATCTCCTCCACGTGCTCGAAGCGGGTCGTGCGGCGCACGGTGCAACGCTGCACACAGGACGGGTCGGCGATCGTCAGCTGGCCGGCCAAATACGCCACCACCTCGTCTGGCACCTCCAGCGGGTCCGACAGGAACGTTCCCAGCCAGCGGACCGTGGTCAGCTGCAAGGCGAAGCCGAGGCGGTTGTGATCGCCACGGCGCTTGGCGATCAGCTCCTTGTCTACGTCGTCGAGGAAGAACACCCTCTCAAGCTCCGCCCGAGACGGCACGCCGATGAAGCGCCCGTAGGCGGCGGCCTCTTCGTCAGTCAGGAACTCAACGGGCACGGCCCCGCAACCTACGCCACGGTCACCAGCCGCCGACAGGGCTTAGCGTGACTTTTCGTTCCGTTGTTCCCGGAGGGCCGAGACAGCCCGCCGCTGGGGTGACAACCAGCTCCCCGGCGCCCAGTGGACCGACAACGCCGTCCGCTCCGCCGCCAACTCGGCCGTCGAGCGGACCGCGGCCCCCTTCGTCCGCCACCACCAAGCCGAGGCCGACCGGGAGGAACAGACCGCGACCGGCCTCGACCGCCGCGTCGCCGAACGGGACCGCAGCCAGCAGGAGGCCACGATCACCAACCAGTGGCGGGCCGGCAAACGCCAGGCCCTCGAAGCGGCCACTGACGCCGCCCGGGCCCGCATCGCCCAGCGCCGATACGGCCCGCGACGCCCTGCTCAACGACCAGGCCCGCCAAGCCCAGCTCGCCCGCCAACAACACCAGGCCGAGCAGAACCGCCGGGCGGCCGAGCACAAGCTCTTCGCCCCCCGCCCCGGCCGAGGCGGCCCCGGCATCGAACGCTGACCCGGCCCAGCCGCCGGGCGAGAACCCTGCCGATCAGGTACCTCTACAGCGATACGGACTTCTGTCGGCGCAGCGTCAACCCCCCGGCGAACAGCCACGGCAGACTGTTACCATTGTCCACATGGCCAGAGACCGCCACCAGCGAAAGCAGGTAGAGGCGGCGCTGCGTTTCGCCGAGGCCGAGGGGTGCACGGTCGAGGTGCGGCATTCCGGCCACACATGGGGACACGTGGTGGCGCCGAACGGCCAGCGGTTCCGGGTCTGGAGCACCCCGAAGGACGCGGATGTGGCCGCACGGATGATCCGGCGGTTCGCGCTCAGCAACAAGGAGAGATGACATGACGAGCTTCGCATTCCGCATCCGGCTTCACGACCCGCTCACCGACGAGGACGCCGACCGCCTCTACAAGGCCTTCGACGAGGAGGTGGCGGTCGAGGAGGGGCCGAAGGGCCATTTCGTGGGCTTCGAGCGCGAGGCCGCTTCGTTCCTCGACGCCGTGCTGGCCGCCATCAAAGAGGTCATGACCCTCGGCTTCGAGCCCCTCGCGGTTGAGGACGAGCTCGTTTCCATGTCCGACATCGCCGAGCGGACGGGGCGGAGCCGCCAGTCGGTGTCGATGCTCGTCGGTGGCCAGCGCGGACCGGGAGGCTTCCCGCGTCCCGTTGCCGGCAATGTGCGCAGCCCTCTGTGGCACTGGGCTGACGTCGCCTTGTGGTTCGAGAACACCACCTGCGCCGAGGTGCCCTTCGATGACCGCACGCGGACGATCGCCGCAATCAACGGCGCGCTCGCCAACAGAGTGCTCGCTCGGGAGTGCCCGAAGGACCTGAAGCGGATCCAGCGCCTCGCCGGGTAGGGGTGTGAGTAGCAGTAGCGCAGAATTGAACGCTAAAGCCGAGCCCGCGGACCCGGTCTGTGCGGTCCTGCTTGCTGACCGGAGCCGTCCAACTGGTTATCTGTCAGATTGAGGTATACCCCAACCCGACGTCAGGCATCCTGCCCGAAGGCCGTCAGGTTAGAGTCCGATCCCGCATTGATTGACACACCCCTTCCAGGGTCTTAGAGTCCAACCGGACACTTCCAGCCAGGAGGACGACATGGGCGGCCAGCGGGTCGGCTACATCCGGGTCAGCAGCCTCGATCAGAGCACAGCCCGCCAACTCGACGGTCTTGCGTTGGAGCGGACCTTCGTCGACAAGGCGTCGGGCAAAGACGCCCGTCGGCCGCAACTCGAAGCGATGTGCGGCTTTGTACGCGAAGGCGACAGCGTGGTCGTGCACTCCATGGACCGCTTGGCACGCAACCTGGATGATCTGCGCTCGATCGTGGCCAGGTTGACCGCCAAGGGCGTCGAAGTTCACTTCGTTAAAGAGCAGCTCGTCTTCACCGGCGACGACACCGCTATAGCGAACCTGTTGTTATCGGTGATGGGCGCTTTCGCCGAGTTCGAACGCTCACTGATCCGCGAACGCCAACGCGAAGGCATCGAACTGGCCAAGGCGCGCGGCGCATACCGTGGTCGTAGAAGGTCGCTCAGCGACGACCAGGTCGCCGAGATCCGCCGGCGGGTAGACGACGGGATCCCAAAAGCGGCGCTCGCCCGACAGTTCGACGTCAGCCGCGAAACGCTCTACCAGGCCCTGCGCAGCGCGGTTGCCTCGCAAACACCGGCCCTCGACGGTGGGTGGTCGGATCGACGTCGAGTGCCAAGCGCGGGTCAGGCGGCCTCGGGCGACTCGAATCGAGCTCGACGCGAAGCAGAGAACCGTCGAAGCCCCGCTACGCCCGTCAGATGAGCGAGCTGCGAGATCTTCCCGTTACCGCTGACGATGCACGCGAACACGACAACCGTGGCCGTCAACCAGCCCAACGCCGCCCAACGCCAAGCGCTGACAGCGGCCGTCGAAAAAGACCGGGCAGACATCGCCGCCCAGCGAGCCGCCCGAGGGCACAACACGCCCAGACAATGACCCCTGAGCTGATCGCCGTCGCCGACAACACCCGCAACACCCAACTCGCCGAACAAGCCCAACGTGCCCGCCGAGCCCACGAACACCCCCACCAGCCACCCAGCATCAACCACGGTAGGGTGGCGGGGAGGAACTTCCCCTCCCCGCTCCCCGTCAAACCGGACGTGAGCCTCTCGACTCATCCGGCTTCCTCCCCCGGCCGGCCCGTATAAGGCTCCTCTCTGTCACCAGATTGGCCAAACAGTCCAGCACGAAGGTCAGGGCCTTCGCTCCACGGCCATTACAGCCCCTTCGTCGCTAATACACCCTGATCCGCCCCAGTGCACCGCATCCGGTACTCTCACCTTCGGCTTTTCGGCCTCGGCGTACTCCCGTTCCCACCCTTTCGGGTGAGGCCACGACACGACTGGTTCCCGAGTTCCGTACAAGAGCCGACACCACGTTCTTGCCCCCTTTACGCCGGACACCGCCTGGCCAGCAGCGAGAC
>JABEUU010000150.1 GCA_013044295.1 Candidatus Dormiibacterota bacterium
CGGAACGTCTACGCCTCTCCAGTCCGTCCGTACGGGGACTGGGGGCATGGACGTGAAGGCACGCCATCGCTCAGGATCGCTTACCTGTTCTGAGACGCTCGAAAGTCGCTTCGAAGGACCGACGCCAAGGACCGCAGGGAGCTCCGATAGCACGCGCCTGACGGCCGGGATCCTGGCAGAATCAGTGGGCAGCCCGTCGGCTGGGGGCGCCTTCACGCCCGCATGACCCAAGACCGGGAGGTACACCATGGACCGCTCAGGGGACTACCTGGACTACACCGGCCGTGCGGATCGATTGAGCGGTGGCGCCAGGCGGATACCTATCGACACCCCGAATGGCCGGTTCAGCGTCTGGACCAAACGAGTGGGCAACAACCCGGACCTCAAGGTGTTGCTGCTGCACGGCGGTCCTGGCGCCACCCACGAGTATCTCGAGGCTTTCGACAGCTACCTTCCCAGAGCCGGGATCGAGTATTACTACTACGACCAGCTGGGGTCCGGCCACAGCGATCAGCCCGACATGCCGTCGCTCTGGGACCTTGGCCGCTTCGTCGACGAGGTCGAGCAGGTGCGGCGGGCACTCGGTCTCAGCCGGGACAACTTCGTCCTCTTCGGCCACTCCTGGGGCGGGATCCTGGCGATGGAGTACGCACTCGCCCACCAACAGCACCTGCGCGGGCTCGTGATCTCGAACATGATGGCGAGCGCGCCCGCCTACACGGCCTACGCTGAGGACGTGCTGGCCCCGGCGATGGACCCGGAGGCGCTGAGGGAGATCCGCGCCCTGGAGGCGGCCCACGACATCGAAAACCCGCGCTACATGGAGTTGCTGCTCCCGCAGCACTACGAGCATCATCTGCTGCGCATGCCGGCCGCCGAGTGGCCGGATCCGGTCCAGCGAGGGCTTGGCCACACCAATCAGGCCATCTATGTATCGATGCAGGGACCAAGCGAGCTGGGTATGAGTGCCGACGCGAAGCTGGCCCAGTGGGACCGACTCGCGGATCTCGGAAAGATTGAGGTGCCAACCCTGGTCGTCGGCGCCCAACACGACACCATGGACCCCGCCCATATGGAGGATATGGCCAGCCGACTCCCCAAGGGGAGTTACCTCTACTGTCCGGCAGGCAGCCACCTGGCGATGTACGACGATCAGGAGACCTACTTCTCGGGCCTGGTCGGCTTCCTTCGCAGTCTCCCCCCGGGGACTTGACTGCGATCCGGCACCCGTCAGACACCCACCTCGGCTACTCGGACGCAGGACCTTCGTCAGCCTCCAACACCACCCCGGGATGACCGCCGGTGCCATGTCGATAGGGCCGCCTCGAGTCCGGATGCGGCTGCGTTTCGGATCTGGCGCGGGTCCCCAGCGGCGGAAGTTCGTCCCGGACCGCCCGCTGGGTTCCCCATTGCCGGGTCACCATCTCGCCCGGCACCACAATCTGCCGCGCCCTGGCCCGGTACTGGCCCATGCTTGGGAACAGGGACCCGGCCCGGCTACGACCTACACTCGACCTGATGAAGCCCTGGGCACGGTGGACCGTTCGTGATGGCAAGGCCGCTCCGACCTGGATCACGATGACAGGGGCTCTGGCGGCAGTTGGACTGCTCGCCGCCTGCGGACCGGTCCCGTCCCACCGTCACTCGGCCACACCCAGCCCGAGCGCCTCCCGCTCACCAACCCCCTCGCCGCTGGCCAGCCCCAGCCTTTCCTCGGTCTGGCCGGTGTACCACCAGAACCCTCAGCGCACCGGCGCGTCCTCCAACACCCCACCCCCGGGAACCCTGGCGGTGGCCTGGCGGGCCAACCTGGACGGCGCCGTATACGGAGAGCCCCTGGACGTCGGCGGCGAGTTGCTGGTAGCCACGGAGAACGACAGCCTGTACGCCCTGAATCCCGCCACCGGAGCGGTGGCCTGGAGAACCCACGTGGCGAGTCCGGTGACCGGCGGGCTCCCGTGTGGGGACATCCTGCCCCTTGGGATCACCGGCACTCCGGCCTATGACCCGGTCACTCGGACCGTCTTTGTGGTCGCCGAGCAGACCGGCTTCCTGCATGTGCTGTACGCCTTCAACGCCAGCACCGGTGCCGTGCGCTGGTCGCGCCGGGTTGACATCCAGATCCCCTCGGAGAACCCGGCCGCATTGCAGCAGCGTCCAGCCCTGGCGGTGGCCAACGGGTACGTCTACATCGGCTTCGGGGGACTGGATGGTGACTGCTCCCAGTATCGCGGAGCAGTGGTGGCGGTGCCCACCGGCGGCAACGGGCCGACGCTTCAGTACGTGGTTCCCACCGCCCGGGAGGGCGCGGTGTGGGCGACCGGGGGGCCGGTGGTGGCGGCGGGCGGAAACCTCTTCGTATCCACCGGCAACGGCGCGGCCACCTCCAACCCGTGGGACCACACCGACTCCGTCCTTGAGTTCTCCCCCACCCTGGCCCTGATATCGGCCTTCGCCCCATCGCGCTGGGCCTACGACAACGCCCATGACCTCGACTTGGGCTCGGTGAGCCCCACCCTGCTCCCCGACGGATACCTGTTCATCGCCGGCAAGGGCGGCGTCGGGTATGTGTTGCGACAGGCGGATCTGGGAGGTGTCGGCGGGCAGGTGACCAGCGGCGGCAGCTGCCGCGGTCAGATGGCGTTCGGGGACACCGCGGTCGCCGGCGACACCGTTTACGTTCCCTGTGCCAACGGTGTGGAGTCGATCGCGGTGTCCGCCTCCGGATCCTTCACGATCGGCTGGCAGACCTCGTCGGGGGCGAACGGCCCGCCCGTGCTGGGAGGCGGTTGCGTCTGGAGCATCGACACCTCCTCAGGGACCGTGTACGCCCTGGACCAAGCCACCGGCGCGGTTCGCGGCACGGTCGCGGTTGGTGCGGTACCGCACTTTGTCAGCCCCACTCTGATCGGGGCCAGCTTGTATGTCGGGACAGATGCCGGGGTGGTGGCCGTGTCCGGCGCCTGAACGGAGCGCCCCTTCGGCTGCGGCAAGGCCGCCGTCGGCCGGGTCAGCCCAACCTCGGCGGTGGGCAACCCGCCCCGCAGGCACGACCGCTGTCGTAGCCACCCAGGTCCGCACGACCAGTGGTAGGACGACCAGCGCCAGGTCTCCCGAGCCTCGTCGAGGCAGCTTTGAGGCGACGGCCAAAGACCTCTCACCAACCCTCTTGACCGATGGCTGGCTGACGGCGCGCCCAAACTGCCAAGCCCCAGTTTCCCCCAATCGGGGGCCCTGACTTTGCCATCAGGATGGTTAGATCCCTCCGGCAGCGGGTTCTCTCCGCGGGTTGCCCACGACGCCAGGACGAACCCGTCGGCCGCTGGCTGGATGGCGGACCCGGCGGTGGACGGGACGGTGCCACAATGGCGGAGTTGGCCGATGACATCGCGCTCGAGCCGCTGCAGAGCCAGCGGTTCACGCTAGAGCCACTGAGCGTGGCGGACGCCTCAGAGATGGCGTCGATCCTGGGAGATCCCTCGATCCATGAGTTCACCGGCGGCGCGCCCATGACGCCGACGCAGGTGAGGGCCCTCTGCCAGCGCCTCGAAGCCGGATCGCCAGACCCGACGGTGATATGGCTCAACTGGGTGCTGCGATCGCGGGACGACCACACCCTGCTCGGTACCATGCAGGCCACTGTCTGGCCCGACCAAGATCGAGCGGATGTCGCCTGGATAGTCGGAGCAGCCTGGCAGGGACGAGGGATCGCGAGCGAGGCGGCCGCGCAGGTGGTCATGTGGTTGAGAAGCAAGGGGGTGCTGATCGTGGTCGCTCACATCCACCCGGATCATGGTGCCTCCCAGGGGGTGGCCCGGCGCATTGGGCTCGCGCCCACAGAAGAGGTGGTGGACGGTGAGATCGAGTGGCGGCTGGAGCTGGAATGAAGTGATCCGGCACCGCCGACAGACCCTTTGGCCGAGTCTGGTCCATACCAGACCGACCACCTCGGCCTCGAGCTCATCGGGGCCCGCGTGTTTCGCTTTGCCAAGTGTGGCCTCCTGCGCGGGGCTCGCCGCCGACATCTTGGCGGTGGGCCATAACCGGTCGGCTCCAAGTCCGGCCAGAGTCAGCGCCAGGCGTCCGCGCTGAAATCTAGCGGCGCACCACCGACAGCGTGGCGCCCGCCCGATCCAGTGGACGTCTTGAGTGGTACCAGACCGCGCAGGACGCCGCCCCGGACGTCACGGCACGCGGGACTGCCGGTTGGTCAAGCCTGCTCCACCGGCCTTCCCGCCACATAGTCAACCTGGCCCCCGCCGGGTAACCCCATAGCCCCTCCGGCGTAGCCTGGTGCGCGCGAGTGACGGTCCAGTTGCCTCGCAAGCAGTCACAATGTGGGAGATGCGGGTTTCAGTCAGGGCCGATTACGCCGTCCGGGCGGTCATCGAACTAGCAGCTGCGGAGGGCCTTGGTCCGCTGAGCGCAGAGCGCATCAGCGAGCTCCAGCAGATCCCGCTCAAGTTCCTCCAGAACATACTGGCGGAGCTCAAACAGGACGGCATCGTGACCAGCCAGCGAGGCCCTTGCGGCGGCTTCGTGCTGGCGCGCGATCCCAGCCTGATCACTCTGGGCGATATCATCCGGGTGACCGACGGTCCCTTGGCGCGGGTCGGCGACTACCGTCCGGACCAGCTGGACTACTCGGGGCACACGGCAGCGCTCCGGGACGTGTGGGTGGCAGTCAGGGCCTACATCCGCGATGTGCTCGACGAGGTGAGTGTGGCCCAGGTCTGTCGTGGCGAGCTGCCCCCGGTAGTGACCAGGCAGTCTGGACGGTCTGATGCCTGGATGCCCCGGATCAAGCTCGATCCCAAGCAGGGCCCGAAGCTGGGGGTCCCAGGGCGAGGCGGACGACACACTGCGGTGCGGGGTGGCGCCCCCGGGCCGGCGCTCGCTCGGGCCCCGCTAGCGAGCGGGGCCGGGCCGACATCGGCTTGGAGGCCGGAGACCAGCGACTAGCCTGGCAGCCCCGAAAAGGTGGGGACCACGGGAGGGTCGTAGCCGAAGAATGGGGGCTCGTGAGCTGGGACAATTGGTGTTCGCCTCACAGCCATCTGACCCAGCCAGGAGCACCTTCGAGTGCGAATGATGGGATGCGGGCCGGCACCACCGCGACACCGCCGTGGCGGCGGTGCCCCGCGTCGCGCCTGGGCAGGGGGACCGGCTCCCTGCGACACGGAGTCGCGCCTCTGCGCCAACCGTGAGCGCGCATCCGGGCCCCGGATGGCTCCCCAAGAAAGCGCCGGCGAGCTAGGTGAGCGTGGGTGTCCCGATCATGACCGCGGCCACAGTGACGTGAGTGTCGGGGTCGATGACGATCAGACTGCCGGTGACCCGGCTGTCGCGGTACCGGTCCGCCGCGATCGGCTCGGCCAACCGCCAACGCACCACCCCGATATCGTTGGCGCCGAGTTCTCCAGCAGGTACCAGGCGGAGCGTCTCCAAATCCAGCTTGCTCGCGATCCGAACCACCTCCGCCGTCGTCACCCGGGTCGTGTGCTTAATCAGAAAGGTCTGGCCCACCTCAAGCCGGCGCTCGGCGAACCAGCAGACCGTGGTCAGTTGGTCCCGGGAGACTGGGGGCGGGTCGGCGGCGGCCGCGATCAAATCCCCCCGCATGACCTCCTGGCCGCTCGCCAGGGTGACGGAGATGGAGAGCGGAGCCTGGGCGGACGACACCACATCGCCGAGGGTCTCCAAGCTGGAGACGGTGGTGCGGTTGCCCTGGGGCAGTACCACCACCGCATCACCGGTGCGTAATCCGGCCCCGGTCAGCATCCCAGCGAGCCGCACCGAGCCGTCGGCTTGCGGAATCACGCTCTGAACCGGCAGCCGTGCTCCCTTGGTGCCCGGGGCGGCGAAGGTGGAGGTGGCCACCTGCTCCAGCGCCTCCAACACGGTCGGGCCCTGGTACCAATCGAGGTTGCGTGATCGCTCCACCACATTGTCCCCGTGGAGGGCGGAGATGGGCACAGCCTGCACCTCGGCGCCCCCGAACAGATGGGCCAGCTCTTGTATCTGCTCGGCCAGGCCTTGGTACCCCCGCTGGTCCCAGCCGACCAGATCCATCTTGTTGACCGCCACGAGCAGGTGGCGCACGCCAAACAGGAGGGCCAGGGCGGTATGGCGGCGGGTCTGCTCGCGCAGCCCCCTGGTGATGTCTACCACCACCAGGGCGAGGTCGGCGGTGGAGGCGCCGGTGGCCATATTGCCGGTGTATTCCAGGTGGCCAGGACAGTCGGCGATGACCAGCTTGAGCCGAGGGGTCGCCGCATAGCGATAGGCGACGTCGATGGTAATTCCCTGCTCCCGCTCAGCTCGGAGGCCATCGGTGGCGAAGCTGAGGTTGAGCGAGGACTGCCCGCGCGCCAGACTGGCACTCTCCAGAGCCGCCAGCTGGTCGTCGGTGAGTTGGTCGGCGTCGTGCAGCAGCCGTCCGATGAGCGTCGACTTACCGTCGTCGACCGCCCCCACCGCTGCCAGACGGAGCAGCGCCACCGCGTTCGCCTTGGGGACCCGGGCCGGACCAATCAGGCTTGCGGTCAAAAGTAGCCCTCCCGCTTGCGGTCCTCCATGGAGGTCTCGGAGAAGCGGTCATCGCCCCTGGTCGCTCCACGCTCGCTGACCCTGGACTCGGCGATCTCGGCGATCACCTCGTCGACCGTCGCCGCCCGGGAGCGCACCGCGCCCGTACTGGTGGCGTCGCCGACGGTGCGGTAGCGCACGCTGAGCCACTTCGACACTTCAGTTGGACCAGGGATCACCCACTCCGAGACCGCCAGCAGCATGCCGTCCCGCTCGACCACCTCGCGGCGATGCGCGTAATAGATGGACGGCAGCGCGATGCGCTCGCGGCGGATGTAGCGCCAGACGTCCATCTCGGTCCAGTCCGAGAGTGGGAAGACCCGCAGATGTTCGCCCGCGCCGACCCCGCCGTGGTAGAGATTCCAGAGCTCCAGCCGCTGCCGGTCCGGCTGCCACCGTCCCTGGCGGTCCCGAACGGAGACGATCCGCTCTTTGGCCCTCGCCTTGTCCTCGTCCCGGCGCGCGCCCCCGATACAGGCGTCGAACCCGTACGTGGTGATCGCGTGCATCAGGGTCACGCTCTGGATCCGATTGCGGGATTGTCCATCTCCGGGGTCCTCGGCCAGGCCGTTCTCGATCGACTCCTGTACCGAGCCCACCTTCAGTTCCGCACCCAGCGCGGCCACGCACCGGTCGCGGAACTCGAGGGTCTCGGCGAAGTTGTGCCCGGTGTCCACATGGAGCAGGGGGAAGGGGACCCGACCCGGCCGGAATGCCTTCTCGGCGAGCCGCAGCATGACCGCCGAGTCCTTGCCGCCGCTGAAGAGGAGAGCTGGGCGGTGGCACTCCGCAGCCACCTCGCGCAGCACGAAGACGGCCTGGCTCTCCAGCACGTCCAGGTAGTCGGGTCCCGCCGGCTCCAGGCCAGGGTGCGCCACTAGCGTGGTGAGGCTTTGGGCCAAGGTGCGCTCCGGGTGGGGCCTGCCGGCGTTCTCGGACGACTCCCGAAGGGGCCGGTTGAAGGCGACAGGGGTTGGCTGGCTAAGGTGCTGTGACTAAGTCTACTAGAATGATGGTGTATCCAGGATCGGCTGTCCGGCAGCCGAGTTCAGCCAGGAGGTGCGGATGGCGTCGGTCAGCGAGATAGGGATGGACGAGGCCGAGCTGGCTGAGGTGTCGACCCGCCTGGAGAGGGCGGGCGCTGCTGCGGCCATCCGCTGGGCCGTGAATCGGTTCGGCTCGGGTGTCGCCTTGGCCTGCTCCTTCCAGGACTGCGTCATCGTTGACCTGGCGGTCAAAGTTGATCCAGGGCTCGAGGTGGTCTTCCTCGACACCGGGTTTCATTTCCCGGAGACCCTGCAGTTTGTCGAGGTAGTCCGGGACCGCTACCAGCTCAACCTGACGGTGACCCACCCGGACGCTTCCGCCGAGCCCTGGCCGTGCGGCACCTCGGAGTGCTGCCAGCGGCGCAAGGTGGAGCCCCTCTTCCTTGCCCTCCAGGGCAAGTCCGCGTGGCTCACTGGGCTCAAGCGCAGCGACGCGTACACGCGGTCCAACACCCCGGTGGTGGCCTGGGAAGCTGGCCGCCAGATGTTCAAGGTGAATCCGCTCGCGGCCTGGAGCGACGACGACATCGCGGGCTACATCTCGGCCCACGACCTGCCGGTCCACCCGCTCCTCGCCCAGGGCTACCTCTCGATCGGCTGCGCTCCCACCACGCGCGCCGTCAAACCCGGCGAGGATCCCCGGGCCGGGCGCTGGGCCGACAGCGACAAGACCGAGTGCGGTCTCCATGGTTGAAATTAGCCGAGTTCCCGTGGACTTTTCGACTTTCACATGGTGGTCAAGCGACCTCAGCTAGAACGTCGAAGCGTCGACTGTTACGGGCACTCGTGGGGGCGCCGACCCGTCAGACCTGGAACCACACCGAGGCTCGCCAGCGAGCCCGACAGCTCATGGCACGATCCGGTTCGAGCAACCTCGAACTGGCGGAATGCGCAGCCGAAGCCGCGAAGTGGCCGCGTACTCTGCTGGGCCGCACCACCTTGCCCCGGCATGCGCACTCCAGGCTGGCAGGGCGGACGCCGGCCGCCGCGACATCAGCGGCCGCCCGTCGATGAACAGGGCAAAACTGAAGCGCAACCGCGGGCGCTGACCCCGCCGAGCCAGCCCCCTGCCGCACTCGAATGGCCGGAGCGGCTGGGTTCCAGGACCCAGGTGGTCAGAGAGGCTGGAGCCTGGTGCGCAGGAGACAGAATTGGTTGCCTTCTGGGTCGGCCAGGACGTGCCAGCTCTCGGTACCGGTCTGGCCGACATCGGCGGGCCTGGCACCGAGAGCGAGCAGTCGCTCCAGCTCGGCGTCCTGGTCGCGGTCGGTGGCGTTGACGTCGATGTGCAGTCGGAGCTTACCGGTCCGCGGCTCGCTGCTTGGGGAGACGACAAGGGTGGGCTGCGGGCCGCCGAAGCCAGCGTCTGGCGGCCCGATCTCGATGCTTCCGTCGCCCTCCCGGCCGAGTTCGACGTAGCCGAGGACCTTGGTCCAGAATGCGGCGAGCCGGTTGGGGTCGGCGGCGTCGATGACCAGCTCACTGATGCGGCATGCCATGCCCGTCAGTGTACCTTGGTAACCCGAAAGCCGATCGTCGGCCGCGTGCTGGAGGGCGAAGCGATACGCGATCGCGTTTTGCCCGGCGGTGTCGCTTCTGCCAGGCCTCCTGCGTAGACCAGGATGAGTCATATGACCCTGCGAAGTAGAAACCGGATGCAAATCTGCGGGAGGCCGGTCGCACCGTGGGTGGTGCTCACACACGGGGTAAGGCCAGCCCTTCCATCCGGCCCACCAGGCCGACGCTTCCGGTTCACCATGCCGGACCGCCCACCACGACCCCGGCCACTCCCTGGACTGCCACTTGGGCAACGTTAAAGAATTAGTTGCACTCCTGACCGGTAGGGCCTAAACTTGGCGGATGGAGACAGATGCTTTGGTCGCGGCCCGACATCAAGCTCTCGAA
>JABEUU010000151.1 GCA_013044295.1 Candidatus Dormiibacterota bacterium
CCCAGAGACAGATGTGATTGGCGCGGGCCGGCCATCCACTCCATAGCTGCAACCACCGCCGTGGCCTGAACCGGTGCCCGCTTGGAGGGTGACTAGAGCTGCTCCAGGGCCGGTTGACTCCAGACCAGCCTCAAGGAGAGCGCAGTCCAACTGACCCGCAGTCACCCAGTTCGGTCTCAGACGGGCGAAGACCGAGACGACGGCGCACGTCCTCATGCGCGATCAAGGGCACCTCGCCTCGCTCATATGGACGATCGAAGTCCTGCAGCTGCGGGAGAAGGTCGGGGTCTTCAGCCAGAAGGCGGTCGATGTCCTTGTCGATCGGATCGGGGACTCGGGCTTCCACAGGCCTGATCGTACGCTCCAGGCAGGCAACCCACACACCCGCAGCCGTGTGCTTGGTCACTGTCGCTCGCTTCTTCAAGCTGCGCCACTATCGATGCGACGGTCCTACCCGCTGAAGAAGTGGGCCGACTGCAGGATCGTCATCGCCGCGTTGCGTTCGGCCGCAAGCCCCGGCCCTCTCATGCACGCCACGAACTGGAAATAGTTGTCAGTCGTTGGCGGGCGCTCTATCACCACGCTGATCCAGCGATCTGCTCCCAGCCCTGAGCAGGTCGTCGTGCCTCCGGTCCCGTCCTGGATCTTCGCATGAAGCCCGTCGACCGTCATGGGACTGCCCGCCTGGCGCGCAAAGCTCCAAGTCGGCAAGCCGTTCTCCCACCACTCAACCAGGAGGGCGCCCGGCTGCAGAACAGCCAGGGGCTGACCGCAACCGCTGGTGTTGCCGGACTTGAAGCAGGGTTCCTTCAGCTGCTGATTGCTGACCGCCGCCACCATGAAGGTGAAGCTGCTCGGGGAGGACCAGGCCGCTCTCGACCAGCCCTCAGGCTGGGCGAAGCTGACCGCGTTGGCCGTCCAGTTCACAGTGGGGGCTGACGAGGAGATGGCGATGGGTAGCGCCTTGGACGCGCAGCCGACCAGGAGGAGGCCCGCAGTGAGGAACAGGAACCCTCGCACATCTGACTTAACGCCGTGTGGCCGCGGCAGGTATTGCCTGGTGTCATAAGCTAGCGGGGCTAGCTGCCCCGACCCGCAGCGCTGTGGGACCGCCTGCGCGATTGCCAATGGCCAGGTGACACAGTGAGTGGTACCGGTACCCCGCGAGAGTCGGGAGGAGCTCTATGGTCCACCAATCCCCTGCCGACTGCCATCAGGAGACAGAGGGAAAGCAAGGGTTTAGCCAGAAACCGGGGACCACCAGCCCTGATCGAGGTCGAGGTGGCGGCGGAGGTCAGGCCCGGCCACTTTCACCGAGACGCGCACTGACCGACGAGCGGGTGATCTACCGCAACGGCTACCCGGCCAGGACCTGGGCCACGAGGGGAGGCCGGCTGGAGTTGGAGATCCCCAGGATCCATCACTGGAGCTTCCTGGCCATGCTGCCAGAGCCCAGGTGGCAAATTGAGCTGGCCCTCGGGCCAGCTCAGAGGTGGTAGAGTAGGCGGCTGGTTCGGCCGAAACCTCCCCAGCCGCCCCTCATCGAACCGTGCATGAGATTTGTCCTCACACGGCTCTCCGACGGTGTTCACATGGACGCTGTCGCGGATTGGTAATAACGGACCATTCCAGAGAGGGGGTGCACTCCAAGCCCCGCGAACCAGGCATGGTTGTGCGCCTTACCCCATCTCCGTCCTCGCTTCTGGTGTTTCTTGCTGTCGAAGAGTGCCAGTCGCTCTTGGACGTAGCTGTCGATCTGGAAGAACTTCTCGGAGGAGTTGCCCCACCGGAAGTAATTGCCCCAGCCCCTCAGCACCGGATTGAGCTCAGCCACCAGGACACCGATGGGCTGTTTCAGACGGGAGCGTGGGGCCGTGATCGCCTTGATCTTGGCCCGAATACTTGCCATTGCGCGGGCCGAAGGCCAGCGCTGGCAGTACCACCGCCCGTACTTCCGCGATCTCACCAACCGCAGGTGAAACCCCAGGAAGTCGAAGCCTCCAGCCCCATCACGAAGGTCCACGATCCGGGTCTTGTCCGGATGCAGGACCAGCTTCAGGGCCTGGGCTCTTCCCTGGAGCCATCGGTAGGCCTGCTGCGCGTCGGCCTCGCACCGACACAGGATCACCGCATCGTCCGCGTACCGGACGATGGTGCCGAGGTGGCTCGCCTCCTTCGCCCAGAGGGCGTCCAGGGCATGGCCGTAGATGTTGGAGAGGAGAGGCGAGATCGCCCCTCCCTGTGGGACACCGGTCGCGGTGGAAATGGTCACGCCATCCTCCATCACTCCCGCGCGTAGCCACTTCCTGATCAACCGGAGCACCCTGCGATCGCTGATCCTCCGCGCCGCCAGACCTAACAACAGGTCCGGATCGAGGCTCCCGAAGAAGTCTCTGAAGTCGACCTCCACCACCCACCGCGAACCCGCATTGACCTCCTTCCGGATGGCCTCCAACGCCTGATGGGCGCTGCGCCTGGGTCGGAAGCCGTACGAGCACGGCAGGAAGCTGGCCTCGAAGATCGGCTCGAGCACCAGCCTGGCCGCAGTCTGGACGATCCGATCTCTCACCCGAGGGATCGAGAGCGGCCTCCTTTCCTTGGGCCTTCCCGGCTTCGGGATGTAGACCCTGCGGGTCGCCTGGGGGCGGTACTTCCCGCTCTCCAAGAGCCCGCGCAGCTCCGCCAGCACCTGCTCCACCCCTTGAGCCTCGATGGCTTTCAGGGTCTCGCCGTCGATGCCGGCGGCGCCTTTGTTGCGCCGGACCTGTTCCCAGGCCTCTTGCAACACGTCCGGCCGAGCGATCCGGTCGTACAGGGCGGGGAACTTCCGCCTGCCGTTCCGCTTCGCGGCCACATAAAGCGCGCGCTGAAGTGCACGGACGTTTTCCCGGGGGGAGATGGCCTCAGCCATGCCCTAACCCGTCCCTTGCAGCTCGCGCATCACCGAAGTGCGGGCCCTTCCCTACGCCGAGTTGTGTTGTCTCGGCGATCCTGGGTACTATGCCCCGCTCCGACTGCCTCCGCACCGCCCTGGACTTCGGTGTGGCCTTATACCAGGGCATGCTTCCGGGGCCATCGACCTCGACCCCGGGTGCGGGAGGCTCTCCCCAGTTGACCGACCAGCCTTCGCTACATGCCATCTCCTCTACGCCGGGGCGGTTCCGGGCTGCTCCAGAGTCCCAGGCCCGGACTGCTGCCTTCGCCCAATTCCCCCAGGCTCGGCCCGCTCCATCCCTTACGGGTTCACGTCTCGACGCGGCAGAGTTCACTCTCGTTACGGCCTGCAGCTTCGCTTCTCCTCGCTTCGACGCCCGGATCTCGCCGAACGCCGGAGGTTGACTACCGGGCTCCTCTGGTGGCTTGCCCGGGCGGGACTCACACCCGCTGGTTGATCGGCCCTTCGTCTGGGCACACGGGA
>JABEUU010000152.1 GCA_013044295.1 Candidatus Dormiibacterota bacterium
GGGCCGGGGTCTTGCGTGGCCGGTCCTTGGTCAGGGACGATGCTTTTCTCGCCAAAGCGGCAGGTCACACCTTCGACCGATTGCACAGGTGTCGGCGCAAGCCCGGGCGGGCGGAAGGAAATCGCGCTTGAGGACGCGGAACGGCGAGGGCGCTGAGCGCCCGACCGACGATGTGAGGCTCATTCTGTGCGCCCAGGCGGCGCGGGCCTTCGCCTACGGTTTTGCGGCCCTACTTCTGGGCACCACCCTGGAGCGCCTCGGACTGACTGGGTTCCAGGCCGGTGCGGTCCTGGCGGCGGTGTCGGCGGGATCGATCCTCTCCAGCGTCGCCGTGGCTCGCGCCGGCGACCGCGTCGGCCGCCGCCGGATGTACCTCTTCTTGTGTCTTCTGATGGGGGCCAGCGGCGTAATTTTCGCCTACGCAGGGAACTGGTGGATGTTCACGATCGCCGCTCTCACGGGAACCCTTTCGACCGAGGTCATCGCGTCCGGCCCCTTCGCCTCACTGGACCACGCGATGCTTGCGGGCGAGCCGGATAGAGCACGGCGGCTGCGCGTCTTCGGCCGCTACGACGCCGTCGCCGCGGCCGCTGGCTCGCTCGGGGCCCTGGCGGTGGGAGCCCCAGATCTCTTGCGCCGGACCTGGCCGTTGGTACCCCCGGACCAGCGCTTCTTCCTGGTGCTGGTGGCCGCTGCCGGCGCTGGGGCGCTGGTGGCCGCCAAGTTGTCCCCCGAAGTTGAGTTGGGAGGGCTATCGCCGGCGGCCAGTGCCGAGCAACCCAAGCTGCCCCGGGGGCTGTCCAGCTCACGCCGGATTGTCGCCGCGCTGGCGTCCCTGTTTGCCCTGGACTCGTTTGCTGGAGGCTTCGTGCTCCAAGCCTTCCTGGCCTACTGGTTCGCCAGCCACTTTGGAGCTAGCCCAAGCGAGCTGGGCTTGATGTTCTTCGCCGTAGGCGTGGCCCAGACCGGATCGGTGCTACTCGCCGCCAGGCTGGGGAGTCGCTTCGGCCTGCTGCCGACCATGGTGGTCAGCCACCTGCCCTCGAACGTGCTGCTGGCGGCCGTGCCACTTGCCCCCAACCTCCTGGGGGCTGCGGGCCTGTTGGTGGCCCGGTCCGCTCTCTCCCAAATGGATGTCCCGACCCGCCAGGCCTACCTGATGACCATGGTCCACCCGGCCGAACGCACGGCGGCAGTCGGTTACACCAACGCCGCCCGGTACGCCACCCGCCCGGCCGGCCCCCTGCTGGCCGGGGCCGGGGTGGCGGTCCTGCCCGGATTGCCGTTCTTCGTCGCCGGGGGCCTGAAGACCCTGTATGACCTGCTGCTTTGGACCTTCTTTCACGATGTGCCGCCGGCCGAAGGCAGGGGCCAACCCCCAGAGGCCAAAGGCACCGGACCCGGGGCTGGCGGATCATCTACGCCACAGTCGTTGGCTAGTGGCTCGCGCTGCGCACCGGTCGCCGCCGAGGCGGGGCCCCCGGGCCAGTTGGGGTCGCCAGAGCAAACCGACGGGACCGATACCACCACCAAAGTGGAGCTGACTGGAAGAGACCAAGAGAAGGAGCCACCCGATGAAATGGATCACCCGCGCCCGACCCAAGACCGACCGGATCGCCTGTCCCTGGCTGATTCGGCGCTTCATTGACCCCGCAGCCAAAATCGTGTTTGTGCCCCCGGACGAGGTCCTGTCTCGGGCCGACGCCGAGCACGGTCACGCCTTCGACGCCCCGGGGGCCGAGTTCACCCACCGCGGGAACCAGTGCTCGTTCGAGGTGCTGATCGATCACTTCCAGCTTGGAGGCGATCCTGCTCTGGTTCGGCTTGCAAAGATCGTGCACGCTGCCGACGTGACCGGCGAGGGGGATACCGATCCCCTGGGGGCTGGACTGCGCGCCATCGGTGAGGGGGGCCTGGACGTGGAGGCTGACGACCAGCGCCTCCTGCAGCTCGGGGGCTTCGTGTACGACGCTCTTTACTGCTGGTGCCAGCGCCAGGTGACCGAGTGACAGGCGCGCCTCCGGTGGTGGGGAGGGTCAGCATCCCCGGCGGCAGCGAATTTGACCATGCCGCCGTGCACCTCGAGAGTGGGCATGTCTTTGTGGCCAACACCGCCGCCGGCACCGTGGAGGTGGTGGACCCGCTGGCCAGCAGACTGGTCGCCAGCATCGAGGACTGCGAGGGCGCCAGCGGCGTGGTGGTCGATGAGAAACACCGGCTGGCGGCAGCCGCCAGCCGGGCTGGGGGCCACGTCCTCCTCATCGACGTCGACAGCCTGCAGGTGGTCGCCAAGATCCAAGTGGGCCCTGCTCCCAACGGACTCGCCCTGGACGGAGCCGGCCCGGGCCTGCTGGTGGCTGATGTCGAGACCAACCAAGCCCTGCTCATTGACACCGCCAAGGCCGAGGTGGTGGCGCGCGCGACACTTCCGGGACGGCCACGCTGGGCGGTGCACAATCCTGGGTCCAACCACTTCTATGTGAACATCGCCTCGCCAGCCCAGGTGGCCGTCCTGGACCCCGCGACGCTGGAGCTCCAGGCGAGCTGGAATCTGAAGTCTCAGGGGCCGCACGGGCTGGACGTGGACCCCGACCGACGACTCCTCCTGGTGGCCTGCGACGACGGGGCGCTGCTCGGTGTCAACGCCGATAGGGGAACTCTGGCGGGACAACTCTCCCTGCCCGGGCCACCCGACGTGACCTTTTGCAACCGCGGCGCCGGCGAAGCCTATGTCGCAGTCGGTGACGCTGGCGCCCTCGTGGTTGCCAGCACCCACGATTGGAAGGTCACCGCGATCCTGCCGACTGGCCCGGGTGCCCACACGTTCGCCTTCGACCAAGCGCGACAGCTCATCCATCTGTTGCTGCCCGCCACTGGGGAGATGGTCACCTGGGCGGTCCCCGGTGAGGGCCTGGCCTCCCTGGGGGGAGAGCACCATTCCACCTGAGCGCGGAGCTGGAACCCAGATCCGGGAGTGGCTCGGCCCGCCACGGCAGATCCGGTCAGAACGCCAATGCCGGACCGCCGTTGGCGTCAGGCGCCCCGATCCAGCTGGCCGGCCGCCCGCTCTCAATCCCCACTGACACCGTTCCAGCCGTCGGAGGCCCAGGCAAGCGAGGCCCCGCCACGGCCAGCATGAGCCAGTCCCGTCAGGCGCGGTCGGCCGAGCCCTGCCGGCGCCGCTCGGACCGGGCGCGGAGCGCCTCCACCTGCCGCAGTAGGTTGCCTCCGTCCACCACCATGCGAGTGACCCGTTTGCGGTCGCGGCGCTTGGCGCGCTGAGCCTCGCCCGGGGCCAGGTCTTCCAAGTCCTTCACAGTGCCATGATCGCGCATCTTGGGCGGGCGGGGGCCATCAGCTCGGCGGCATCCCAGAGCGCCGCTCTGAGCGAGGCGGGTTGGACTGGCGCCGGGGTCTAACGCCACCCACCTCCTTCACGGCCAGCGAGCCGGCCCCCCCGGCCAGATCTCGACGGTGGCCGGGATCAGCGCGCCCCGAGGGCACCCAGCGAGCGCGGCGCAGGTCACCCTCCATCCCGGTCGACGCCGGTCTCATAGACCGGCGCTCCGGGGGCGGCGAACCGCATGAGCTCGCCGACCGCGGCCGACCTTTCCGAGCGGCAGCGAAACCGGCCCCGCCAGCGGCCCTCGGCCTCGAGCTCGAGCTCAATCCGGGCTCCCTGCGGGATCGCGCCGACCACCCGGGCCAAGAGCTCCCCCTCCGCAGCCAGCTCCACTGGATGCACCAGGTCCGGGTGGACCGCCATGGTCTGAGAGCCGGATACCAGCCAGCCCTGGTACCCCACCAGCTCAGACACCTCGAGGCTTGCCGGTCGCAGAACCAGCTCACGCGGATCCCCCACCTGCAGAATCCTGCCGCGATGGAGCACGGCCACCCGATGGGCGAAGGCCTGGGCCTCGTCCAAACGGTGAGTGACCAGGACCGCGGCAGTGGCGGAGCTCTCCAGCTCGCGACGTAAAAGGTCGAGCAGCTCCAGGCCCAAAGGACGGTCGAGCGAGTTGAAGGGCTCGTCCAAGCAGAGCACATCCGCCTTGGTCTGCAGCGCCCGGGCCAGCGCCACCCTCTGGGCCTCGCCACCGGAGAGACCCCGGGGCCGGACGCCAAGCAGGGACCCGAGCCCGAGCCGCTCTCCGGTGGCCCGCGCCACCTCCGGGGCAACGCCCTTCGCGTATCCGATGTTCTCCAGCACTGTGAGGTGGGGAAAAAGGCCGGGTGTCTGGCGCAGCAGCCCGACTCCGCGCCGTCCCGGAGGCAGGTCGGCGCCAGGGGCCGCAGCGGAGCTGAGCCGGCGCTCCCCGAGGTGGATCTCGCCCCGGCTGAGAGAGAGAAGCCCGGCCAGCGCCTCCAGGGTGGAGGTCTTGCCCGCCCCGGATCGGCCCAACAGTGCGACCCGCTCTCCCCGGGGCACTCGGAGATCGATCCGAACCGGGAACTCCCTCCGGTCCAGCTCAAAGTCGGCGACGAGCACGGGCACTCCAGATGTAGGCGCCGACCGGCAGGGGCAGGGCCACCACCAGCAGCACCAGGGCGAACGGCAACGCCGAGCTGAGGCCCGTCTCCTGCAACGTGACCCAGATCTGCATGGGCAGGCCGAAGGGATGATAGGCAATGATCAGGACCGCTCCGAAGGCGCCCATCGCGCGCGCCCAGGTCACCGCCAGCGCGGTGGCCAGCCCGGGAGCGGCCAGGGGTAGTGTCACCCGCCGCCAGGCGCGCCAGCGGCCGTCGCCAAGGATGGCGGCGGCCTGCTCCAGCTCCGGATCGACCGCGGCAAAAGCGGCGGCCGCGCCCAGCACGTAGTAGGGCGCCGCCTCGTAGACCTCGGCCACGACCAGGGCGAAGAATGTGTCCGAGGCAGTCAGATTGAGGTGGCTAAGAGCTCCGCCAAGCGGGGTGGCGGGCCCGACCATGAAGATCAGCAGAAGGCCGATCACGAGCGGCGGGGTGAGCAGGGGCAGGATCACCCCCAGCTCCCACACACGAGGGAGCGGGAGCCGTCCCCGGGCCATCATGTAGGCCAGGGGTGTTCCCAGCAGCAGAATCACGGCCAGAGCGAGGAGCGACGCCTCGACCGAGGTCAGCAACGGTTGGAACGCTCCCGGCTGGCGTAGGGAGCTCACCACGGCCGCCGGAGAGAGGTGGGCGAAGAGGGCGATGATCGGGCCCAACAGCGCGACCCAGACCACCAGCGCCCCGATCAGAGCGGCGCCGGTGCCCGCCCGAACGCCGGAGCCGCGCAGCATGGCGGGCGCGGGCGGGACCGTCAAGCCAGTTTTACGAGATCCCTGATCGACCTGGGCGCAGCCGAGCTCTGGCCCAGCAGCACGGGCGGCAGTGTCGTGTACCCCTCCTTGGTGAGGATGCGCCGGGCCTGGGCACTGAGTAGGAATCTCACGAATGCGGCGGCGGCCGAGGGGCTGCCGCCCACATTGAGCGCCGAGGCTTCGAGGTCGAGCAGGGAGCCGTGAACCACCTGCCCGGTGGAGAGCTCAAGCGAGGCGGACTGGTAGATCGCCGAGTCCTTGGGGCTTCCGAAGTTGATCTGGTCAGGTAACGCCACGTAGGGAAGACCGAGCTGGACCGCCTGGGGAAGAAAGGCGCTGGCCGCATCCAGCTCGCCAGCCTGGAGCGTCGGCTCCAGGCCGGTTTCGGAGAAGATCTGCGAACTCCCATGGGACCCGCCCAGGTCGGCGTAGGCGGTGGCGGCGCTCACCCTCAGATACTTCTCCGCCAAATGGACCATCTCGATGAACCCCTGCCCCTGAGGGTCAACTGCCGGATTGGTCCGGCCCAGCCTGAACCCCGGAGTCGCCATCAGTGTGAAGAGGTCCTGGATGGGCAGCTGGCCCTTGGCAATCTTCGCCAGCTCGGCGGCGTGCGGCCCCTTGGGATAGTAGGCAACCACCAGCGGACTCGCCGCAAACTGCACGGCCCACTTAGTGAACTTGGGTTCCAGCAGCTGCATCGGGGCCGCCCCAATCGGGATGAACACGTTGGGGGTGATCTCCCCAGCCACGATCTCCTGGGCTAGACCCTGACTCCCCGCCGATTGATTCTGGTACTGGTTGCCCGTCGCCTTGATGAAGGACGGCCCCAGGTATTTGTCCATCAGCAGTTGCAGCGAGCCGGCGCTGGCCACGCTGGCCAGACCTGGCTTCACGGTGGCCGTGGTGGCGGCCGCGGGACCGCAGCCGGCCAGAGTCAAGAGCGTGACGCTCGAGGCCACGCTGGCGGTCAAAACCCTCCACTGGTTCCGCATCCGCCGAGTGTAGCGGCTCTACGACAGCCGTGCTTGCTTTACGCTAGTTGGGCGGGCACCGAGGAACTTTCCGGTCGGGCCCATCGATGCTGTCTGGTTCGGCCGTCGCTGGCGGCTCCGGAGTCCGCCGGCCGGGCCGCTGGATCGGGTTGATCGAGCCAGGCGTCGGGTCCTGGTGTCGGCTTGCCCGGCGTCCACCTGTCTGCCGGGGTCCCATTGACTCGCTCTGTGGGAGGCCGCCTCAGAGGGCCTCGCCGAGGATCTCCAGCTCGTATCCAGTTACGGCCAGGAGCTGGCGTCTGAGTTCGGCTCGCCCCAGAGCCCCCAACAGAGCCGCCATCTCGGCGCTGTCGAGTCGGTCTCTGGCCACCAGGATCACGCTCTCCTCGACGGTGAGGGGCAGGAACTCCAGACCGAAGGCCACCGCCACCGGCTCGGTCGCCACCCCGAAGTCGGCTGTCCCGGCCGCCACGGCGCTGGCGACAGCCAGGTGTCCGCCGACCTGGCTCCCGTACCCAAGCACCTCGGTGGCCGGAGCGCCGAGTCGCCCGAGCTCGGAATCCAGCAGGGTGCGAGCCTCGGCTCCCGGCTCGCGGTTGACCAGGCGTTGCCGCTGGGAGACAAAGTCCTCCAGGCACCTGCCCCCCGCGCCGGGGCGCCGCAGGAAGCCCTCCCTCCAGCTGGCGAATCCGATCCTGGTGAAACGCTGGGCCGATGGCAGCTGGGCCCTGGTCCCGACCGGCTGATGAACTGCAGCCGCATGGACGAGCCCTCGCCCCAGCAGATCCAGAGCAGCCGCGCTGCCGCAGGACCACCAGGCGAGCTCCCACCGGGGCGGTCCCAGAGGTAGAGCCGCCCGCAGCAGAGGCAGGGCGGGATCGCAACCGGCCACAACCACCGCCCGAACTCCGTCGGGCCGCCAGCTGGTCGCTCCGGAGCCGACGATCGCCCCCGAGGCGGCGTCGAAGCCCTGGGTGCCGGTCCGCTCGCCCTGCAGCGGCAGCGCCACCCAGCGGCCGAAGACCTCGACCAGGTGAGCGCGAGTGGGATCCGACATGGGGGGCTCAAGCAGGCTCGCCGCCACCGGCCTGTCGACCGCCTCCTCGCCGAAGAGCTGCTCCACGGTGCGTCCCAAGACCTGGGCCATCTTCAAGGCGACACTCAACGATGGCGACCAATCGCCCGCCTCCACCCCAACCACCGCCTGACGGCTGAGCCCGCAGGCTCTGGCCAGATCGGCTTGCGAGAGCCCGCCCGCTAGCCGAGCCAGGCGCAGCCGCCGCCCGGAGTGCCTGTCGCGGGCCGAGGCCGGATCGGGCATGGGCATCTCCCCCTGCGCATGGGCTGGATTGCTGAGCAATCGGACTTTGAGTATCGCGCCGCGGCTCGGGCCTCGTGGCGAACCCGCTGGGTGGGCGGCTGGCGCGACTTGGAACATCCACCCCGGGGCCGAAGCCCACACCCAGCCCAGTAGCGGCGACGGGGTCCACCGGCAGTTGTGCACCGGCTGCGATCCTGCGGCGACCTTGGCTGCTCGAAGGGCCGGCCCTGGTCCTCCCGACTCGACTGCTGCGGTCGGTCTACACTCACGCGGTGGCGATGGAGCCGAACCCAACTCTCCCCAAGCTCTCAACTGACCCGCCAGGCGTGCAAACGCTGGCATCAGACCGCGACCGCGACCTGGCGGTGGATCGCCTCAGCGACGCCTGCAGCGACGGGCGCTTGGGACTGGAGGACTTCTCGAACCGACTCGAGCGCGCCCTGGGGGCTAGAACTCTTGCTGAGCTCGCCGAGATCGTGGCCGACCTCAGGCGCCCCGACCTCCAGGTGGCGTCAAGTCGGCGCCGGGGCAGTTCGTGGTTTGTGTCAATCATGGGTTCGACCATGCGCCGGGGACGCTGGCTCCTGGGCGCCTCATCCCAGGCGGTGGCCGTCATGGGTGAGTGTGTTCTCGACCTGCGCCAGGCCGAAGTGGCGAGCCGGGACAGCCACATCCTGGCCGTCACCCTGATGGGAGAGATAACGGTCATCGTTCCCGAGGGCATCGACGTCGACATCTCGGGGATCGCGATCATGGGCAGCAAGGAGCTGCGCGGAGGCGACGCGCGCCCGCTGCCCGGCTCGCCCACCATTCGGGTTACCTGCGTAGCCATCATGGGCGAGATAACGGTCAGGGTGAAAGCCAGCGGCACCCGCACGGGCGACGCCGAGGGACCACCCAGCCTTGAGGCAGCTGGACCAGCTCGCTGGGAGAGAGGACTGCGCCGCCGGCATCGCCGCCGCCACGGGGAGTGACCGCGGGACCGGGTCGGTCGTCTATGGGGACCCGCTGGCCGCACTATTGCGCGGGCGTGCCAGCAGTGGATCAGGAGCGCTGATCAGAATTCACCACCGGCGATGGACGTTGGCCGCCCGAGCTCCGGCGTGTAAGTCACATGCCTGAGAGCGGATGGCGAAGAGGTGGCGGCCTCGCTGTTGACCTGGCGGCAGTTGGGCTAGCCGCGCTGCTCGCCGGCTGCGGGGTTGCGAACAGGTGCTCGTACGATGCGCTAAAGTGAGCGCTGATGAACTTGAAGGGATGGGCGCGAGTGCAAGGCATTCACCCGGTGACCGCATACCGGCGGTTCCGGGATGGGAAGCTGCCGGTGTCGGCGCGCCGGGTCGGGGGCCTTTTCCTGGTCGACGCTCCGGGCTCATCCGCGGCAGTCGGCAGAGTGGCCGTCTACGCCCGAGTCTCGTCGGCGGACCAGCGCGCTGACCTCGACCGGCAGGTGGCCCGTGTCACGGCGTGGGCGAGGGGCTCTCGGTGAGCCGGGTGGTGACAGAGGTGGGCTCCGCGCTCAACGGCAAACGGCGCAGGTTCCTGGCTCTGTTGCGGGATGACTAGATCCCATCCTTGCAGTGGCGACGATCGTGGTCGAGCACAGGGACCGGTTTGCCCGCTTCGGCGCGGAATACGTGGAGGCCGCGCTGTCCGCGCCGGGACGCCGGCTGCTGGTGGTGGACCCGCCGAGGTCGACGACGATCTGGTCCTGGACGTGACCGAGATTCTTACCTCACTGTGCACCCGCCTCTACGGCCGCCGGGCAGCGAAGAATCGGGCGGCGCGATTAACCCCCGCGGTGACCGGGATAGGATGCGACCAATGACCACCATGGTGTGCGTAGATGCTGGCGTCATAGTGGAGGCCCGCACCGCCAAGGAAGCGGCGAGGATCGCCGCGGTCACCGGGGGGGCGCATCTGCCTGCCAAGGAGCCGGGAAAGCTCTCGCGCCGGGTGAGGCTCACCGGCGATTTCGAGGCGCACCGGGCGGCGGTCGAGGCCGTCACCGTCTTGTTCGGTCTCTTCACCCACGACGGAGTGCAGGCGCCCTCTGGCTGGACCGTGACGGGGGCGCGCTTCGAGGTGCAGTGGCCCCAGGAACCTCCCCGGGTGCGGTCTCACTTCGGGGCCAGACGGTACGCGCACAACTAGGCGCTGGCACAGGTGAAGGCCGACATGGACGCGAAGCAGGCCGATCCGGAGCACCAGTCGGTGCCCTGGACGCTAGAGGCTCTGCGCCAGCGCTGGAACCAGGTCAACGACGAGGTGGCCCCGTGGTGGGCCGAGAACTCGAAGGAGTGCTACGCCTCGGGAATCGCGGATCTCGTGCAGGCGCTGGCGAACTGGTCAACGTCCAAGCAAGGCAAGGGGCGCAAGGTCGGGTTCCCCAAGTTCAAGTCCCGCAATCGCGATCAGCCACGCGTGCGTTTCAGCACCGGGGCGATGCGCTTCGAGCCCGACCGCAGGACCATTGTCGTCCCGGTCATCGGCCCGCTGCGCTCAAAGGAGAACACCCGCCGGGTCGAGCGCCACCTTGCCAAGGGCAACGCCCGGCTGATCTCCATGACTCTTTCCGAGCGATGGGGCCGGCTGTTCGTGGCGGTGAACTATGCGGTGCGGACCAAGGTCGTGAGTCCTTCCAGTGCTCCGGCGCAGGCGGGATCGAGAGCCGGAGTCGATCTCGGGATGAGAGATCTCGCCACCGTCGCCGACACCGATGGCGCCATCACGATCTTCCCCAACCCGGCGCCCCTGCGAGCCAGCCTGGCTGAGCGGCGCCGGACGGGCAAGCAGCTTTCCCGGTGCATCCCCGGATCTCACGGTCATCGGGCGGCGAAAGCCAAGCTCGCCCGTCTCGATCGCAGGTGCGTCAACCTGCGCCTGGCGTCCCACCACCAGTTCACGCGTTGGCTGGTGGACACTTACAGTGAGGTCGTGGTCGAAGATCTCGATCTCGCCGCCATGAAGAAGAGCATGGGTAGAAGGGCATTCCGTCGCTCGGTCAGCGACACCGCCCTGGGTCAAATCCGACCCATGCTCGCCTACAAGGTCGAGCGAGCCGGGTCGAAGCTCGACTTAGCTGATCGCCGGTTTCCCTCCAGCCAGGTGCACCACGGCTGTGGTTGCCGATTGGTCGCCAAGCACAAGCTCGACAAGATGCTGGTGTGCGCGGTCAGCGGGGAACTGGTCGACAGGGATGTCAGCGCGGCCCAAAACCTCCGCGACTGGCCGGACCATGCCAGTTGTGGCTCAGTTGGAGCCACGGCCCCGTTCGTTCCCGGGCCGTCCTCGGACGGTACAGGCGGCGGCTCAGATGCCGGGTCACCCGGCACCGGAGGAGTGAACGTAAGACCAGCGCTTCGGCGCGGGCGGTTCGCGGTGAGGCCAGAACCGAACCCAGCAATGGGGGAAGAACCCCGCGAGGGGTGCCAGAGCTGTGGGCTTACTAGAGTTCACTCAACGGCAACGGAACCGCTTACTCCCTCGATGGGACACCACCACCAGCTGGTCGCCCGGTTGGATTGGCCCGTGGAGGGCGAGCTCATGAGACTCCACGGCCAGCGGCCTAAGCCTGCCCTGCGAGAGCTCGTGGGTCCAGTAGGCGGCCACCCGGCAGGCATGCAGGGAAGTCCCAATTCCGCAGAAGAGGATCGGCCGTGCGGGGTCCAAAGCCGGGACCTCAACCGACTCCAGCGCTGCCGCGACAGCGTCAGCCTGAGAGGCGATCTGGTCGTCGAAGGCGAAATGGATCGTGACATCCCCTCCAGGTGGCGACCGGGCATCCCGTGATCGCCGTCACGTGGCCCATCTCGGGCCCGGCCGGACCGTGGCCGAGTATAGCTTCGCTCGGGGCCACAGTTGGAGGTGTCGGCCCGGAGTCGAAGCGAGGCCGGCAACCGGGCGATGTCTCCCCTGGCTGCCGCCTCACCCGCGCCAGGGCCAAACCCGGCACCTCTAGTGCCGGTGACCGCCCGGTCCCGGCGTCGGCTAGAGTACCCACGTGGCTGCAGCTTCATTTCCGACCCGTCGGCTGGGTGACCAGGGCCTGGTTGTGTCCGCGGTGGGACTTGGCTGCATGAGCATGTCGCAGTCCTACGGTTCGGCCGATGAACCCGAGTCACTGGCGACCATAGACCGGGCCCTGGAACTCGGAGTTTTCTTCCTGGACACCGCCAACGCTTACGGCGATGGCCACAACGAGCGGCTGCTCGGACGTGCTCTCGCCGGCCGCCGCGACGGTGTCGTTCTGGCCACCAAGTTCGGAATCCGGAAGGACTCCCCCGGGGCCACGCCGATCTGCGGCCGGCCGGCGTACGTGAGGGAGTGCTGTGAGCAGTCGTTGCAGCGGCTCGGTGTCGACCACATAGATCTCTACTACCAGCATCGCGTGGATGCCACCGTCCCAATCGAGGAGACGGTGGGTGCGATGGCCGAGCTTGTTCAAGAGGGAAAGGTGCGCTACCTGGGCCTCTCCGAAGCCAGTGTCGACTCGCTGGAGCGGGCCGCGGCCACCCACCCCATCAGCGCGCTGCAGAGCGAGTGGTCCTTGTGGACCCGGGACATCGAGACCGAGGTGCTGGCGACAGCCCGCCGGCTCAAGATCGGGATCGTTCCGTACAGCCCC
>JABEUU010000027.1 GCA_013044295.1 Candidatus Dormiibacterota bacterium
AGGATCTCCGGCATCGCCTCCAGCGCTCGGTAGATCTCGGAGGTTCCCATCCTGACCCCATGGCGGTTGATGGTGGAGTCGGATCGGCCGTAGATGACCACTCCCCCGTCAGCGCGGATCTTGATCCAGTCCCCATGGCGCCAGACTCCGGGATAGGTGGCGAAGTAGCTCTCCTGGTACCGGGTACCGTCGCCGTCTCCCCAGAAGTAGATCGGCATGGACGGCATCGGCTCCGTGATGACGAGTTCGCCGACCTCGTCGATCAAGACCCCGCCAGATGGGTCGAAGGCCTCCACCCGCGCACCCAAGCCCCGGCACTGGATGACTCCACTGCGCACCGGCAGCCATGGGCTACCCAGCAAGAAGGCGGTGCAGAGGTCGGTGCCGCCACTCAGGGAGGAGAGCCAGAGATCCTGCTTGACTTCGCGATAGACCCAGTCGAACCCGGCTGGAGATAGAGGCGAGCCGGTGGACCCTAGAAAGCGCAGACACCTGAGATCCAGGTCCCGCCGCGGCCTCAGGCCCGCCTGCATCGAAGCTGCGATGTGTCCGGCCGAGGTGCCAAAATGAGTGATCCGCAATTCCTCGATCAGCCGCCAGAGGCGATCCGGCCCCGGATGGTTGGGGCTGCCATCATAGAGGATGACGGTCGCTCCCACCAGCAGGCCCCCGACCAGGTAGTTCCACATCATCCAACCCGTGGTGGTGAACCAGAAGAACCGACTCCCAGAGCCCAGGTCGGCATGAAGGGCCAGCGCCTTCAAGTGCTCCAGGAGGATTCCACCGTGACTGTGGACTATTGCCTTCGGCAGCCCTGTAGTTCCGGACGAGTAGAGCACCCAGAGGGGGTGGTCGAAGGGAACCGCTTCGAACTGTAGCCCAGCGTCCCTCGCCACCACGGACTCCCACCGGGAGGAGCCAGCGATGAAGGCGGCACCGTTGGGGAACAGATAGGGCACCTCGATCACCTCGGTCACGCTCGGGAGGCCCTCCCGCAGACGGCTCACGACCTGCCTGCGATCGAACTCCCGACCCCCATAGCGGTAGCCGTCGACCGCCAGCAGGACGACCGGCTCGATCTGCCGGAAGCGGTCCAGCACCGCCTGCTCGCCGAAGTCAGGAGAGCAGCTGGACCACACCGCGCCGATGCTGGCCGTGGCGAGGAACCCCACCAGCGCCTCCGTGATGTTGGGCAGATAGGCGGCAACCCGATCCCCCACCCCGACCCCGGACTCCCGGAGGTGGGCCGCAACAGCCGCCACCTGGCGCCGGAGCTCCGAACCGCTGAGGCGGCTGTGCTCCCCCAGCTCCGAGACCGCGAGAACTGAGTCCGGGCCGGGCTCGGCCGACTTCAGCGCGTGCTCCGCGTAGTTGAGTGTCGAGCCCTCGAACCAGTGGGCTCCGGGCATGGATCGATCGCCAAGGGACACCTGGAAGGGAGTGTGGGATCGAACGGAGAAGAACTCCCAAATGCTCTCCCAGAAGGCGCCTGGTTCGCTGGTGGACCACTCCCACAGCTCTGGGTAGGTCGTGAACTGAAGACCGCGCGTGGACTTCAGCCAGTCCCGATACCCAGTCAGTCGGGAGGTGCGCAGCAGCTCCACCGAGGGCTCCCAAAGTAGATCCCCCTCCGCCGTTGGGACGGTCTCGTCAGGCACTGGGATGAGCGCTCATGCTAAGACGTGGGGGCTTGCCGGGCCACCTTCCCCTGCCGCCCACCTCGGAGCGATCACCTGCGGTTGCCGCTCAGTGCCAGGCCCACTCCTAGCCCCGCGGTTACGGCTCCCGAGACGGCTCCCAGGGTGGCGGTCCGCCGCGGCGATTTGCCAATCAGGCGAGCCCCCCGGATCGCCAACAGGCCCCAGGCGCTGTCGAACACCAGGGCGACCCCGACCCATACCAACCCCAGCGCCAGCATCTGGAGCGCGACCGCCCCCTGGGAGCGGACCACGAACTGGGGCAGCACGGCAGCGAAGAACACCCCCGTCTTGGGGTTGGTGGCTCCGACCACCAACCCATCCCCGAAGACTCGCCGAGGTCGAATCGAAGCCCGCTGGGTGGTCAGCTGGGCCCCGAGCCGATGACGGTGACGGAACGTCCGCACCCCCAAAACCACCAGATACAAAGCTCCCACCAGTTTGACAATGGAAAACGCCAACAGGGAGCGCTCAATCAGGACTCCAAGCCCCAGCGCGATGGCCGTCACCTGGAGGTACTGACCGCTGGTGTTGCCGAGGACCGTGGTCAAGGCTGCCGCCCGGCCGAGGGTGACCGCGCGAGTCACGATGAACAGCACACTTGGCCCCGGAATCAGAACTAGGACCACGGCCACCGCAGCGAAGGCCGCCAGCCGGTCGGGCACTGGCAACACCTCAGCCCGGTCCGGTCAGACGCCCGGCAGCTTGGCCGCCCGGGTTCGACCGGGCCAATCGGCGATCCGGCAAGCGATGTCCTCATCCTCGTTCAGGTGGTAGCTGGCGCAGATGCGGTGATACCCATCTGCCACTGTCAAGGGCGCATCGGTGGTGAGGTCGCCGCGAATCAGCAGGACCGGTGATAAGCGCTCTCCACGGTCAACCTTCTTGAGGTCACGGACAACCTCAGGGTCCTTGGCTGGCAGCAGCGCCAGCCGGCTGGCCCGCAGCAGATCCTTGGCCTTCCGATGGCTGAGGGGAGCGTCCTTCAATCTGTTGACAAGCTCCTCCGCGGTTTTGGGTGGCAACAGGATCGAGAGGTAATCTGCCGCCGCCGGGTAGTCGTGGGGCTCGGGATCCGGTTGCCAATGCTCTTTACGACTCACCTCGCCTATCCTCCTTGCTGGTGGCAATGGCTGCCCCTGGCTCGGAGAGTCCCAGCGGCTGGGATCAGCTCCGGCCGCGGGATCCTCCACCTATGCCTGCTTCGCCTCTGAACGGGCCTCGGCCACCGCCGCGTCGAGGGCACCCTGCGCCGCCCGCGCAGCCATCACGTCACCACCCCTTCCGCGCAGTACATAAGCGGACCCGACGGCCGCTAAAGCACCGAGCAGGGGTCCGACCAGATACACCCAATAGTGGGAGAAGTTGCCCATGACCAGGTCGGGACCGAACGACCGCACTGGGTTCATGGAGGCTCCGCTGATGGGACTGGACCAGAGGCCGGCGAGGGCGATGTAGCCGCCGACAGCCAGCGCCGACAACCCGCCCACGTTCTGAGCCCCGGACGCGGTTCCCAGGATGGTGCTCACCAGACCCAGCGTCAGTGCCGCCTCCATCCCCATCGCCTGAAGATCGCTGATGCCCCGGCCCGGCTCGGTGGCGCCGAGCATGCCGACCTTCCCGACCAGCGCCCACAGCAGCAAGCAGGCCAGGACGGAACCCAGCACCTGGGCCAGTAGGTAGCCCGGGATCCGCTTCCAGGGGAACTCGTGGCGAAGTGCGAAAGCGACGCTGACCACGGGATTCAGGTGGGCGCCGGACACCAGCCCCATGAACAGGATGATCGCCATCACCATCAGGCCGGGTGCAGAGACGTAGGCCACCTGACTCACCAGACCGTGGCTGAAGCTCGCCACGACCGGACCTCCGGCGGCGGCCAGAACCAACATGAATGTGCCCAATACTTCGGCGAAGAGACGCCGCCATTCATGGGACAGATCATCGAAGTCTCTGCCCCAGCGCGGCTGGACACCGAATAAGCCAGGCGGTCTGGTGGCCTGGGCGGCCGCCGAGGTGGAGGTGCGAGGCATGTCAGACAACCGGCCCCGGAGCGCAGCCACCGGGTCGCCCCGTGCCTTCGATCAGGGAACCTCGGGCGAAGTAGCCCGAAGAGGCGGTCCGATACCGAAGGACAGCCCCATCCCGCGGACCGGGTCCCTCCTGGCAGGCCGCCGTGGCTCGACCCCTCGGGTTGTCCCACCACCTACCAGTGACGATCGCTGGCGCTGGCTCACGCGCCTTCCGGTCGCGGACCGCGCTCCTACTGGAGCTGGGCATCTCACTGTCGGGTTTGGCTTCGGCCGCCAGTTCCATCGGCCCGTCACCGGCTGCCAACCCGCCAACCGGCTGCGCTGCAAAGGTCCCGGCGCCACGCATATGGTCTTCACCCTCCTGCCGAAATCGGTGGTGGGCAGCGGGGCTACCCGCCGTCGAGCCAGCTCCGAACTTTAGCGCTCCCGGCCGCCAACCGCGCACCCACCCAATGCCAGACGGGTGGACTTCCGGCGCGGATCAGGGCGCGATCCTGACCCACGCCGAGACAGCTCCTCACCATCAGCCAACCAGTTCAGCCACCTTCTTGGCCAGCTTCCCCTCGATTTCGACGTTCCACGCCATCTCGGCCACGTCCACCACCAAGAAGAGCTCAGAGAGCAGCAGGGTCTCGACCGCCGCCACTCCCAGATGCTCCAGCCACTTGCCGACCCCAGTGCGGACTGTGAAGTCGTCGGACTCGCCGTCAATTAGGATCGTCAGGGCGCGGTCCGCGTCGATTATCCCCTGCAGGAAGCCCCCCTTCTTGGCTTGGATCAAGGTGCCATGGACGCTGGGCGCAGAGGTCTGGACCTTGAAGCCGTCCCCTTTGAGGTACTCCTCGATCTGCCCCTGGAGCTGACCTAGGTCACTGTGCTTGCCTTGAAAGTGCTGAATCTTCTCTCCGATCATGAAGCGACCTCCTGTCAATTTGGCAATCGCCGATGGCATTCTGTCACTGGTACAGAAAACTCAGACGATGACCTTGCTTAGCGAGTCTAGCCTCGCTGAGTCTTGGACGCCGCCAGAGCGATCGGGCGCCAAGCCAGGTGCGCCACCAGGGATTGCGAGCGCTTCTCCGACTCAGCTGCGGGGCTGACGGCGCTGCTCCCGGGCGAGTGCCTTCCACCGTTGCCTCTGGGCTCGCTGCTCCGCCAGGTCTCCCTGGCGGGCTGCAACCGAGCTCGCCTCCCTCGCCAGCTTGCGCCAAGCGTCCAGACGGGCCGCCGAGATGGTCCCCTCGGAAACCGCGCGCAGCACGCGACAGCCCGGCTCCTGGGTGTGGCCGCAGTCGTTGAAGCGACACTGAGTGGCCAGCTCCGCCAGGTCGGCAAAGGCCCGGTCGACCCCGTCAGAGACGAGCCAGAGGCCTAGGCTGCGAAGCCCAGGAGTGTCGAGCAAGATGCCCCTCCCAGGCAGAACCAGTAGCTGCCGATGACTGGTTGTGTGGCGTCCTTTGCCGTCGGAGCGAACCGGACCGGTCGCCATCTCGAAGCTCCCGATAAACCAGTTCACCAAGGTCGACTTTCCGGCGCCCGAGGGACCCACCACTCCAATGGTTCTCCCCGGCCTCAGAAACCGACCCGAGAGCTGGGCCATCCCCACTCCCGAGATGGCGCTCACCGCCACCACCTCGGCGTCGAGAGCAACCGTCCGAGCTTCGCCCACGGCGTAGTCCACAGCGTCTTTGGTTCGCGAGTCGGCCTTGGTCAGGACCACCACCGGGGTCGCACCACTCTCCCAACCCATGACCAAATAACGCTCCAGACTCCGAAGGTTCAACTCCCGGTCCAGGCTGGCGGCGATCAGAACCACGTCCAGATTTGCCGCCACCGCCTGGGCTTGGGTGTGGCCGACTTGCAAACGATTGAAGGCGCTATGCCTGGGGAGCACAGCCGTCACCTCGAAACGGTCTGGCCCGGTCTGAGACGGCCCCAGCGCCACCCAATCGCCGGCGGTCACCAGGTGGAGCTGGTTGCGGGCCCGCACCGGGTGCGGCACCAGCACCGTGCTCCGTCCGTGGTCCACGCGCGCGATCCGTCCCGGGCGTACGTCGGATACCGCCACCCGTTCAAATGCCTCCGCCAGGGCTGGAGTCCAGCCCAGGTCGGCCAGCTCCGCGAATTCAGGGTCGAACAGATGAGAACTGGACAAGCCACCGCCTCCAAAAAAGAGAGGGCTCGCCCAGAGGTCTCAGTCGGGACCTTCCTCCACCGGGGCGAGCGCCATCCGATCCGTCGGGGGACACGGAGATGGAACTTGACTGCGAGCGCGAAGCTGCATCTTCCCAACACCTCCATGGGCATCTGCCGGCAACCGGTCGGCTGAGCCTACGACTTCCGGGCTGAAATCGCAAGCTGTGCCATCTCAGGCCGCGCTCGCGGCCGACCACAGGAGCCGGGCCCACTGGGGGCGTCGGGACTGGGAACGGGGCCTAGCCCATGCCTGTGTCCGGAGCGACCTCGCTCCCGGGCCCGCGGGGAGAAGCGACCGTTGCGCAAACGTCAGGCAGCCGTTCACGAACCATCACTGGTGGCTGGAAGGCAGGGACCTAGGATCGCGGTGGACCTATGCATTACGCACCCTCCCACTTGAAACTCGGACTGCAGCTCGCCGTGAGCACGCTCAGCGCCGGCGCCCTGGCGGCCGTGGGCGCGGCCTTGGGGCCCGGTCTGTTGCCCACGATTCGCGCGGCCAGCCCGGGCCCATGCACCAGCGTGACCCTGAACGGCCCCACCGCCTCGCCGGCGGGGCAGGCGGTACCACTCGCGGCTGCCGCCATGTGCGGCACGACCCCTGAGTTCGCCTTCTTCAGCCGTCCCGGTCAAGCCTCGGCCTGGACCCTCGTGCGGGGCTGGGGAGGGCCGGACTTCGTGGCGCCTGGCGGTGCTTCTGGTCCCGCGCAGTTCTTGGTGTGGGCGACCGATGGGTCCCTGACTGTACCTCAGGTCCAGCAGGCAATGGGGGTCGAGTTTGGGACGACGGCGCAGCCGGCCTGCACCAGCGTCACTCTCACTTCCACCCCGCCCTCTCCTCTCCCGGGCAAGGTCATATCCTTCCAGGCTCACGCCACCTGCCCCCCGAGTGTGGTGGTGAGGTACTCCTACTTCACCCGGCCCAGCCCGTCCAGTCCCTGGACCTTGCAGGCAGCTTGGATAGGTCCCTCATGGACCTGGACCGCTCCAGCCCTGCCTGGGGCCTACCAGGTGCTCGCTTGGGCTAGTGATGGCCCCACAACCGTGCCCCAAGTCCAGAGCTCAACTGAGGTCTACGACGGGGTACCTTCTACCTGCACCGCTCTTTCCCTACAAGCCAACCCAGCGACTACGGCGCCGGGTCAGTCAGTCACGGTAAGCGCCAACAGCACCTGCGCTCCGGGAAGCAACCCTGAGTACTCATATTTCGTGGGACCGACATCGTCTGGTCCCTGGACCCTCAAAGCGGCCTGGATTGGTTCAAGCTGGACCTGGCAGCCGTCCAGCTCCATCGGCGCCAAGTACGTGCTCGTGTGGGCCAGCAACGGCCCCTACACAGTCCCCCAGGTGCAGGCCAGCGTCCTCACCACCGCGGCGGTCCCCACCACCTGTACGGGCCTCACCTTGGCCACCAGCCCGGCGGGATCGGCGATCTCGGGTGGGACGGTCACGATCTCGGCTTCCAGCACCTGCCCGGCGAACTCAACCCCTGAGTACTCGTACTTCATCGGACCCAGCAGCTCTGGGCCGTGGGCCCTGCAAGCTGCCTGGGTCGGCCCCACATGGACCTGGCAGACTTCTGGCAAGCCCGCAGGTACCTACTACGTCCTGGCCTGGGTCAGCGACGGGCCGTACACCGTGCCCCAGTTCCAAACCTCAACCGCCTTTCAGCTCTCCAGCGCCGCCCCGACTACGCCGACCGACCCCTCTCCGACCTCGGGCAGCCCTACTGGAGCCTCCGGCCCCACCACCGACCCTCAGACCAACCTCAGCTCCTCTTTCATGGCCAGCTGTTGGCAGGCCGGCTACGCCTCCCTCACCTGTGAGCAAGTGGAGATCGCCAACATCGACTCCGCGCTAGCGAGCGAGGGACTGGGCCCGTTGGTATGGCCCAGCGCCCTTTACAGCCTGCCACTGGCTCAGCAGCTGTTCATAGTCACCAATGAGGAGCGCCTCGCCCGAGGCCTGCCCCCAATCTCGGGCATGGCCACCGAGGCAGACGCCAACGCCCTGGCCGGGGCCCAGGCCGCGCAGGACCCTCAGAGCCAGCAGTTGCCCGGCGTCATCGCCAGCTTTGGGAACTGGGCCGAGGACTATGGACCGCTCGCCTCCGACTTCGACTGGATGTACAACGACGGCCCCGGGTCCTTCAACGTCGACTGCAGCAGCAGCGGATCCGCAGGGTGCTGGGTGCATCGCAACGACATCCTGGCCAACACTGCGGCAGCGCCCCTGATCGCTCCCGGTGGCTACGTGTGGGCAGCCGGGGCGGCTTGCGTCCCCAACACCTCGATGACCTTCCTCTCCAACTGCGACCTGGAGTACGCGCTGGTTCCAGCGGCCTCGCTCAGCTACGACTTCACTTGGGCGCAGGCGCTCGCGGAGGGAGCGGGGGCGCCCACTCCCTGACTCCAACCAGCCCCGCCGCGTAGACCCTGGCCGCCGCCGGGGTCGGCCGCCCAGACTGTCCCGGCCGGGGTCGGAACCGGTCCCGCGCTAGGCGCTGCCCCCCCGTGAGGACCCGGCTCGCCAACGCCACGCCTGGCTGCCAGATGGCCACTGGCCCGGACCCGCCGGGCGCATCCTTCGGTGGCCGCCTTGCCGGGCCACGCGGCCCCTGCCCAGCCAACGGCGCCGCTAGGTCCGGCCGCTAGCGCCAGAGCTGCTACGGAGCGGCGGGAGTCGTGCTCCCATAGGCGACGGTGAAGCCAACCGCGGTGAGGGCTGACGGCACCGACACCACCTGGCCGGACTGCTCCATCACCACCGCGGTTGTCCCCAGCGAGGTGCCGACCGACTGAAGGCCCGTGAAGGTTATGTTCGGGCTGTAGGCGCCCAGGGCGGCCACCGCACCGCTGGAGCTCACCGTGGGAGCCTCCACGATCCACTCGGCCGACGAGAGCGGTCCTGTGTAGGACTGGTCGGTGGCGAATCTCTGGCCCGTGCTGTCGTTGGTGACCTGAATGGTCCAGGTGCTGGCACTGGACTGCGATATGGCTACCGTCACGGTGTTGCCTGGCACCACCGTGAGGCTGGTGATCGGGGTCTCGGGAGCTGGCAAAATCTCCCACCACGGCTGAATCTGCACCAGGTTGGTAGTGGGGTCATAGGACTCCCCCACTCCCGCCTGAATCAGGGAGCTGTTGGCCGCCCCGTCAATCCCGACCCACTCCGCCATGGCGCTGTAGGTGCCGCTCGGGGCCAGATCCGGCACCGTGAAGGTGCCCGCCACCGACGTGTACGGCCCATCACCAACTTCGTAGCCCGACCAGTTCGCAGAAGCTATCGTAGGGGTCGTCGAACTGGTGGAGCCGGAGCCTACCGGGCTGAAATACCCGAAGACGTCGACCACAACCGCAACGCTGCCGGCGTGGTTGTAGATCGAGAGCGTGCCACTGGCGCTGAGCCCTGCCACGGTCAGATTGGGAACGGTTTCACCCGCGCTCCAGTTGAGGTCGGAGGCGAGAGGCGGCGGCCCACCTGGATAGACCGTGAGGTAGCTGTCGGCCGTGGTGTCGGTCGCGGTCACGTTGGCCACCACGGCGCTGGCACTAGCGGCGATCCCAGCCACCCCGCCCATCTGCACGGTGACGCTGGCGGCCGCGCCAAGGGGGCTGTTGGTCTGGCGCGTATCCAGGACCCGCACCGGGCTCAGGGCGCTGAACAAACTAAGGGTGTTGCTGCTCACGGTGCCGGAGCTGAAGTACCCGTCCACATCGACCACGACGTTGGTGGTGCCGCTCTGGTTGTATAGGCTTATCTGGCCGCCGGAGCCGAGGGGCACCACCACCCGATTGGCCAAGGTCTGGCCCTTGACCCAATTGAGGTTGGAAGCCGTCGGCCGAGCGAGCCCGGTGGGAAAGACGGTCAAATAACCCGCAGCAGCCGGATTGCTGACGGTGACATTCAGGAGCGCGGCCGACACCCCAGTGGCCGGCACGCCCCCAACACCGGCGACCTGCACTGCCAGGGAGGCGCCCGGGCCGAGCGGCGTTCCCGCCGCTGGGTACCCGCTCCCGACCCTGGTATCGGCAATTCGGGCCGGGGTCAGAGCCAGATATGCGCCCACCGTGCTCCCGGTCAGCTCGGGGGCGAAGTAGCCCTCCAAATCGACCACCAGGTCAGTGCTCCCTGCGTAGTTGTAGAACTCCACCTCGCCGCCGCTCCCGACGGGCACGATCACGAGGTTGGCGACCGTCTGGCCCGGCGACCAGTTGAGATTGGAAATCATCGGCGGGGCGACCCCAGCCGGGTAGACCGTGAGGTAGCTCGCCGCCGTGGTGTCGGTCACAGTCACATTGACCGCGACGGCCGTGGCATCGGCCGGGACACTTCCGCCGGTAACGGCCAGGGAGGTGCTGCCCCGGGGTCCCAGAGCGGCGCCCGCAAGGCGGGTATCGAGGAGTCGCGTCGGCTCCAAGGCGGTGTACGCGGCCCCGGCGGTGGCGGTGGCCGCAAGTTCTGGCCCGGACGTTGCGACGGACGCACCTGGCGCCGGCCCTCCGAGCAGCGCGAGGCCGGCCCCAAGCACGGCCCCGATAAGGCTAGCGCGGCACCGCCGACTCGGGAATTGCAGTCCAGTCACTGGATCGAGCCTATCACCAGCCCGACCGGTCCCGACGAAGGGTGCCTGGGCAGGCGGTCGCCCAGTGGGGAGGCCCCGCCCTGCGGATCTGGCCGGTTAACCGGATAACCGCCCGGGCGGGGCAGGGTCGAGTCCAGAGCCAAGGTCGTAGCGCAGGAACAGGTGCTGGTCCTACCGACGCACCGAAATCAGGCGCGCCGCCATTTGGCGCTGGGGCAAGAGACTAGCCCCGGCAGCCAGCCCGGGCCGACGGGAGCCGGCCGGCTCGCCTGCGATCAACGGGGAGAGTGTGAGGAAGAGTTCGTCGACCAGGCCCCGTTCCAGCATCTGCCCCATCAGATTCGGCCCGGCTTCGGAAAGCACGACTCCTGTCGCCTGGCGCAGAAGGGCCGCTCTCAGCTCGGTCAACTCGACACGATCCTCACCCAGCACCTCGACGTCGAACCCGTCTGGCAAACGGCCGGGGAGGCGCCTTCGTCCCAGCTCGGAGGTCAGAATCAGAGCTCCGCCGGCCAACCCGGGGTGGGTCAGGTCTATACCACCACTCGCGGTCACAACCGCCAGCCGAGGCAGTGGGGCCCGCCCCAGTCCCGCTCGCAAACGAGCATAGTCCGAGGCGGCTTCCGGCCAGGCGGCTTCCGGTGTCCACACCGAGTCGGGACTGGCCCGCAGCGTGCCCGCCCCGATCAGGACCGTGTCTGCACAGGCACGCAGCAGGCCCATCATGAACCGGTCCCCCTCGCTGCCGCCGCTGATGATCTGGCCGACGTGCTCCAGTTCATCGATGGCGACGACCCCATCCAGGGTCGCCACGAAGTTCGCGAACAAGATCGGTTCCCGAAACCCCAGGCCTCCGCCATGGGCGACCGTCAGAGCTGTGGGGAAGGGATAAAAGCCGGAGTCCGCGCTGATGTCGAGAAGCGTTTGCAGGGGACGCACCGGGACGCTCAGCCCCACCCGTACACGGGAATCGCAGCGCCGGATATCGGCCAGGCCTGCTCGCTGACCAGAAAGCTGATCACCTTGGCAATAGCCTCAGGGGGCACCGCCCCAGCCAGAGCTGTTTTCCCCATCGATGCTCGGTTGGCGGGGGTGTCGATCACCCCCGGCAGAACGGCATTCACGCGGACGTGGGAAGGCGCCAGTTCGGCAGCCAAAACTTCGGTGAGCTTGAGGACTCCCGCCTTGGCCACCGCGTAGGCAGCTGCCCCCGCTCCGCCATGGAGCGCGGTCCTGGAACCCACGTTCAAAATCGCCCCCCTCCCCTGCCCCGAGAGTCGCCTGGCGGCCGCCCGGCACACCCACCAGGTGGTGCTCAGGTTCAACTCTATGAGGGAGCGGTAAGTCGTCACATCGGTGTTGGTGACCGCGCCTCCGGCAAAACCGCCGACCAGATTTACTAGGGCCGCCACTTGACCCAACTCGTCAATCTCAGCCCAGAGCCGTTCGACGTCCTCGGGGTCGCTCAAATCGGCGCCCAAGCGGTGCAGCAGAGGGCTGGTGGTGGTTGGATCCGGGACCAGATTCGGATCGGGCTGGTGGCGGGCCACCGCCGCCACGTCCAGTCGATGGCCGGCAAGTTCCGCGACCACCGCCTGCCCCAGCGCCCCGGCAGCACCGCAAACGACGATCAGGTCGGCCACCCTAGCGCTGCCCCGAAACCCTGCCCAGGAACTCCTGGCGGAGGGCCGGATCGCTCTCGTAGGCGCCCCGCCAGAAGGAGACCTCGGTTCGCGAACGCTCCTCGTGGACGCCGCGCATCTGGGTGCAGAGATGGGCCGCCTCGAGATGGACCGCGACTCCGTGAGGCTCCAAGTGCTCCACCATCCAGTCGGCCATCTCCTGGCCGATCCGTTCCTGGACCGTGAATCGACGAGCGTATAGGTGCACGAGTCGGGTCAGCTTCGAGAGGCCCACGATGTGTTCGTGGGCAATGTAGGCGATGTGAGCCATGCCGTGAAATGGCAGCACGTGGTGCTCGCAGAGCGCGAAGAATGGAATCGGGCCCTCAATGATCTGGCTGATCTTGCAGTCAGCCCCTCCACGGCACTCCGTGGGGAAGACGGTCAGCACCTTGCTATCACCCTCATAGCCCCTGGTGGAGTCATACATCGCCCGAATGAAGCGCCGGGGAGTCTCCTTGGTTGAGGGCGTCGACAGGTCCATGCCCAGGGCGGTGAAGATCTCGGCGGCATAGGCCTCAAAGCGAGTCCACTGCTTGGCGGTGAGGCGATGCCGAGCTGCGGCCTCGGAACCTGGTTCTCCGGTCTCAGAAACTGCGCCCGAATCCGGCTCCTTCATCTCCTCGGTCTCCTCCGGCAGTGTGCGGACTGGGGCGCCCGCCTTCAGCCGGGCGAGCTGAGCCTGATGTGATTCCCGGAAACCACCGGCACCACGGAGATTCTACTTCAGCTCAAAGTGGTCGGCCCATCACCGGCAACCCGGACCAGCATGGGCTTGGCGGTCCCGAGCGTCCTCCCACTTGAACCGGGCCGGCACCAGATCTGAGCGCCTGAGCTGCGTGAGCCTCACCTCGAAATCGCCTCACCGTTAAGCTCTGAGCGACGGCACGCCCGGGTGGCCACGACGGAGAGGTTTTCACGCTTTCCACTCCCCTCGCACTTCCGCCGCTGTTGACTGCTCTCGATCCAGTCCGCCTGCTCCCTCTCAGCGCCCGGGAGCAGTCGGTCTTCTGGGTCGAGCTGGCTGTTCTCCTGCTGACCGCCCGACTGCTGGGCTCGCTGGCGCTTCGGCTGCGCCAGCCGCGGGTGATCGGGGAGCTCGCAGCTGGGGTGATTCTGGGGCCGAGCGTCTTCGGGGCGCTATGGCCGGCTGGCTTCAACTGGTTCCTTCCTTCGGGGCAGCCGGTCCAGTCCGCTCTCCTGCTCTCGGTGGCCACGATCAGCTTGGCGCTGCTCCTGCTCACCGTCGGCTTCGATACCGACCTTGACCTGCTCCGCCAGCTCGGCCGCCCGGCGGCGGCGGTCTCGGCCGGAAGTCTGCTGCTCCCATTGGCCGCTGGGTTCGTGGTTGGACTGGTGGTCCCCGGTTCGCTGCGCGGGCCAGCCGGTGGGCAGGTGGCTTTCGCTCTCTTCATCGCCATCGCCATGGGCGCCTCCAGCTTGCCGGTCCTGGCCAAGATCGTGAGTGAGCTGGGACTGGTGCGACGGGACTTCGGTCAGATCGCCCTCGCGGCTGGCACCCTGAATGACTCGGTGGGCTTTGTCCTGTTGGCCATCGCCACGGGGCTGGTAGGGGGGAACGCCGCATCCCAGCTGCCCCGCGTCCTGGTCGGGCTGGTCCTCCTGGGTGCGCTGCTGGCCGTCTTCGGGCAGCGCCTGGTAGACCGCCTGTTGCGCTCGTCGAGACGGCGGGTCGGGACCAAACATGGCACGGCCCCGCAGGCATCCTTAGCGCTAAGTTTGGTGATCGCGCTGGCGGCGGCCGCCCTGATCCAAGTAGTAGGTGTCGAAGGTGCCCTCGGAGCGTTCGTGGCCGGAGTCGTTTTGGGCCGTTCCCGCTTCGGACAGAGCGGGACCTTCCGGACGCTGGAGCAATTGAGCTCGGCCCTCTTCGCACCACTCTACTTCGCCACCGCCGGGCTGGAGGCCAACTTCCTCCTCTTGGGGCGGACCCCGGTAGCGCTGGCCTTCGGCTTGCTGGTAGTGGTCGGCGCGATCGCCAAGTATCTCGGCTCGTACCTAGGCGCTACCTGGGCACGGCTAGCTGGCCCAGACCGGGTAGCCCTCGGTTTGCTGCTCAACAGTCGAGGGACCGTGCAGATCATCGTGGGCACGGTCGGGCTGTCGACCGGGGTCCTGGGCGAGGGGGCCTACACCGCCATCGTGGCCATGTCGATGGCAACCACGGTGCTGATCCCACCCTTGCTCAGCGGGGCTGCCCGGCGCTCGGAAGGCACCCCCGAGGAACGACTACGCCTCAGCCGGGAAGCCCAGCTGGCCGCCAACCTGGTGGTTCGTGGCGAGCGAATTCTCCTCCTCAGCCGAGGCGGATCGCTTGGCCAACTGGCGGCGCGGGTGGCGCACCTGGCCTGGCCTCCCCAGACCGCGGTCACGGTGCTTTCGGTGGTTGACGGTGACCAGGAATCGACAGGGCCAGCCAATTTCGACCAGCCGCTAGGTGCCAGAGATATCGAGTATCGTGGGGTCCAGGGGCACTCCGTCGCCGAGGAGCTCCTGGCCGAGTCAATGCTGGGGTACGGCGCCATCGTCCTGGGTGCCCCTGAGCGCGCCGACCCAGCTTCGCTGCTCTCGCCCCTCGCGGACATGGTGCTCGCCGGCAGCCACCTACCGGTGGTCGTGGTGCGACGACAGCGGGGCTCGTCAGAGTGGATGGAAGGCGGCCAGCTGGCGACCATCGTGGTTCCGGTCTCGGGCGGTCGAGCGTCCCGGTCGGCCCAGGAGGTGGCGTTCAACTTGGCGCAACGAACAGGATCACCGGTCCGGCTGGTGCACGTGGTCAGCCGCGGGTGGAGCCCCCGGCGCCTACTGGAACGCCTCCCGCGCCAGCGCGGATTCGGACGCTCCGGCGCGGCGGCGGCCGACCTGGTCCTCGGTGAGGCGCTGACGATGGCGGCAGAGTACGGGCTCGAAGTGTCCGTCCGGGTCCGGCGTATGGCCGCCGTGGGCGAGGCTCTAGCCCTCGAAGCCGCGGCCAGTGACACTGGCATGCTGGTAGTCGGCGCCACCGTACGGCAGACCGATTCCGGACCCTTCCTGGGCCATGTGGCGGAACACCTCCTCGCCCAAGTCGAGCCACTGGTGGTGCTTGTGGCACTTCCCGCGGCGGCCAGCGCCATCTGAGGCAGGCGCCTGCCGCTGCTGGCTGCAGCGACCAGCGAACTTCGCTACCGCCGGACTAAACCTCACTCCAGCGACCTCCAGGCGCGCGACCAGTCCCTCGCCGAACGACCCACGGCAGAGAGGCGAGCGGCGCGTTGCGTCCCCGAGAGCGTCGAGAGGGTCGGCCGCGGCCCTCACTCGTTCGGGTACCACGAGGCCGCTGTCACGACGTCGTGCGCGACCCCGAAGCTCCGCCAACTTCCCTGGGTAAGGCCAAGGAGGATCGCGACGGCCAGGAGCGTTGCGGCGAGGGGGAAGAATGCACCGGGCCCGAGCCAGCGCACGACGAAGCCGCCGAGGATGACCGACACCGGGAAGACTCCGAGCGCGGCGAACATCAGCAAGGCCATCAGCCGACCGATCATCTGGGGTGGCGCCCAACGCTGGAAGGCCGTGAGCATGATGATGGTGCCGAAGCCGTTGAGCGCGCCGAAGGCCCCCAATGCGACACCGGCCAAGACTGCGCCGCCCAGGTAGGGGATGGCGGCCAGACACCCTGCTTCGATCAGGAAACCCATCGACGCGATCAGCGCGGGTTGGCGCACGGTGCGAGCCTGAGCCGCGATAACGGTGCCCAGCAGAGCTCCGCCGCCGACGGCGGCAAGCAGGGCACCGTACCCGCCGGCGCCAGCGTGGAAGGGCCCATGAGCTAGCGCAGGAAGGGCCACCTGGATCATGCCACCTGAGCCAAGATTGGCGGCGACCAGAACTACCAGGAACACCTGGAGGGCTCGCTCGGAGGCAACGAACTGGCCAAGCGTGAGCTGTGCTGTTGCCTGCGGTCGGTGTTCGGACGTGGCCGCTGCGGCTCCTTCGGGCGCGGGCACACCAGACGTGGCGCCGATCCCCTCCACGATGACAGCGCGCTCGGTGCCCTGGTGGGAGCGGATGCCGGCGAGTGTGGCCGCAGATGCGACGAATGAGATGGCATCGACGCCGAAGGCCGCCGCGGGGCCGAGCAGCGCGACGACAGCGCCACCAACCGCGGGGCCGATCAGAGTAGCGAGCTCGGTACCTCCTGAGGTAAGCGCGTTGCCAGCCTGGAGGTGCTCGCTGGGGAGCAAGGTGGGGACGATCGCGAACGAGCCCGGAAGGAACAGCCCCTCGCCGGCGCCTAGAAGCACAGCGATCGGCACCAGCAAGTCGGAGTTGGCCGGTCCAGAGAATGCCACCACGGCCAGCCCCGCGACGGCGACCGCCCGGACCGAGTCCGCGACCATCATCACCACCCAAGGCCGCCACCGGTCACTCGCGTAGCCGCCGACCACCAGCAGACCCGTCCGGGGCACGCCGTAAGCGGCGAGCACCGTCGCGAGCAGGAGCACGCCGCCGTGGTCGGCCAGCACGTACCAAGGCAGCGCCACCGCGTAGAAGGCGTCCCCCATGTTCGAGGCCAGCTGTCCCGCCACGAGCAGCCTGAAGCCACGGTGGCGGAGCGGGCCAAGACTGCCCGGCATCTTCGACATGCTTCAGCGCCCTTGGGTAGGAGAGACGCTGGGGAAGTTCAACCGCAGCACACCAACCGGGATCGGAGCTTCGGTCGGCATCCTCGAATCGGTCAGCCACGGCCCACCCCGAGCCGGCAGCCGGACCTGGAATCGATGGTTCACCGCCTCGAAGGTGGGCGCTATGTCGGGGCCTCCAATCCGACAGCTGGCGGGTCCTCGGCCGGGACGCCGCGGTGGGGATGACAGATACCGGTCGTGGGCAACCGGAGCGCCACGGCGGCGGCGTTTGCGGCCCCACTGCGGCGGCGCCGCCTGCGGCACACCGCGGGCGGACGGGTCCCGGTCACCCGTCGAGCTGCGTCCGCTCGCCCCAAGCGGCTGCCATTGTCGTGAGTCTCCGGTCGCCTGAGAAGATCGAGCGGCTCCATATCGGAGTCTCCATGGTTGGCGGATCCACTGCTAGAACGGAGGGGGTGAGCTCCTATCGGGCTGGGAGCCCCTTGCGGCTGTCAGATACCAACGGTATCTGGCGGCCGACGTAATGTCAAGTGTGTCACCATTACCTCGTGGCCAGGCAGACGAGAGAGGCATCGAAGGCGGCGACTCGCCAGCACCTCCTCGACGAGGCACGCCGCCTCTTCCGAGACCAGGGCTACGCCGCCACCTCCCTGGAGCAGATCGCTGAGGCCGCTGAGGTGACCAAAGGTGCCATCTATGGCCACTTCTCGACCAAGGAGGACCTGCTGCTCTCAGCGATCGAGACGACACCGTCTCCGGACTACGCAGCGCTGCTCAACGATCGGGCTCGACCCATTCGCGAGCGACTCGAGGAGTTCGGGCGGGACGTCGCCTTCAACCAAGCCACGACCGATAGAGCCGGACTTGCAGTGAGCCTCGAGTTCGTCGCCGCCCTACTCCGCAACCCTGAGGCGTTGCGGCGCTTCGGGGACGACTTCGAGCGGCGGCTGAGGGAGCTCGCCGCAGCCGACGACGAGCAACCGCTGCCCGGGACCTCGACTCTCCAGGTCTGGGCCATAGGACAGTCCCTGTTCGCCGGCTTGCAGCTCTACCACTTTGTGGCACCGGACATCTTGACAGCTGAGGTGTTCGCGCGTGCCTTCGCGCTCCTGGCGGACTTATACCCCGAAGGGTGACCCTGCGGCCTCCGGCACCGCGACAATTCTTTCGCCAGGGCAGCCGACGGGACCACGGCAGTGAGCTCCACGGGCCGAAGCGGCCTCACGGGCGCCGCGTTGCTGGTGCTGCGTCTTGGTTTTTCGGGCCTCCCAGAGCGAACGCTGCCGCTGGGGCCATACGCCTTGATCGCGACCAGGGAACCCACTCTGGAGAAGGTTCGGTGCCGACCGATGGTCCCGCGCAACGGCACGCCGGTGACTTGACGCCGGGGAGCACCTGCAAAGGTCTCAACAATCAAACTTGGTCAAGCCAAGTCCCGACTCCGAGGCGAAGCGCACCAGGGCCAGAACGTTTCGCATCCCTTGATCCAGGATGTCGGTTAGCCCATTCATGGTGCCTCAACCGGAGCTGGGAGACCACCTCCCCGCTAGGAGTGAGTCTTGAGCTAAGCGCCGCGCCGTTGTCGCGGTGGTCCGACCAGCCAAAAGCGCTCACTGCGGCCTCCCGGCCAGCGGTTTACGAAATCGGAAACGTATGTGCGCCGACGTTCGTGACCG
>JABEUU010000153.1 GCA_013044295.1 Candidatus Dormiibacterota bacterium
GAGATAGGGCCACCGTGCCACCGACCCTTTGCACAGACCAGGAGGACACGATGACCCCTGCAAGCATGCCACTCGACGACCTGTTGTGCCAGCTTGGAGACAATGACAGCGACCAGCTGAGGCTGATTCTGGAGCGGACGGTCCAGGCCCTGATCGAGGCGGAGGTAGCCGCGGTGATCAAGGCCGGCCGCCACGAGCGGGTGGAGGAGCGGGTGACGTACCGCAACGGCCACCGGCCCAGGATCTGGGACACCAGGGTGGGGAGGCTGGAGCTGGAGATCCCCAAGCTGCGTCAGGGGAGCTTCCTGCCCAGCCTGCTGGAGCCCAGGAGGCGGATCGAGCGGGCCCTCTGGGCGGTGATCCAGGAGGCCTATGTGCACGGGGTGTCCACTCGCAAGGTGGACGACCTGGTGGCGGCCATGGGGGGCTGCCAGGTGTCCAAGAGCGAGGTGAGCCGGATCTGCCAGGAACTGGATGAGGAGCTGGCTCTGTTCCGGGACCGGCCTCTGGACGATGCCACCTACCCCTACTTGTGGTTCGACGCCACCTACGAGAAGGTGCGGGAGGGAGGCCGGATCGTCAGCCAGGCGGTGGTGATCGCGGTCGGGGTCCGGGAGACCGGCGAGAAGTGCATCTTGGGAGTGGCGGTGGGAGCCAGTGAGACCGAGGCATTCTGGCTGCAGTTCTGCCGCTCGCTGCTGGCCAGAGGGCTGCAGGGCGTGCAACTGGTGATCTCCGACGCCCACCAGGGGTTGAAGAACGCTCTGGGGCTTTGCTTCGCTGGAGCCAGCTGGCAGCGCTGCAAAGTGCACTTCCTCAGGGACCTGGTCACCGCGCTGCCCAAGCACGAGGCGCCGGCAGTGCTGGCACTGGTGAAGACCATCTTCGCCCAGCCCAACCAGGAAGCCGCCAAGGAGGCGGTGGCTCGGGTTCTGGAGCGGCTCGAGCCCACAGTCCCCAAGGCGGCTGCGATGTTGCGACAGGCCGAGCCTGAGATCCTGGCCTACCTCGCCTTCCCTCGGGAGCACCACAGCTCCATCAGCTCCACCAACGCTATTGAGCGCGTCAATGCCGAGGTGGATCGCAGAGCCAAGGTGGTGGGAATCTTCCCCAACTCAGACTCTTTGCTGCGGCTGGCGACCGCGGTTCTCCAAGAGCAGCACGACGAGTGGCAGGACGGCAAGCGCCACTTCTCCCAGGCCTCATTGATGCAGCTTCGAGGCGACGGCCAGAAACTGCTCACCAACCCTCTAAGCGCTGGGCTGGCTGCCTGATGAACTGCCTCCAGTCCCTCTCCCCAATTTCCACCAATCGAAGGGACTCGACTACTGGACAGTTGAGGGAGGCGGACGGCAGGCGGCTGCGTGACGTCACGCGGGTCCGCGACGGTGCTGGCCAACCGGGGCAGCAGGCAGAGCTGGAGCCGGGCTACCGGGCGCCCCGGAGATGGCATTACTACGGGTGGCGGCTGGGCCAGGTCAACGAGGTCGCCCTGGCCGTTGCGCGCTAACTCCGCAGTCCGGTCCAAATCCGCCGGATTGTGCAGTGGGAACCTTCCCCGCGCCAGCAGGCGGCTGAAGCGCTAGCACGGTAGCCGTGCTACGACCAGTGTTAGACTAGTCGTAATGAACATAGGAGCGTACGAGGCCCGGACTCACCTCGCGCACCTCCTGGATGAGGTGGCGGCTGGCCGGCGCTTCACCATAACCAAGCACGGGGTACCGGTTGCCGTGATCGCTCCGCCGGGCCCTGGCCATCCCCCGGAATCCCGCCAGGCAACCTTGGCTGCTCTGAGAGAGTTCCGGCGAGGTCTGACCCTGGGACAGCTCGAGCTGAGCACGCTGATCCAGGAGGGACGCCGGTGACGTTCGTCCTCGACGCTTCGATTGCGCTGGCGTGGTGCTTCGCAGATCAGACGACTGCGATCTCCGAGTTCGCCCTGGATCGGCTGGGTAACGATGACGCGCTGGTGCCTGGTCTTTGGGCTCTTGAGGTCGCCGACGTGCTCGTCGTGGCGGAGCGGCGTGGCCGGCTCAACCCAGCTCAGACAGCGCGCTTCCTGGAGCTGCTCAGGCAACTTCCCATCACGGTCGAGGAGATCGGGCGCGACGCCATCCTCACCACCGTTCTGGACCTGGCGAGGTCAAGCGAGCTGACTGCGTACGACGCTCCATACCTCGCCCTCGCGGCGGCCTCCGGAGTGCCGCTGGCTACCGGCGATGCAGCCCTGCGCCGGGCTGCTCTTGCGGTGGGTGTGGATCTGGTCATGCCCTCAGAGGGTCGCTGAGCGGCGGGCGGGGAAGATGCTCAGTGGCGTCTCCACCTCCCCGCCAGCGATTGGAGGCATTCTCTTCGGGCACCCAGCTCACGCGCTCCAGCACTTCGGTCCCAAGGCGCTCGGATACGCCCCGTTCAGAGTCGCTTAGAGTTGCAGAGACGCTGCCAAGCCGGCACCCCACGGTGCGGGAATGATGGGAAACCACTTGGGCAATCTCGTCGAGAGCGCAGCCCGTCAGTTGGGACTCGGTCAGCCCATCGTAGCCAGGAGTTCCAGGGTGTCGGCAACCCGCTCGAGGGCACTCCGTGCGGCAGTCCCGCGAGCATAAAGCAGAGGGCGGACAGGAACCGGTAGGTGGTTGGCGCGGGAGAGAACCAGGGCTGACGCCGCCGTGATCAGGTCGCTGTTCAAGGGGACGGCGCTCAGCGTCCCGATGGCCGCCTCCGCGAGTCGGAGCGAGGTCAGCTCAGAGACGGTTTCGGCTGGAAGCAGCTGGGTGGCTCGAAGGGCTCGTGCAATTGCCGCTTCGGCTTGGTCGACCAGCTGAGAAAGTGGCCCCGAGCCCGGTTGTCCTTGGGGGGGCCCCGGTGCCCCGGGACCTGGGGCGGGCTCCGCCCGGTTCGTCAAACAGTTGCGGGGCGTGGCGTAAGCGGGAGCCTCACTGGGGGCGGCGATAGCCGCGAAGTCGATGCTGTCGGCGGCTGCGCGCTTGTCCGCCATGGTGGCATGCAGGTAGCGGCCGGTGGTCTTGATGTCGGTGTGGCCCAGGAGCTGGCGCACGACCTCGATGTCGCGCACCTGGCGGAGGGCGTTGGTGGCAAACGAGTGGCGGAAACGATGGGGGAAGTGGCGCCCAGCAATGGCCGTCTCTCCCATCAAATCGCGCACCAGGCTTACCGGAGTATTGGACTCCATCCTGCCCCAGTAGGGCCCGTGGCGCAGGGAACGAGGATTGGCGATGAAGTAGGAGGACTGGGGCGGGTGAGGGCGGAGGTCGTCCAGGTAGGTGGCGAGCACCTTGGCCGTGGCTGGACCGAAGGGGACCGTGCGGGTCTTCGAGCCCTTGC
>JABEUU010000028.1 GCA_013044295.1 Candidatus Dormiibacterota bacterium
CGCTGAAGGCGAAAGACGAGGTCCGGCTGGAGATCACGACATCGCTGGCGGCGACCAGCCCCATCCAGCCCCCGCGCACCGCTCCGTCGATCCGGCAGACGATGGGCTTGGGGCTGTCGAGCATGGCTTCCAGAATCGGAACCAGCCCCCCGGCTCCGGGACTGGCGCCAGTGGCCTGGTGGATCCGTGCCTGCTCCTTCAGGTCAGCTCCGGAACAGAAGACGCTGCCGGTGTGACTCACGACCACCAGCCTGACCTCGGGAGCCTCCACCGCCGCCGCCAGGGCGGCCAGCATCTGCTCCAGCATCGCCTCGGAGAGAGCGTTTCGGTTGGCCGGGGAGTCCAGGGTCAGGTAGGCGATCTTGGCGCGCGTCTCCGAAGTGATCAGCTGATCAGACATGGCCAGGACAGTTATTCACAGCGTCCGCAATTCTAGATCGACCCAGTCCATCCCGGCGCCGGCGCCACCTCCGCTCAGAGCCGGCGCACCAGATCGCGCTCCAGGCTCTGACGGGCGCGCTGGACCGCCGGGAGCAGCGGCCACCCCGCCAGTCCCTGCTCCAGCTGCCGGCAGAGCGCGTAGCCGGACTTGGTGGCTCGGACCGCGTCCCCGACATCGACTCCCGGTGGGGGCTGCAGCTCGGTCAGGGGCACCCCTCGACTCCAGTTGTAGACGAACTCGACGTAGTCCAGTGACGGGGGCCGGCTCTCCGCGATCCCCGCCTCCTGTTCCCGCTCGGCCAGCTCCCTTTGCGCCTGGCGCAGACGGTGTGCCAGCTGCTCCAGCCGGCGGGTGGGCATTCGTCGCCGGGGGGCAGCCCGGCCCGGGTTGCGGTCGTCAGCGGCCAGCATGACCAGCACCGCGCAGATCTCCTCCGGCTCGAGTCCAGTGAGCCAGCCCTGCAGCACCGCCTGCGACACCAGCAGGGTGTTTTCGCCGTAGACACTGGCCGCCAGCAGCCCCAGCCGGGTCGGCTGATCGTGCTCCAGATGTCCCAGCTCGCTCAGCACTTGACGATAGGCACGCAGCTGGTCTCGGAACTCATGCTGGCGCTCACGGGCAGTCGCTTCAGCGCTCAGCAGCGACTGCTCCAGCTCTCGCACCTCCTGATGGCATGTCTGGTGTTCGCCCAGCAGCGGACAGTGTCGGCAGGGGGACGCCGCCCACCGCTTCTCCTGTTCGTGGATGGCTCGGCGGGCATGCTCCAGCCTGCCCCCGGGGTCGCGAGCGTCGGCCCCATAACGACCTCCCCGGCGGTCTCGGAAGTGTTGGCGGCGGAGCTGGCGGGCGTCCGCGCGCGCCTTGTCGAGAGCCTGCTTGGCCCCCAGAAACTGGGAGAGGGTGCGTTCGCTGCAGCGCACCTTGGGATGGTGGAACTGGCGCCGGCGGAGATCCTCGAGGCGGTCCTCCAGGTTCGGTCGGCGGGCCCGGAAGTCATCCAGAGCCTGGAGCCGCTGGTACTGCCCGAAGGACTGCTCCAGGAGCTCCTCAGACTGCTCCGGAGTGTGCCGGCGGAGCAGGTTGAGGGTCATGTTGTAGGTGGGCGCGAACTTGGACTCAACCGCCATGTCGTTGCCCAAAAGGGTCTCGCAGATCACTCCCAGGTCCACCTCCGGATCACGCAGGATCACGCCGTGGCCGATGGAGTCGATGCCGCGCCGCCCGGCCCTGCCCAGGAGCTGGCTGAGCTGGCCCGAGCGCAGCGGGGCAAAGTTCTGGCCGTCGAACTTTGTGAACGTCGAGATGACGCAGGCGCGGGCCGGCATGTTGAGCCCCAGCGCCAGCGTCTCGGTGGCGAAAACGACCTTGAGCAGGCCCTTCTGGAAGAGCTCCTCGACGGTTTCCTTGACGTAGGGCAGGAGCCCGGCGTGGTGGACCGCCACCCCCGCGCGCAGCATTTCCATGTTCAGCCCAGAGCTGTAGACGGCGGCCTCTTGAGGATCGTCCACGGCCGCCAGGCGCTCGGTCAGGACGTCGTCGATGGCGAACTTCTCCTCCAGGCTGGTCAGGTCGAGATGGTGGGTGGCGCACCGGGAGAGCGCCTCCCGGCAGCCCTTGCGGGAGAAGATGAAGTAGATCGCGGGGAGCATGTCCTGGACTCGCAGCTCCTCGATGATGCGCAGCAGGTCGTTCTCCGCGGCCAGCACCGCCCGGTTGCCATAGAAGCGCCGGTCGCCGGCCGCCTCCCTGCCGGCCGCCTCCAGGGTGGCTCGATCGAGCTGCCCACGAGAGTCCAACAGCGGCAGCATCTGGTTCCGCACGCCCAGCCAGGTGCGGAGCTCAACTGGCCGGTCGGTCCGGAGCACCACCGCCATCGGCCCCCGTCGCTGCGTCATCCAGGCGGCCACGTCATCGACGTTGGTGATGGTGGCGGACAGGCCTATGAACCTGATGTGAGCCGGGGCCTGGATGATGACCTCCTCCCAGACCGTGCCCCGCGGATACTCGTCGATGTAGTGGATCTCGTCCAGGATCACCCAGCGCACCTGGGCCAGCGAAAGGGGGTCATCGTAGATCAGGTTGCGCAGGATCTCGGTGGTCATGACCACCACCGGTGCCTCGGGGTGGATCGAGGTCTCGCCCGTGACCAAGCCCACCTGCTGGGCTCCGTAGCGGCGACACAGGTCGCCGTACTTCTGGTTGGAGAGGGCCTTGAGCGGAGTGGTGTAGAGCACCCGCTCGCCACCGGGCCGATCGCCCGCCACCAGGCAGCGCCAGATCGCCCACTCGGCGACCACGGTCTTGCCGCTGCTGGTGGGGGCGCTGACCAGCACCCCCTGGTGGCGGCCGAGGGCCTCGATCGCCTGTCGCTGGAAGGGATCGAGCAAGAACGGGAGCGAGCCCTCGAACTCGGCTAGGTCGACGCTCCCAGCGGAGCGCTCGACCGCGGTCACTCCGGGCTGGGCGGTGGCTCAGGGGCCGGCGACGGTCGCGGGTTGGTCCTGTACCAGGCGTAGATCAGCAGCGGCACCCCCAACACCAGGACTCCGATTGACGTCAGCTGAGTCTGCTTCAGGCCGAAGGCGATGATGGGGACATTGACCGGGTTGCGCAGGAAGAATAGCCCGAACTGGGTGATCGGGTAGATGATGATGTAGGTGATGCCGATCCAGCCGTCGGGCACCTGGCGTTTGCGCAGGTAGACCAGCAGGCCAAGGACCATCAGGATGAGGATCGCCTCGTAGGCGGCCGCGGGCTGGTAGGCGACGTCCAGCCGGGGGGCGAAGGTGTGCGGGTTGGTGTACGCGGTGGCCCACGGCAGGTTGGATGGGTAGCCCAGGATGTCCCCGTTGATGATGTTCCCGATCCGACCGATGGGTTGGCCCACGGCGGCGAAGAAAGCGGCCGCGTCGAGCAGGATCCAGAAGCTCACCTTCTCGCGCCAGGCCAAGAAGAGCATGGCCGCGGCCGCCAGGAAGATGGCTCCGAAGAAGGCCATCCCGCCATTCCAAAAGGCCAGGATCTGGGCGGGGTGGGTGATGTAGTAAAGGGCGCCCGACTGCAGATCATAGAACAGGCGCCCTCCGATCAGACCGGCGATGACCGCCCAGAAGGCGATCCAACTGGTCTTGCCCCGGGGTATGCCGTGGCGCTCGGCATAGGGCAGCGCGACCTGGAGTCCGACCAAGATGGCGACCGCGTAGCCGACCCCGTACCAGTGGATTGTCAGCGGCCCCAGGTGGAAGATCGGGTCGATCCCAATCTTGATTACCGCGACCAGCGGGCTCACAGGCGAATCAACTCGATGTCCTGCCGGGTCAGTAGCGCTTCGCCGCCGCCCCCGTCCTCAGCCACCCAGTCGGCCACCTTGCGCAGCATCTGCTCGGCATGCCGACCGTCGTTGCTGACGCAGGTGACCCCGATCACCGCCAACTGCCAACTGTCCAAGCTGTCCACCTCCGCGACCGCGATGTTGAAGGTCCGCCGCATCCTGGCGGTCAGCGAACTCACCACCTGACGCTTGGCCTTGAGCGACTGACTCTCGGGGAGATGGAGCGTGAGCACCAGGCTGCCGATCACCACCTGCGTAGTTTAGGAACTCTCGCCTTGGGTTCCCCCGAGGCGGGCTCAGGCAAGTGGGTGGGCGTCCCCAACAGGGACGGCTCAGCCCATCTGCCGGAGCATCTGCACCGCCACGTTCTGGCGCCGCTCCTGCCCCACCGTGGTGGTGGCGCCATGGCCGGGGTAGATCACCGTGTTCTCCGGTAGCACCAGCAACTTCGAAAGCACCGCCATCAGCTGACGGGACAGGTCGATGTCCGGTAGGTCGGTCGGTCCCAGGTCGCCGGCGCGCAGGGTGTCCCCGGTGAAGAGGTGGTTGCCGACCTTGAAGCAAAGGCTGCCCGGGCTGTGGCCAGGAGTGAACAGGACCTCCAGCTCGAAGTCGCCGAAGGCGATTCGATCGCCGTCGACCAAGTAGCGCTCGGCCGAGCGCAGGTAGGCCTTGGCGTCCAGCAGGCTGAGGGCGGTCTCTCCCCCGACCGCGGCTTTGACCTCATCCTTGGCGCCGGCGTGGTTGCGGTGGCCGTGGGTGCACAGGATGTGGCTCACGTTCAGTCCCTGGCACTGACTGACGATCTTGGCCGGGTCAGCCCCGGGATCGATCACCACCGCCTCTTGGGTGCGGGCACAGGCCACCACGTAGCAGTTGCTGGGCTGGGTCCCATCCACCTTGACCCGGGCGATCTGCAGTCGGGGGCGCGGGGGAGCCGTGCTCAGAGACGTTCCTCGCGCTGCTGGGTGAGCTTCTGGCGGAGCGCCTCCAGTTCTTCGAACTCCTCCAGCGGAGGCTTGGGCAGACGCTGATAGGAGTGGGGGAACTTGGCGTGCTGGAGCGCCCCCAAGAGTAGCTCGACATCGTTCTCGGTGAGGCGGTAAAGGTGCCCCTGCTGAGCGGTGGGGGGGATTGCCTCGGTCACCAGCTGGGGCTCGCGCTCCCGGGGCTCGAGCAGGAGCTCGGCGGGTTCGCCGGCTTCGCTTCCAGGCTCGCGCGGGGGCACCTTGGTGGGCTGGAACAGCTGTGCCGAGCCCGCCAGGCTGGCCCGTTTGAAGGCCATCTCAGTTCGCCTCCCGGCTGCTGAGGACGAAGTCGGCGAGTTGGCGGTAGGCGGTGGCCCCATCCGAATCCTTGGCGTATTGCAGGATCGACTGGCCGGCCAGAGGACACTCCGCAAAGCGGATGCTGTCGCCCACCTGGAAGGGGTAGACCAGGTTCCCAAAGTTCGCCTGCACTTCGCGCAGGACCTCGTTGGCATGGACCGTGCGGCCCTTGTGGATGGTGGGCAGGATCCCGTGGATGTGGAGCCGCGGATTGAGCTTGGTCCGAACTCGTTCGATGGTCCGCTGCAACTGCTCCATGCCCTTCATCCCGAAGTACTCGCACTGGAGCGGGATGATCACGTCGGTGGCGACGACCAGCGCGTTGATCGCCAGCAATCCCAAGGAGGGAGGGCAGTCGATGATGATGAAGTCGTAGTCGGCCATCACGGGATGCAGCTTCTCCCGCAGCACCGACTCACGCCCGATTTCGGTCACCAGCTGGAGCTCGGCACCGGCCAGCTCCACGTTGGCGGGCAGAAAGTCCACCCCCACGCCAGGGGAGTGGAGGCGGATGTCCTCAGCTGTGACATTGTGCTCACAGAGCATGTCGTAGACCGTGACTCGAAGCTCGTCGGGTTTGGCCACCCCCATGTTAACCGTGAGGTGGCCCTGGGGGTCCAGGTCCACGCAGAGCACCCGGGCGCCCCGTTCCGCCAGGGCGCTGCCCAGGTTGACGGCGGTGGTGGTCTTGCCGACGCCACCCTTCTGGTTGGCCACGGCGAACACCTGAACCTCAGGGGCGGAATGGTTATTTGAGGACATGTCGGGCCGAACCTCGATGGGACACCCGGTCGCCTGTGACCGGTCTGGTGAGCCCGCCGCTATCATATGGCCGCCCGCCGGTGCGGAGGGTGGCACCGGGAGGCAATTGGCCCCAGTTCCTCGTTGCACCCCGGCCGGGTCGACCGCTACATTGCAAATCCCCTGCTCTGGCCGGGCCGCGCCGGAATCGACCGAAACCGACCCCCCGACACAAGGAGATCTGCCCTCGTGGCCGAACGCACCGAACCACCCAAGTCCAAGGTGCAGTCCGTCGACTACGCGATCCAGTTGGCGCTGGCCTCCAAGTGGGAGGAGGCGGTGGCTGTGAACCAGGAGCTGCTGGCCAGGTTCGGGGCCGATGCTGACACCCACAACCGGCTGGGCAAGGCCCTGCTCGAGCTGGGTCGGTGGTCCGAGGCGGAGGCGTCGTATCGAGCCGCGCTAGAGCTAAACCCACTCAACCAGATCGCTCAGCGACAGCTGGCCAAACTTCGGGATCGGCAGGGTGGAGGGGGCGGCAAGGTCCCGGTGGCCGCTGCCCTTGACATCAAGTTCTTCACTGAGGAGCCCGGCAAGACCGTGCTCACCCGGGTGGTTGCGGAGTCCGACTCGCCCTCCTTGAGGGTGGCTCCCGGGGAGCCCATCGAACTGGTCATTGGGTCTGGTCAGGTGGCGGTGCGGAGCGTCCATGGAGTGGAGGTCGGCACCCTCGAGCCACGCATAGCGCAGCGCCTGCGGCGCATGGTGGATGGCGGCAATCGTTACGCCGGGGCGGTAGCTCACGTCGACCAGAGTTCGGTCCAGGTGATTCTGCGCGAGATCTACCAGGCGCCAGCGATGGTGGGGACGGTTTCCTTCCCGGTCCGCAAGGGACGTGAGCAGGACTACCGCCCCTACGCCAAGGAGACTCTGCTGGCCAGGAACGAGGAACCGGTCGTCATCGATGACGACGATGCCGAGCCTCTGGCGCCCCGGTCCTCCCGGGCCACGGATGACATGGAGGAGGGCTTCGGGGATTTCGAGGAGATGGATGACCCCGCCGACGGCCCGAGCCTGGATGAGGACGGCGACGACGCCGAGGACGACTACTGAGCGAGGGTCGCTGGCCGCGGCCGGCGTCCACCCGATCCGGCCGACAGTGGGTCAGGTCAGGGGCGGCTCACCGGGGCCGGTTGGTCGACCGGCCATAGCAAAGGCCTCTCAAAACAAGAGCGAAGGACCACTGAGGAGCGGCTGCTGAGCCCGGTGTGCTCATCTCGCAGCTGACGCAGGAAGGTCGCCAGCCCGGTCGGAGAGGAGACCCTGACCTTGGCCACGTAGCAGTCCTCGCCGGCCACCTCGTGAAGCTCGAGAACGTCCGGGCTGGCGGTCAGCCGGGCCTCCAGCCGTAGGCGCTCGTCGCCACTCCCGTCCAGGCGCAAGAAGACTAGGGCCGCGGTCGATCGCTCCACCTGGTCAGGGTCGGCGATCGCGGTGTAGCCTCGGATCACCCCGGCCGTCTCCAGCTTGTGCATGCGGTCATGGACCGCCGGAGCGGAGAGCCCAACCCGTTCTCCCAGCGCGGCCAGGGTCATTCGCCCACTGCCCACGACCGCAGTCAGAAGCCGCCGGTCGATCTCATCCATGAAAGCACAGTTTGACTTAACTTTCCAAGCTTGTCCAGCTAAACTGGCTTCCAATCTTCAGCCAGGCTACTGGACGCGCAATTGATCTTCGGAAGGATGCGGGTGGCAATCGCCGCCAGCCAGGCGCTCCGAGGCTGGCTGGCCCTGCTGGTCGTGTACGTGGTCTGGGGCTCCACCTTCACCGGCATCCAGGTGGCGGTAAGGGCCATGCCACCGCTCCTGATGGCGGGTACCAGGTATCTCCTGGCCGGCGTCGTCCTGTACCTGGTGGCGGGTCGCAGCGGCCGCTGGCGGTGGCGGCGCCTCAGCTGGCCGGAGCTGTACAGCTCAGCGGCGGTCGGGTTGCTCCTGCTCCTGGGTGCCAACGGCCTGCTCAGCTGGTCGGAGCAGAAGGTGCCGTCCGGACTGGCCGCCCTGATCATCGCCACCGTTCCACTTTGGATGGCTGTCCTGGGCCTGGCCGGGAGGCACTCGATTGGCCCCGGCCAGTTGGGCTGGCTGGGGGTGATGGTGGGCCTGGCCGGAGTTGGCGTCCTGGCCAGCCCAACCACCGCCGGGCACATGGCCCCGGTGTACACGGCGGTCCTGCTGGCGGCCGCGCTGTTCTGGGCCAGCGGGTCCCTCTACGCGCGGCGGGCCCCGCTGCCCGACAACATCTTCATCGCCTCCGCCGTGGAGATGTCGGTCGGTGGCCTGGGGCTGGTGGTCGCGGGGCTGGCCTCCGGCGAGAGCACCCAGGTCCAGTGGACGCACATGGTGGGGGGGCCCCTGATCGCCTTCGCCTGGCTGGTGTTGGGAGGCTCGCTGCTGGGCTACACGTGCTACGCGTACGCGCTCAAGGTTCTGCCCACCAGCACCGTGGCCACCTATGCCTACGTCAACCCCGTGGTGGCCCTGGTGCTGGGCTTTTTCATACTCGGCCAGGGGCTCACCCGGGGCAGTGCGCTGGCCGCCGCCCTGATCACGGCGGGGGTGGTTCTGATGGTCAGCGGGCCCCACCTGGCCCGGCGGCGCCGGCTGCGGGCTCGGGTCCCCAGCGCCGATATCGGCTGATCCGGGGACCGCTGCCCCGCGCGCGGTGGGGCCCGGGCCGCCTCGGGAAGGTCGAGACTGAGCTCAGAACAGCACCGAGCGCATGGTCCCTATCCGTCGGAAGCCGATCCGCTCGTAGACGTGGATGGCGACCGCATTGAAGTCGTTGACGAACAGAGTGACGGTCTGGGTCTCCGCCAGCAGCCGCCGACAGAGGACCGCCATCGCCAGGGTCCCACGCCCCTGGCCGCGGAACTTGGGATTGGTCCAGACCCCCTGCAGCTGGATCGCCTCGGCGGTCACGGCCGAGCACTCAGCCTTGAACACGATCTGGTCACCCTCCATCCAGACATGCACCCACCCACGCCGGATCAACGTGAGCACCCGTTGCCGGAAGCCGACCGGGTCGGACGCCAAAGGGTCGAAGCCAACCTCCTCCAGATGCATGGCCGCCCCGGCCCGAACCGCCTGCTCCAAGTCGCCCACGTTGGCCTTCCGAAGCGGGGGGGGATCCAAGGGCCACGCGACCAAGCCATCGAGATCCACCGCGTAATGGGGCTGTTCGGCGCGCAGCAGCCGGGCCGGACCCAACTGGGAGGCCAGCAGCCGTTGCAAGCCTGCCACCTGGTCCCGCGGTCCAACGATCAGCTGCACGAACCGGACCTGACTTCGCAGGGCGCCTGCCAGCGCCACCAGGTCGCGCTCCCCGGGGGCCCACGGGACCAACAGCGGGCCCTTCATGGCGACCGCGTGGAGACGATGGTCATCGGGATGCTCGATGCCGACCAGGGCTCCCTGCCGCAGGGCGCCTTGCCGGATCTCGCTGCGTAGGTAGACCGTCTCCAGCGGGCTGGACTCCAAGCAGGCATCGACGGCCAGCGAGTCGCCCGCCCAAAGCTGGCGAGCCCGCGGTTGGCGTAACGACGCCCGCCTCAGCACGGCAGGCATTATCACTCTCCGAGGCTGGCCCGGTGCGCGAGGGCGCATAAATATGCAACCATAAGCATATGTGCGCTACCTCTGGGGCCAAACTGCGGGTGGCGGTGGCCGGGGCCACCGGCTATGCCGGGGCCGGGTGCGTGCAACTGCTGATGGCGCACCCGGATGTAGAGGTGGTCCAGGTCGGCTCCCGCTCCCAATCCGGTCGCCGCCATCAGGACGTGTATCCCGGATCCACCTGCTCCTTGGAGCTGACGCCCGAGGTGGATGCCGCCCGCTGCGACGCGGTGCTCAGCGCCCTGCCGCCCGGAGAAGCGGCCCTTTCAGCTGGGACATGGCTGGCTCAGGGGGCGGTGGTAATCGACGTGGCGGCTGATTTTCGGCTGCGCGACCCGGCCGCCTATCGCGCCTGGTACGGCCACGACCATCCAGCCCCGGAGTTGCTGGACCGGGCGGTCGTGGCCCTGCCCGAACTGGACCCCGAAGGGATCGACGGAGCCTCCCTGCTGGCGCTTCCCGGATGCTTTTCCACAGCTGCGATCCTGGCCTGTGGCCCGGCCGCAATGGCGCATCTGGTCGAACCTCAGGTGGTCGTGGATGCCAAGACCGGAACCAGCGGGGCGGGCCGTCAGGCCGACTCCGGGCACCTTTTCGCGGAGCTGAACGAGTCGGTTCGAGCCTATGCGGTCGCCGGCCATCGCCATCGGCCGGAGATGGAGCAGACCCTCTCGCAGCTGGGGGGAGAGGAGTTCGGGGTCACGTTCGTTCCTCACCTGACCCCGATGACCCGGGGGATCGTCGCCACCTGTTACCTCCGCTTGCGGGCGGGAGCGGGCCGCGAGGAGGTGAGGGCGGCCTACCGGGCCCGTTACCAGGCCGCGCCCTTCGTAGCGTTGGTGGAGCAGGCGGCACCGAGCAAGCTGGCCAGCCACACCAACCTCTGCTTCATCAGCGTGGAGGTCCAGGGGCCCCACCTGGTGGTCTGCGCGGTCCTCGACAACCTGGGCCGAGGCGCCTCGTCGCAGGCCGTCCAGGTGCTCAACCAGCGCTTCGGGATGGCGCTCACCGCCGGTTTGGAGGCGGCCCCGCAATGGCCCTGACCTCGCCAGTGGAGAGAGCGGTGGGAGGGGTCACCACACCCAGGGGCTTCCGCGCCGGCACCGCCAGCGCCGACGTCCGAGGCGATGGGTCGCAGCGGCCGGACGTGGCTCTCGTGATCAGCGACCGGCCGGCGGCGGCCGCCGGTGTCTTCACGCGCAACCTGGTCAGGGCGGCTCCGGTCGTGATCAGCCAGCTGCACCTCAAGCGAGGGGTGGCCCGGGCCGTGGTGGTGAACAGCGGCAACGCCAATGCCTGCACTGGGGCCAGGGGCTTGGGAGACGCGCTCCGCATGGCCCAGGCCGCCTCGGACGCCGTCGAGTGTGCCCCTGGCGAGGTGCTGGTGGCCTCCACCGGGGTGATCGGGCGGTCCATGCCGATGGCCCGGGTCCTGCCCGCCATCGCCACTGCCGCAGGGGCGGCCACAGAGCGTGGCGGCACGGCCGCGGCCGAGGCGATCATGACCACTGACACCCGCTCGAAGGAGGCCGGGGCCACCTTCGAGGCGGACGGAATCGTCCATCGCATCGGGGGCATGGCGAAGGGTTCGGGCATGATCCATCCCGACATGGCGACGCTGCTCGCCTTCGTGACCACCGACGCTCGGGTGGCCCCGGAACTGCTCCGGCCGCTGCTCCAGGAGGCGGTTCGAGACAGCTTCAATCTGATCAGCGTGGACGGTGACACCAGCACCAACGACTGCTGTCTCCTGCTGGCCAACGGTGCCGCCGAAGGACCCCTGCTGGAGCCCGGCTCGACAGCGGCAGACCTCTTCGCCAGCGCCCTGGGCCGGGTGCTCCAAGACCTGGCGGAGCAGGTGGTGGCGGATGGCGAAGGCGCCACCAGGACCTTCTCCGTGCGGGTCACCGGGGCCCTCGACCAGGCTCAGGCGCGGGCCGCCGCGCGCACCGTGACCAGCTCGCCGCTGGTGAAGACGGCGATCCACGGCGGCGATCCCAACTGGGGACGGATCCTGGCCGCGGTGGGTCGCTCCGGCGCCGAGCTCGCCCTGGACCGCTGCCGCCTATCAATCCAGGGAGAGGAGATGTTCGCCCTGGGTCAGGTGCTGGAGGCTTCTCTGCAGCGGCTGGTGCCCAAGCTGTCCCAACCTCGGATCGCGATCGAAATCAACCTTGGAGTCGGGGACGCCGAGGCCACCGCCATCGGCTGCGACCTGAGCTTCGACTATGTGAGGATCAATGCCGACTACTCCACCTGACCCCACTCTGTCCGCCATCAGCCCCGCCCTCCGGGCCCGCATCCTGGTGGAGGCCCTTCCCTACATCCGACGGTTTCACGGCGAGCTGCTGGTGGTGAAACTGGGCGGGGCGGCCATGGACGACCCCCACGCCCGTGACACCGTGCTCCAGGACCTGGTCCTGCTCCGATTGGTGGGGCTCCGGCCAGTGCTCGTGCATGGAGGCGGCCGGGAGATCACGGCCATGGCGGGCGCCCTCGGCCTGGAGACCCGGTTCATCGGCGGGCTGAGGGTCACCGACGAGCGCACCATGGAGGTCGCCAAGATGGTGCTGACCGGAAAGATCACGCCGGAACTGGTGGCCGCCATCCACCGCCTGGGGGGGCGCGCGATGGGCCTCTCCGGCGAGGATGGCCCGACTCTGCTCGTGCGCCGCCAGATGGGGCCCCAGGGCGAGGATCTGGGCTTGGTGGGAGCGGTCGAGGAGGTCAACCCCGAGCCGGTGCTGGCGATCTCGGAGCGAGGTCTGATCCCGGTGGTGGCCTCGATCGGACTCGGCTACGACGGGCTCAGCTACAACGTCAACGCGGACACGGTGGCGGCCGCCCTGGCGGCCGAGCTGAAGGCCGCCAAACTGCTGATGCTGACCGACGTGGTGGGCGTCCAGGGCCGCCAGGGAGAGCTTCTGAGCGAGCTGACCCTGGCCCAGGCGGAGGGGCTGCTGGCGGATGGGATCGCCCGGGATGGGATGATCCCCAAGCTAAAAGCCGCCTGCGACGCCGCCCGGGCCGGGGTCACCGTACACATCGTCGATGGCCGTGATCCGCATTCGATCCTGCTGGAGCTGCTGACAGCGTCCGGGGTTGGCACGATGATCGACGCGGCCCCTTCTGGGACCGCCTGAGGTGGGCTCACCGACCCTGGCGGAGCGTGAGGCCGCCGCCCTTTGCGGGACCTACCGGAGAGTTCCGGTGACCCTGGTGCGAGGGGACGGCTGCTTCGTGGAGACAGCCGACGGGCGCCGGCTGCTGGATCTGGTTGGCGGGATCGCGGTCAACCTGCTGGGTCACTGTCAGGCGGAGGTGGTGGCTGCCGCCACCGCGCAGATGGGCCGCCTGATGCACACCAGCAACCTGTACTACACCGAGCCCCAGGTGGAGCTCGCCGAGCGGCTGGCGGCGAGCGCATTCCCCAGCCGGGCCTTCCTCTGCAACAGTGGGGCCGAGGCCAACGAGGCCGCCATCAAGGTGGCCCGCAAGTGGGGCCAGCTCCACCGTCAGGGGGCCTACACCATTCTGACCCTGGAGGGCGCCTTTCACGGCCGCACCCTGGCCACTCTGGCAGCCACGGGCAACGCTCATTACAGCGACCCCTTCCGGCCCCTTCCGAATGGCTTCCGCCAGGTGCCGCGCGATGACCTGGGCGCAGTCGAGCTGGCCCTCGCGGACCCGGGCCGCCCCGCGGTCGCGGTCATGGCCGAGCCGATTCAGGGCGAGAGTGGGGTGCATCTTCTGGAGGACTCCTATCTCCGCGGGCTGCGCGAACTCTGCGACCAGCATCAGGCTCTGCTGATCCTGGACGAGGTCCAGACCGGGATGGGGCGGACCGGGAGGATGTGGGCCTATCAGCACTCCGGCGCGGTGCCGGACGTGATGACGGTCGCCAAGGGAGTTGGTGGCGGCCTGCCGTTGGGGGCGGCCCTGGTTGGGAAGCGGGCCGATGTCTTTGAGGCCGGTGACCACGGGAGCACTTTCGGAGGCAATCCTGTGGCTGCCGCCGCCGGCCTGGCGGTGCTCAGGGTGGTCGAGCGCGACCACCTCTGGCAGCGGGCGGCAGTGGCAGGGGATCAATTCAAGGAGGCCATCCTGAGCCTCCGCCAGGAAGGCCACCCGGTGGTCGAGACCAGAGGTCGCGGGCTGCTGCTGGGGGTCGGGCTAGCCTCTCCGATCGCAGCCGAGCTGGGGCGCTTGGCGCTCGACGAGGGGATCCTGGTCAACCCGATCGGCGACTCGACCATCCGCCTGGCTCCGCCCCTGACGATCTCCGACGGTGAGATCGAAATGGCGGTCGCAGCCATCGGGCGTGCGCTCGGACGTGCCTCCGGAGCCAGCCGGCCATGACCTCGGTGGAGCTGAAGCGCGCGCGCCAGGCCGCCATCGTGGCGGTGCTCCGCAACCATCCCGTGGAGACCCAGGCTCAGCTCGCCGAGGAGCTGCGGCGCCTCCGAATTGAGGCTGATCAGGCCACCATCAGCCGAGATCTGCGCCAGCTGGGAGTGGCGCGTGTGGAGGGGTCATCGGGCCGCCGTTATCTGCCCCCACCGGAGGACCGCGAGGGACGGCTGGCCCAGGTGCTGCGGACCCAGCTAGTCCACGTGGACCAGGTGGCCGCGATGGTGGTCCTCCACACCGCATCTGGGGCTGCCCCGGTGGTGGCGTCGGCGTTGGATGGTCTGAGCCTCCCCCAGGTGGCCGGCACGGTGGCGGGGGACGACACGGTCTTTGTCCAGGCTCGGTCGGCCACCGCCGCGCGGCAGGTGGTGGAGCGGCTGGAAATGGCCCGTGGCGCAATGGCCGACGACCACCTGGAGTGGTCGAGCTGGTTGCCATCTGACAGCCCCAGGGGCGAGGATGGGCGGCATGGCTGAGCACCGACCGCGCTGCGTACTGGCTTTCTCTGGAGGGCTCGACACCACGGTTGCAGTCCACTGGCTCACCCATGAGCGGGGCTTCGAGGTGATCACCCTGTCCGCCGACCTCGGCGAGACCAAGGATGCTGAGGAGCTGCAGCGGCGAGCCCTCCACGCGGGTGCGACGGCTGCCCACGTGGTCGACGCCAAGGAGCTCTTCCTGACCAATTTTGTGTGGCCGTCGCTGCAGGCCGGAGCCCTCTACCAGGGCGTCTATCCGCTCGCGACCGCCCTTGGGCGGCCGCTCATAGCCAGGCTGCTGGTGGAGGTGGCGCGCGAGACCGGAGCGGCGGCGGTCGCCCACGGCTGCACCGCCAAGGGCAATGATCAGGTGCGCTTCGATGTCGCGGTGGGGGCGCTCGCCCCGGCGCTCCAGGTGGTGGCGCCGCTGCGCGACTGGCAGATGGGGCGCAGCGAGGAGATCGCCTACGCCGCCGAGAACGGGCTGGCGGTCAGGGCCACCAAGGAGAGCCCCTACAGCATCGACGCCAACCTCTGGGGCCGCAGCGTGGAGACCGGAGTCCTGGAGGACCCCTGGGTCGAGCCGCCGGAGGACGCCTTCGACTGGACGGTTGACCCGGCCAGGGCTCCCGAGGCCGGGCTGGTGGTGGAGGTGCACTTTGAGCAGGGGCTGCCCACCCGGCTCGACGGAGAGGAACTGGCGCCAGTCGACCTGGTGACCAGACTCAACGTCTTGGCGGGCGCCCATGGCGTGGGTCGGATCGACCATGTCGAGGACCGGTTGGTGGGGATCAAGTCACGGGAGCTCTACGAAGCGCCCGCCGCGGTGGTGCTCGACTTCGCCCACCGGGAGGTGGAGTCGCTCACGCTTGCCCGCGACGTGCTTCGCTTCAAGCGCTTGGTTGCCGACGAGTGGGCACAACTCACCTACGATGGACTCTGGTTCTCGGCGCTCCGGCAGAGCCTGGCCGCCTTTGTGGGTTCGACTCAGCATTTCGTCACGGGCGACGTCCGCTTGCACCTTCGCCAGGGCGCAATCCGCCTGCTCGGGCGGAGCAGCCCGAGCTCCCTGTATCGCCGGGAGCTCGCCACCTATGAGCGCGCCGAGGACCAGTTCCGCCATCAATCGGCCGAGGGCTTCCTCAACATCTTCGGCCTGCCGCTGCGGACCCAGGCGTCCATCCAGGGCAACCTCTTGGAGGAATCCATTCCTCTGCTCAAGTCCGCTCCCCGGGGTATCGCCCAGGGCGGCCCCCCCGCCGACCCTGCCGATGCCGACGAGCCCTGAGCCGACGCCAGGTTTCGCCAAGGCCTGGAGCGGTCGTCTGGAGGGGGGCAGCAACCCCACCCTAGAGGACTACACCAGCTCGCTCCAGGAGGACCTGCCCCTGGCGCCGTTCGATCTGGAGGGGTCTCGGGCGCACGCGCGGGCCCTCGCCAGGGCGGGGCTTCTGGACGCTGACACCACTGTCAAGCTACTAGCTGGCCTGGAGCGCGTTGGCGACGAGCTCGCGGCCGGTAGCTTCCAGTTTCTGAGTTCGGATGAGGACATACACATGGCGGTGGAGCGCCGCTTGACGGAGCTCATCGGGGACCCGGCGCGCCGGCTTCACACCGGTCGAAGTCGCAACGACCAGGTGGCTCTGGACCTGCGCCTCTGGGCCAAGCAGGCGTGCTGGAGGCTGGTTGAAGCCGCAGCTGGGCTGCAGGGAGTGCTGCTGGCCCGCGCGCGTCGGGAGCGGCTCACCCTGATTCCGGGGTACACCCACTTGCAGCGGGCCCAGCCCATCCACCTGGCTCACCACCTGCTTGCCTATTTCGAGATGCTGGAGCGAGATGTGCAGCGACTGCGGCAGTGCCGCCAACGGTTGGACCTCTCGCCACTGGGTGCTGGAGCTCTGGCCGGCACGACGCTGGCGATCGAGCGGGCCGCGGTGGCGAGTGAGCTCGGTTTCGCCGGGGTCACCGGGAACAGCCTGGACGCGGTCTCGGATCGGGACTTCGCCGTGGAGCTGGTCTTCGACTGTGCTCTGGTCGCGGTCCACCTCTCGCGGCTGGCCGAAGACCTGATCCTCTGGAACACCAGGGAGTTCTCCTTCGTCAGCCTTCCAGACAGCTGGGCCACCGGGTCCAGTCTGATGCCCCAGAAGAAGAACCCGGATGTCCTGGAGCTGGTCCGCGGCCGGGCCGCGCGGCCGATCAGCTCCCTGATGGGGTTGCTGACCGTTCTCAAGGGGCTGCCGATGAGCTACAACCGCGACCTCCAGGAGGACAAGCACCATCTCTTCTCGGCCGTGGCCGCGACCGAGGCCAGCCTGCTGGCCCTAACCGGGCTGCTGGCGGAGGTGCGCTTCAACCGGGAGCGGATGGAGCTGGCGGCCCGGGACCCCGAGCTGCTGGCGACCGATCTTGCTGAGCACCTGGTGGCCCATGGGGTGGCGTTCCGAAGGGCCCACGAGCTGGTCGGCCAGGCGGTGCGCCAGGCCGAGGAGCGGGGCCAGAAGTTGGACTCATGGCTCAGATCCAGCTGGCGGGAGCTGGGCTTACCCGACGATCCGGACAGCTCCGGTCTGTTCGACGCCCGGGCCGCCCTGGCTCGCCGGGAACAGCCCGGGGCGCCTGGCCCCAGCGCGACCGAGGCGGCGCTGAGGGAGGCGGCAGCCCGTCTTCGTCGAAGCCGGGCCTGGGTCACCAGGCAAAGGCGGTGAGGCGGCTGCGAGGTGTCGCCACCGGCCTGGCCGAGGCGGGAGTTGCTACGATCAGGAACACGGTGCAGGTTTACCAACTCCCCTGAGATGTATCGCAAGCTCTATCTGCCGCTGGACAACTCCGATCACTCCACCGCCGCCGCCGAGGTGGCGATCCGTCTGGCCAAGGCCACCGGAGCGGAGATCGTGGGCAGTCACGTGTATGCCGCCCGCATGCACGACTACCGCTTCAAGCAGATGGAGTACACCCTCCCCGAGGAGTACCAGGATGAGGTCGAGCTGGAGCGGCAGCGCAAGATCCACGACAGCCTGATCACGACTGGGTTGGGCCTGATCTCGGACTCTTATCTGGAGGCCGCCCAGAGGCGCTGCCTGGAGGAGGGGATTCCCTTCACCCCCAAGACCTTCGACGGCAAGAACTGGGAGGTCCTGGTCAAGGACATCGAGGAGTCCCAGTACGACCTGGTTCTGATGGGAGCGTGCGGCCTGGGCCAGGTGAAGGAGACCCAGATCGGGACCTGCGTGGACCGGGTGGTCCGGAGGGCGCATCAGGACACGATCGTGGTCCGCCATCGGGAGGGCCGCGACCCACTCTCAGGTCCAATTGTGGTGGCCATTGACGGCTCATCTCAGTCGTTCGCCGGGCTGCGCTCGGCGCTGGAGATGGGCCGGGCGCTGGACCTGCCGGTAGAGGCGGTCTCCGTCTACGACCCGTACCTTCACTACGTTCTCTTCAACGGCATCGTGGGGGTGCTCTCCGAGAAGGCCAGCAAGGTATTCCGGTTCAAGGAGCAGGAGGCTCTCCACGAGGAGATCATCGACACCGGGCTGGCGATGATCTACTCCTCCCACCTCAAGGTGGCCAAGGAGGTCGCCAAGGCGGATGGGTACGACCTCCCGATCACATTGCTAGATGGCAAGGCCTTTGAGCAGGTGCTGCGCTACGTCCGCGACCGAGATGCCTCCCTGCTGGTGTGTGGCCGGATCGGGGTCCACTCAGACCAGGACATGGACATCGGCGGCAACAGTGAGAACCTGCTCCGGCTCGCCCCCTGCAGTGTGATGCTCTCCTCTCGAACCTACGTGCCCCCCATCGACATGAGGGGGGCAGCCTCGGTGGTCTGGACCCCGGAGGCCAATGGGGTGCTGGATCGGATCCCCTGCTCAGCTCAGGGATTGGCCAGGACTGCGGTCCTGCGCTGGGCAATGGAGCGGGGCCACTCGATCATCTCGCAGGACCTGGTCAGCGCCGCCCTCGGGGACATCCTGCCCCCGGAGGCCTCCGCAGCGATCGGGATCCAGCGTGAGGCCCGGGCCGTGGCCATCACCGAGACAGAGGTCCACATCTGCCGTGAGTGTGGCTACACCGCCAGGGGCGTCAGGCCGGTGGCCTGCCCGGTGTGCGGCGCCGCTCAGGAGCAGTTCTCCAAGGTGGACCACGAGAGCATGCTGCGC
>JABEUU010000154.1 GCA_013044295.1 Candidatus Dormiibacterota bacterium
CCCACTCGCCCCACCCAGCCCGCCGGGTAGGATCCGGAGCAGGGCGGCCATGGCCGCCCTGCTCCGGATCCTACCCGGCGGGCTGGGTGGGGCGAGTGGGACCTGGGGGATGACGGTGGCGGTGCTGGCCGGCGCCACCCTGATCCTGGCCCCTCTGGCCGCACTGCGCCAGCGCCGGCTGACAGCTGTGGTGTCTCATCTGCTGGTCGCCCAGCTGGCGCTCGCTCTGGTCGCCCTCCCTGAGGTGGCCCGCCCCGCCACCTCCAGCATTCTCTACCTGCTGCTGTGCTTCGTACCTCTGGCCACGGCCTCGCTGGGCCTGCTCGGTGCCCTCGCAACCGAGGGGCAGAGCGATACTCGAGCCGCCCTACGGGGGCTCTGGGCTCGCTCACCCGTTCTGACCGGGGTGCTGGCCGGGCTCTTGGTGGCGCTCGCTGGGGCCCCACCGGTGGCGGGCTTCTTCGCTCGATTGTTCACTGTCGAGTCGGCATTGCGGGCCGGTTTGGGGTGGCTGGTGTGGCTGGCCCTACTCTCGGCTGTGCTCTCCGGGATCGTGGCGTTCCGCTGGTTGCTGGTGCTGTTTGACTCCCGGGTCGACGGCCCTGAGCTGGGGCTGCCTGGGCGGACGGCCATGATCGGGATTGCGCTCAGCGGGGCGGCCGTGTTCTCCTTCGCGATCCTGTTGGGGCCGCTGATGGCGATCGCCGCCCGGGCGGCGGTACCGCCCCTGTTCGGCCCCTGAGCCGACTGTCCGGTGGCTCGGGCGCTTGGGGCCCAGCCCAGGCGACAGGCCCGATCACCGGCGCTCGCCGTGAGCCGTGCCGACGGCGACCCAACTCCTCAGGTCGGCTGACAAACAGGCCCTAGTTCTGGGCGGCAGGGGACCGGGAACCCGAGGCGACAGCTGCCGGCAAGCGCTCTTGGGTCGGGTCTGGCGCGAGGTCAGCCGGCTGGGGCCGGACCACGCAACGGTCCCGGGGCTGGCGGCGAGAGCCCAAGTCGGCTCCCGCCGCCAGCTCTCAGTGGTCTGCGTAGGTGGCCAGCAGTTGGTGCACTCGTGAGGCCATCGTGAGGGCCTGGTCCATCGGCCGCTGCCACATGTTGCGGCCGAAGATGAATCCGGTGCCGCCGGCGGCCATGCAGTCCTCCATCCGAGCCAGCAGCTCCTCGTCGGTGACCCGGCTGCCACCGGCAAAGATGACCAGCGACCGACCACCGGACCGGACCACCCTGCGCAGCATCTCGCGGCGATCCTCGACCAGGGTGTCATACGGAGCTGGGGCGTAGGCGTCGGCCTCAGAGTGCTCTCTTGGGATGTTGATCTTGATGACGTCGGCGCCCATCTCGGAGGCAACCCGGGCCGCGTAGTCGACGGCGTACAGACTGTCCGCTCCGCCTTTCTTGCCGACCGCCGAGCCGCGCGGGTAGGACCAGCAGATGAGGGGCATCCCGTAGCGGTCGCACTCGCGGCGAATGTCGCTCATCTGACGCAGGTCGCGGTCCTGGGATGTGGATCCGACGTAGCAGGTGTACCCGACTGCGGCCGCCCCCAGGCGCACCGCATCCTCCACGGACGCCGTCAGTGGCGAGAAGGCATCGTCGGAGCTGGGTATGTTGGTGCGCCCGTTGACCTTGAGGACCAGCGGCAGCCGGCCCGCGTACTGGCCCATGTAGCGGGTCGCCAGTCCGATCTGAAGCGCGATCCCAGAGAACTTCCCGGCCACGCCCAGCTGGCACTGGTACTCCGGGTCCAGGGCGGGTGGGTTGACGAAGAAGTCGACCGGTCCGTGTTCCAGGCCCTGGTCGATGGGCAGCAGCATCAGGGTGCCGTTGGCCGGCCCGTGCTCGTACAGAAGGGTATGGAGGCGGGCCTTCTTGCCCTGCGACAGGTTGAGGTCGTCGAGGTGGTAGCGAGTAGCGCTGGAGGTGGGTCGACTGGCAGTTGTAGTCATGAATCGAGGTTACAACGTCGCATCGAGAAATGGTGGGAATGAGCGCGCCGGTGATAATCCCCGGATGGCGGATCAAAGTGGCGGCACGCCTCCCATCCTGTTCGAGGGAGTCGCCCGGGACTTCGACGGCCGGGTCGCGGTCGAGGAGCTCGATTTGAGCGTCGCTCCGGGGGAGCTCTTCGGGCTGATCGGACCCAACGGCGCCGGCAAGACCACGACCATCAAGATGGCGGTCGGGCTGCTTCGCCCATCGCGAGGCCGGGTCCTGATCTGTGGCCATGACATCCAGCGTCAGGGCACAGAGGCCCGCCGCCATCTCGGCTACGTCCCTGACAACGCCGCCCTGTACGAGAAGCTGACCGGCCTCGAGATGCTGGAGCTGGCCAGTGATCTCCACGGGGTCAGCCGGGAACGCCGTCGGCGCCGCATCCCTGCGCTCCTGGAGGCTCTCGATCTGGCTCCGGCTTCGGGGCAGCTGGTCCAGTCCTACTCCCGCGGCATGCGCCAGAAGCTGGCCCTGTGCGCCGCCCTGATGCCCGATCCAGAGGTGGTGTTCCTGGACGAGCCCACGGTCGGTCTCGATCCTCAGGCGGCCCGGCAACTGAAGACCATGCTGCGCACCCTCTGCGACACCGGCCACACCGTGTTTCTCAGCACCCACGCGCTGGAGATCGCCAGTGCCCTTTGCGATCGAGTTGGCATCTTCAAGTCCGGGCGACTGGTGGCGCTGGGATCGGTTCATGACCTGGAGCGGCGCGGGGGCGCCCACGCGGGCTTGCCCGGGGCACTTGAGGACGCCTTCATGGCGGTCACCGGTGCCGCCGACGAGGAGACCACCAGCCTGATCAGCGCCCTCCGCGCCTGAGTGGGGGCCTCTGACACAGTGGCGGCCCTGGCGCGCGATCCCCTGTCGAGCGGCTCCCAGCTTCGAGGGCTCTTCCGTGCGGGGACCCGGGCGACCTGGAACTCATGGTGGAACAGCGGGCCCGGCCGTCGTCTGGTGACGCTGGCGGCCCTGCCGGTGGGGCTGCTGATCTGGGCCTCACTGCTGCCCTTGGTCGAGCAGCTGTTGCGGGCGGCCCACCTCGGCCACCCTCAGCAACTGATGGCCGCTCTCTCCACCCTGGCGATCGTCCTGACCGCCTTCACCATGGGCACCTCGGTGAGCTTCGCTTTGGCCTCGGTCTACTTCGCTCGGGACGTGGAGTGGCTGCTCCTGACCCCGATCAGCGCGCGGCTTCTGCTCACCTATCGTCTGCTCAGCCAGTTGGCGCTGGGGATCTGCCTGGGGGCGCTCCTGGGCGGCCCGGCGGTCGTCGCGGTGGCCCTGGTGTATGCGAGTCCCGGGGTGGTGCCGCTGGCCGCCGTGGACATGACCTCGCTGCTGGTGATCCCCATGGCGGTAGCGCTCGCGCTGGTGGTGCTCCTGGTCCGGGTCGTGCCCGCCAGTCGGGTGAAGGACGCAGCGGCCCTGCTGGTGGGCCTGGTCGGGTTCGGGGTGGCGGCGGTTGAC
>JABEUU010000155.1 GCA_013044295.1 Candidatus Dormiibacterota bacterium
CTCCCTCTGGCAGTGGACCTTGACTGGGTGCTGTGGGGGACGGGCACCATCCTGGGGCTGATCACCGCGGTCGCCATTCCGTACCTGATGTTCACCCACCATGACATCGCGGCCGACGGCGCGTTCGGGGGCTGGATCATGCCCATTGTGCCGCCCATGGTGTCGGCGGCCACGGGGGCACTTCTGATCCCCCAGGTGGCTGCCGGGACCCTCCGGGCGACCTTCGTGTATGGCCTCTACTCAATGTTTGGAATGAGTCTCTTTTTGTCCCTGATCGTGATCACCCTGCTCTGGTCCCGTCTGATCCACCACGGTGACCCGGGTACCGCGCGCTCGGCCACCCTTTGGATCGTGCTGGGCCCTCTGGGCCAGTCCATCACCGCCGCATCGTTGCTGGGACACGCCGCCCAGCTGGCCCTTCCCTCCCAGATCGCCAGAGGGATGGACGTGATGGCGGTCTTGTACGGGGTTCCCGTGTGGGGCTTCGCCACCATGTGGGTGGCCCTGGCGGCGCTCTTGACCAGGCGCGCCGTCCGACGGGGTTTCCCCTTCGCGCTGACCTGGTGGAGCTTCACCTTTCCGGTGGGGACCTATGTCACGGGGACCAGCGGGCTGGCTCTCCACACCGGGCTCCCCGCATTTGCGGTGGCCGCGGTGGTGGCCTACTGCGGGCTGCTCTGTGCCTGGGCCATGGTGGCGGCGAGGACCCTCCGCGGCGGGGTGCGAGGTGAGCTCCTGCTGCGCCCCGTGACGGCGGCGCCCCTGCCGGGCTGAGCGATCCCGGCACCCGGTCGGTGGCGTCCGCCAAGGTCGCGGACCGGGCCCGGACGCGAAGCATTCGCGGTCGGGCCCGCGGGGCCCAACCTACGCGGTCCCACGCGGGGCTGGCCCCACAAGGTAAGTACCGACGACTGGGGTTGCGGTCCGAGCTTGCGGTGGGGCCGAGCCCAATGTAATCTGCAGTCCTTGCCGCCCCGTCACCCAGGAGGATGCAGCCAGTGACCGTGACCCACAAGCTGGTGGGCACCTCCACCCAGATGGTCGTCTGCCAGCTGGCGGCTGGGCAGACGGTCTACGCCAATGCCGGCCGCTTCCTCTGGAAGACCGTCAACGTGACCATGGAGACCAGGCTCACCCAGCCAGAGACAGCCGGCCGAGGGGGTCTGCTGGGCATGGCCCTGGAGGTGGGCAAGCGGGTCGTGGCCGGCCAGAGCCTCGCTTTCCAGTACTTCACGGCCTCGGGGGGAAGTGGGCTGGTGGCCTTCTCAGGGACCCTGCCCGGCGAACTGCGGGCGATCGAACTGGATGGGACGTCGGGCTGGCTGACGGAGAAGGACAGCCTGATCGCCGCCGAGGGCTCGGTCGCGTTCGACGTCGCCTTCGCGGGCCTGCGCACCGGCCGACGGGGTGGGACCGGGTTCGTGCTGGAGAAGTTCACCGGCCAGGGGACCCTCCTGATCGCGGCCGCCGGCAACCTGATCGAGCTGAACCCGGCCAAGTACGGGGGCAAGATCCAGGTCCATACCGGGGCGGTGGTGGCGTTCCAGGACACCGTCAAATATGGGGTGGAGTACGTCGGCGGCCTGAACGTCAAGACCGCCATGACCGCCGTCCTGGGCGGCGATGGACTCAACCTCGCCACCCTGGAGGGCGACGGGACAGTCCTGCTGCAGTCGACCAACCTGCACGGGCTGGCGGAGACCCTGGACAAGCTGATCGCGACCCCGGGCGACGACAAGGGGCGGGGCGGAGTCGCCGACCTGTTCGGCTGACCGTGACCCCATTCACCGCGTGCTCTAAAGGAGGTGTCTCATGGGGCTGATGGACAAGCTCAAGGTCCAGGCCGAGCAGGTGGCGGCGCGCGCCCAGGAGGGCACCGCCCAGGTCCAGGCCAAGCTGGACCAGGTTCAGGCTCAGAGGGCGACCGACGCGCTGCTGCGTGACCTCGGCGCCGCCTACTACGCAGAGCAGCGCCACCAGGGGTCCCACGACCCGGTGGTGCGGGCGCTGGAGGCCCTGGACGCTCGCCTCGGGCAGGGAGGGCAGGCGGGGCAGGTGGAGGTCAAGGTCGAGCCCGCTCCCCCGGCGGCCGACCCCGGCACCCCGGCGGCCGACTTCAAGCTGGACGATCTCTGAGGCGGCTGAGGTGACCCAGATCCAGGTGACCGCCACCCCCACGATCAAGGGCTGGACGTGTCAGGCCGAGATCGAGGAGCCGGGGGCGACCTCCCGGCACCTGGTCGAGGTGACCCATGCCGAGCTGCGCCGTTTTGGGGCCGGCAGAACGCCCCAGGAGCTGGTGCAGGCGAGCTTGAGATTCCTGCTCCAGCGGGAGCCGGCCAGCGCCATCCTGGCCAGCTTTTCGCTCTCCGAAATCGAGCAGTACTTCCCCGACTTCCCGGAGCTTGTTTGACCAATCCGGCCGGCCCTCGGGCCCGCCGCCAAAACCGCCGCCAGTACCGCCGGCCCTCCTGAGGGGCCCTCTCTACGCGTTCGGGGGCCGGGCAGCAACCGACGTCGTGCACGCCGCTGGCCGAACCTGGTTCCTCGCCGGCCGTCGGCCGCTCTCTGCCGCGAGCTTGTCCCCTGGCGACGGCGGAGCGAGGACCGGGGACCGATCGGCAAGCGCGAGACGGGCGCCTCCCCCACTCGTCGGTCCTGACCTCTGCGCGACGTGCCAGCAGCCACCGTGGCCACAGAACCCTTCTTGTAGCCGGGGGCATCTGC
>JABEUU010000156.1 GCA_013044295.1 Candidatus Dormiibacterota bacterium
GCGCTCGGCGACGGGCTCACGCTGGACTTGGCGCTCGGCGCCGGGCTCGCGGTCGACTTGGCAGTGGGCGACGCGCTCGGCTTGGGAGTCGGGGTGACCACCTGCACCACCGGGGTCGCGCACCCGAAGGGCACGGTGGGGATGGTGACGGATGGCGTCGGTGACACGCTCACCCCGGGGGACGGCGTGGGCGTGGCCCGGATCACGATCGGGGTCTCCTTGGGGCATGGTGGTGGTGGCGGCAGGGCCGTGGCGGTCGCCGACTTGATGACCAGGACCAGGAGCACGACCAGGCCGCCGACGACCACGGTGCCCACGAAGGCGACCGCGCCCCACTCGTGCTTCATGAAGTTCCAGTTCAAGTTAGCTCAGGCTCCCTCACGTCCGATCTTGCCACGCCAGCGCTGCCAGGCCAGCCAACCCATGCTGCGGGCCTGCTGCCGCAGCCGGGTGGTTAGCTCCGGGCCCGCGGGCTGACGATACTTCTCCAGGGGGATAGTCTGACGCGCCTCGATGGCCCGGCGCAGGTCCGCCGCTGTGCTGCCGGGAAACAGGGTCACGGTTCGGGCCAGGTCGTGAGCCCCGAAATGGCTGTCACTGGACCCGATCGCCGCCCCCAGTCGATCCTGGTGCAGCTCGTAGAAGGCGTCCAGCTCCCGGATCCGGGAGGCGGTGGTGACCGCCGTGTGTCGCAGTTCTATCCCATCCACACGCTGCCGTGAGATCAGCCGGCGCAGGCCAGGGGGGGTGATCGAAGCGAAGTAGGTGGGCATGAAGGGATGGGCGATGATCGCCAGGCCGCCCTGGTCGTGGATCGCCCTGACCGTGTCCACGACCGGCATCCCCATCCGCACCGGGCCGTCCAGGAAGAGGCCCACCACATGCACCCGAGCGGGCTTGTCCGTGGTCACCTCCTCTCCCGCCACCACCTCCACCCCGAACTGGAGCCCGGCCTCCCGGGCCTCGGGGATGGCGCCGAAGTTGTCGTGGTCGGTGACCGCCAGCACCCGCAGCCCGGCGGCGGCGGCGGCCCTCACCAACTCCGTGGCGCTCACCATCCCGTCACTGGCCAGGGTGTGGGCGTGGGGGTCGGCGACGTAGTAGCCGGCCGGGACCGCCGGTGGCGGCGCCGTGGGCGCCTGGTCGGTGTTGCTCAGAGACCCGGTCCCCTGGCGCCCTCGTGGCCCTCCTGGTGCTCATCGCCGCCCTCCTCGTGGCCGGGGCGGTTGCGCATGTTGAGGATTCGCAGGAAGTCCTGAGCCCGGGCCATCGCCTTCCAACGCTCCGGGTAGAAGTCCTGGGCCACGATGCTGGAGTCAGCCAGGCGCAGGACCGACACACACCACTTGTTCAGGGTGTGCGACACCTCTACCTCGAAGTCACCCTCCTGGCTGCGGTAGCGCAGAAGGTCATCACCGCGCCGCGGGCGTTGCACAGCCATTGCACTACCTGATGGATTTCGGAACTGGGGACGGGGAATTCCGCCTCGGTGGACATCTGGCCCGTCAGTATAGCGCCCGCCCAAAATGGAAGCGGCCCTGGTTCGGGCAGCCCTCGCGGATCAGAGCTGGGTCTCCTCCAGCTGCTGGATCCTGGCCCGCAGGGCGGGGCCCAGCTCCGGGTCCTGCCACATGATGGCGGCGTTGGTCGCCAGCCAGCTCTCCAAGGTCCCCACGTCGAGTATCTCGCCCACGAACTCCACCCCGACCACCCTGCCCCGACCGGCCAGGGAGCGGATGGCATCGGTCAACTGGATCTCCCCGCCATGGCCGGGCCGGGTTGCCTGCAGGGCGGAGAAGATCTCATCCGTGAGCACGTAACGGCCCATCAGGGCCAGATCGCTGGGGGCGTCCTCCGCGGCCGGCTTCTCGACCACGTCGGACACCCGAAAGACCGGTCCATCGCCCTCGACCGCCGCCACTCCATAGCGCGAGATCTCCTCCTTGGAGCAGCGCCGCAGGGCCAGCACCGTGCAGCCCTCCCAGGTGTAGGCCTCGATCAGCTGCGACAACAGCGGGGGCGAACCCGAGAAGAGGTCGTCGGGGAGCAGCGCGGCCACGGCCGCCTCGCCCTGGACCCGCTCCAGAGCGCAGAGGATGGCATGCCCCAGTCCCAGGGGCTGAGGCTGTTCGACGAACTCCAGGGCGCATAGCTTGGAGATCTCGCGGATCCGCTCGGCCAGCTCCGGGCTGCCGCGCTGCTCCAGGACCGCCTCCAGCCCCGGGTCCGGGGCGAAGTGGGCTTTGATCAGGTCCTTGCCCGGTGCGGTGACGATGACGGCCCGGCGGATGCCCGAGGCAGCGGCCTCCTCCAGCCCCCACTGGATGGCCGGTCTGTCCCCCACGGGGACCATCTCCTTCGGCAGCGCCTTGGTGGCCGGCAGAAACCTGGTGCCCAGGCCACCGGCCGGCACCACCACGGTGCGTACCGAACTCACTGGCAGGGATTGTAACCACCGGCGAGCGGATCCACGCCTGGGGCGCGCCCGAACGCCAGCCAAGGGGGCGCTCAGCCACGGGCAGACATGCCCGGCTGGAGGCGCGATGGCCGGGCCTCGGCCAGCCGGATCCGGTCAGGCCCAGCCCCGGCCATCGCGCTGGCGGAGCAGGGCCAGCCCCACCA
>JABEUU010000029.1 GCA_013044295.1 Candidatus Dormiibacterota bacterium
CCCCCTGGGGGAGAGGGTTATCGTCCTCGACAGGGCCTAAGCCTCGGAGTCGAGCTCGGCAACCACCTCATCCAAATATCCGGCCCCTCTGGCCCTGGACACCTCTGCTGTTGAGGCGTACTTATGTTGGTTGCGAGGGCCGTGCGTGGCTCGTCAGGAACGTACCGCAGGGACCACTTGGTGTCGCCTGCGGTTCATGCCAGCGGCGCTCATGCCAGACTCTGGGTCGGGGAAAAATTGGCCTCTGTCGGTGCCTGACCGGGCGCCAACTCTCGGATCAACCACCAAGTTCAGGCCGTGCTGGACGCGGCCCACAGGTTGATGCCGCTCTCGGTCGCGTAAACGTCGAGCTCGTCAAGCTCGGCTGGCGTGAATCCCGTCGTCCCAAGGGCGGCAACATTGGTCTCTAGCTGGGCCACGCTGCTCGCCCCGATCAGAGTCGAGCTGACGCGGGGATCCCGGAGGGTCCAGGCCACCGCCATCTGAGCGAGGCTCTGCCCGCGTCTGGCCGCGATCCGGTTGAGCCCCCGCACCTTCTTCATGTTCTCATCCGACAGCAGGCGGCGATCCAGGGAGCCGGACCGGCTCGCCCGCGAGCCCTCATGGATGCCCTCCAGATAGCGGTCGGTGAGCATACCCTGGGCCAGCGGGGAGAAGGTGATGCAGCCGATCCCGAGTTCCTCCAGCACCTCCAGCAGAGCGTTTTCAATCCAGCGGTTCAGCAACGAGTAGGACGGCTGGTGAATCAACAACGGGGCCCCCATCTCTCGCAGCAGCTTCGCCGCCTCCCGGGTGTGCTGGGGAGAGTAGGACGAGATCCCGACGTAAAGGGCCTTGCCCTGCCTCACCGAGCTGGCGAGCGCTCCCATGGTCTCCTCGAGCGGGGTCTCCGGGTCGTACCGATGGGAGTAGAAGATGTCCACGTAGTCCACCCCCATCCGGCGCAGGCTCTGGTCTAGGCTGGCGACCAGGTACTTGCGCGAGCCCCACTCGCCGTAGGGGCCAGGCCACATGTCATACCCTGCCTTGGTCGAGATCACGAGCTCGTCGCGGTAGGGTTTGAGGTCCCGCGCCAGGACCCGGCCAAAGGTCTCCTCCGCCGACCCGTACGGCGGCCCGTAGTTGTTGGCGAGGTCGAAGTGGGTCACGCCCAGGTCGAAGGCCCGGAGCAGGATCGCCCGGCTGGTCTCAAGACGCTGTTCGGCTCCGAAGTTTTGCCACAGTCCCAAGGAGATCGCGGGAAGCTTCAGACCGGAACGACCGACGCGGCGGTAGTCCATCTGCTCATATCGCGCCGCAGCCGCCGTATAGGGCAGCGCCATCCACTTCCCACCTCTGACAGGCCGGATGCCAACGCCGTTGACTCCAGCTTACTCGCAGCCGGGGCCGGCTCCGCGGCCGGCTGAGGAACAGGGCACGAGGGCCGCCGGCCCGATGGAGGGGGAGGGTGGTGGCCGCCCAGGCAGGAGCCGAGAGATGGTGGTGAGTCCTGGCCAGGTCGCTCCCTGGCTCTTCGCCGCGAGCTCGCAAGCGGACTCAGCAGCGCCGCCGGGCCAGGGCCGGGGCCGGCCCTGGAGGACGCCGCGGATCCACTAATGTGTTGGTCGATGAGACTGGTGTTCCACCTCTGTCAAAAGGTCGGCGGCACATTTCAGACCTGTCAGAGGTGAGCATGCGGTATGACCTCGAGCGCTACTCCAGGGCGGAGTTGCAGGGGCGCACCGGGGTCAAATGGCACCGCGATGGGTCGGCCGCGATCGCGGCCTGGGTCGCCGATATGGACTTCCCGATCGCCCCGGAGATCCGGGCGGCCATCGAGGCGCTGGTGTCGAGTGATGATCTCGGCTATCCAGACCCCTCGCTTGATGCCTCGGTGCGGAGTGCCTTCTCAAAACGGGTGCGGGACCGCTATCAGCTGGTGGTCGATCCGGACCGGGTGGTCGTGCTGTCCGATGTCGTCCAGGCAATTTATCTCTGCGTGGTCGCCTTCTCCGAGCCGGGGGACGGGATCGCCTGTCTCACCCCGGCCTACCCCCCCTTCTTCAGCGCGGTGGCGGCCACCGGGCGGCGCCTGTTGGCTTGCGACCTGGTGGCCGGAGAGGAGCGCTTCGAGGTCGACCTGGCAGCCCTCGACTCCCTCCTCCGCGACCAAGGAGCGCGGATGCTCCTGCTCTGCAACCCGCACAACCCGACCGGTCGCAGCTTCACCAGGGCCGAGCTGGAGGGTATCGCCGCCATCGCCCGCGACCGAGACCTCACAGTTATCAGTGACGAGATCCATGCCGACCTCACCTTGGCGGGGGCGACGCACGTTGCCTTTGGCGCGCTTGACAGCGCGTCATCGGAGCGCACAGTGACCCTCTCGTCCGCCAGCAAGGCCTTCAATTTGGCGGGTCTGCGCTGTGCGGTCGCCGCCTTCGGCTCGGACTCGCTCCGGGACCGGTTCGAGCGGTTCCCGGCCCACGCGAGGGGGAGCGTCTCCGTTTTGGGGATGGCGGCCGCCCTGGCAGCTTGGGAAGGAGCCGGCGCCTGGCTGGAGGCGGCGCTCCGGGCCCTCTCGTCGAACCGGGATTTCCTGGTCGCTTACCTCGCCCAGCATCTGCCGAGAGTGGCGATCCGCCCACCCGAGGCGACTTACCTCGCCTGGCTCGACCTGCGCCCGCTGGGACTTGGAGACGACCCCACCGGGTGGCTGAAGGAGCACGCCAAGGTCGCCCTCTCCCCAGGGGCCGACTTCGGTGCCGCCGGCTCCGGCCACTCCAGGCTCAATTTCGGGACGACGCGGCCGGTCCTGGAGGAGATGCTGGCCCGGATCGCAGCGGCTCTGTCTTGACCGCTTTCTAAGCTCGCCGCCTGCCCAGCTGAGCGGGCGCGGACGCCGCTTGAGGGTCGTCTGGGACCAGACTCCCTGGTGGTCGCCATCTCCACCTTGGATACTTGCCTGGCGGTAAGCAATAATTAAGGCATGCCCGGGGAGCCCTCGCCACGACCGTCGGGAGACCTTCACAGCCTGACCCGAACTGGGCCGGACCCCGCCGGAGGGGCCCGGCTGCGGGCGGCGATCCTGAAGTTGGGGCGGCGCCTGCGCGCCATTGAGGTCGGCAGCGATCTCACCCAGGCGGAGTTCTCGGCGCTGGCCACGATCGTCCGGCGCGGCCGAATCCGGCCGTCAGCGCTGGCCGAGGCCGAGGGCGTCAACCCAACCATGCTCTCCCGGATGCTCTCCCGGATGGCGGCCACGGGGGTGGTGACCAGAGCCATCGACCCTGAGGACCATCGAGCGGCCGTGGTGGAGGCGACCGCGGAGGGTCGTCGTCGGCACCGGAAGTTGCGCAAGGTGCGCGCCCATCGGCTGGAGGCGGCCTTGCGGGAGATGCCCGACGCTGAGCGCCAGGCGGTGCTCGATGCCCTTCCCGGCCTGGAGTCACTCGCTGACCTGCTGGGCCAGCGCTGGCAGTGAGCCCCACTCCAACCGCTCTCGCAACCGAGCGCGACCGGCCCTCGCGCCGTGGCTGATCAGGTGCGGGCCTGGCTCCGTTTGCTCTGGCCAGAGTGGATCGATTCCAACCTCAGGGTCGTGCTCGTGGCCAGGCTGACCATGAGCGCAGCCAGGGGCATCGCCGGGGTGGTCACCGCCCTCTATCTGGCCGCCGAGGGCTTCTCGGCGCTCGAGCTTGGCTTCCTGTTCCTCACCGTGACCGCCACCTCGGCGGCCATGGCCACTCTCATAGGCCTGCTCTCGGATCGGTTCGGGCGCAAGCCCTTCCTGGTGGCCATCCCTCTCTTGGCGGCGGTGGCCGCGCTCGTCTACGCGCTGTTCCGGGAGCCGATTGTGCTGTTCTTGTTCGCGGCAGTCGGGACCTTCGGACGAGGAGCGGGAGCCGGTGGCGGAAGTGTGGGTCCCTACCAACCCGCCGAGTCCGCCTTCGTCGCCGAGAGCGCTCCCGGACCAGTCCGCGCGGCGGCCTTCGGGAGGCTGGCGTTCGCCTCCGCGCTCGGGGCCTTGTTCGGAGGGCTATTGGCCGGGCTGGCGCACACCCGTCCCCATCTCTCCCTGGCCGCCGCCACCGTTGTCTACCGTCCGGCCTTTCTGGCGGCCGCGGTCCTCGCCTCCGGGGCTGGAGTGATGGCTCTTTGGCTCCGAGAGAAGCGCCAGCCCCGCCCGCCCAGGACCGGGCGGGCCCGGATCCGCTGGCCCCGCCGCTCCTGGCCGGTGCTCTGGCGCTTCTGGGTGACCAACAGCGTGAACGGCGTCGCCATCGGCATGTTCGGCCCCTTCATGAGCTACTGGCTCTTCGTCCGCTACGGCGCCACGCCAGGAGAGATCGGCCTGCTGTTTGCCCTGGTCAACCTGGGCTCTTTGGTCTCCACCCTGTCGGCGGCCTCGATCGGACGCTGGCTGGGGACGGTCCCCGCCATCGTGGCGGTGAGAGCCGTCACCGGAATACTGCTGGTGCCGATGGTCTTGGCCCCCGCCTTCTGGATCGCCGGGGCGATCTACTTCGTCCGCATGGTGGTCCAGAGAGTCGGGCTGCCCCTGCGCCAGTCGTTCACTCAGGACATGGCCGATCCGCAAGAGCGCGCCAGTGTGGCAGCACTGTCAAATCTCCCCGCCCAGGGAACCATGGCGGGGAGCCAGGTGCTGGCCGGCTATCTGTTCGACGAGGTGAGCCTGGCGGCGCCATTCGAGCTGGCGGC
>JABEUU010000157.1 GCA_013044295.1 Candidatus Dormiibacterota bacterium
AGCCTCTCTCGAATACCCTGCAGTTCGCAGCCGAAGCGCAACTCTGGGCACACGGGCCGCCCCCCAAGGCAGACTCCGAGGCTACAGGCCGCGGTGGCGCAGTGTCAAGCCAGGCGGGCCGAGCCCGGGGGCTCCTGGGGGAACCGAACCAGCACCATGGACCAAGCCCCGACGGTGGCGCTACGCCTGGCCCTGCCGCACCGTGTGTGATGGCGCGGCAATCCCGAGCAGCGCCATCAGGACCACCCCAATCCCAATCGGCCCCGCGACCAGGCCCAGGTGGGTTGCCTTCTCCAAAACCGCGAAGCCCAGGGCCACCACCACCACGGCTCCGGCAACCGCCGGCCAGCGCGGCAGGGGAATGGCCGCCAGGACCTTTCCCAGAGCTCCCAGCTGGAGGGCAATCGCCCCCACGATGGCCCCGACCACCAGCCCCAGTGCGAGTCCAACCAGGACGTCCAGCGGCCAGTGGATCCCAGTCAGGATCCTGGCCCAGCCAACGCCCGCCATCACCACCAGGGACGCCAGTGCCAGCCAGCGCCTCCTCATCACCCAGAGGGCAGCCACCACCGCCCCCCCGAAGGCCAGATGGTCGCTGGGAAACGAGTTGCCGTGGGCGGCGGCGGCGAGGAGGGGGACGTGATAGGTGGAGAGGTAGGGACGGGGTTCGTACCAGAGATCGCCCGCCAGATGGTTCAGCAGCAGGGCGAGTCCTGCCGCCGCGGCGCCTGCGATCGCCGCCAGCCGGGCGCGCTCAGCTGGGCGGCCGAAGAAGAGCAGGGCCACCAGCACGAACGCCAGCGCGAAGATGCCCCACTCGGCGAGAGCGGCGGCGGCAGAGTTCCACAAGCCACCATGCGGGCCCTGGCGGGCCAGCACCTGGTAGCCGGTGTAGTTCCAGCGAAGGATGGCCGGGCCGAGCGGGGTGGCGGAGAGGAGTGTCTGCATGGATGCACCAACTGAAGCGGTTCGGCGGCGACACCATACCGTGCCCGGGGCAGGACCCGCCCGGCTGAGTTGAGGTTCCAAGATCGCCCGTGGGCTCCCCCGCCGCGAGCCCGGACCTCCGCCACAGGACATGGAAGCGCGGTCCCCTGGCGCGGACGTCACTGGTGCCAATCGCCTCCTGGGGACCTTGGCGGGTGCTCATCAGGTAAGGCGGGCGCGACATGGCAGGGCCACCGGCAGGGCCCGCGCCGCAGACGCCCAGTTCAGAAGAGCTAGCCGAAGTGGCGGCCGGGGCCACCTCACCTGTTCCCCCTCGGCACGGGCCCCGCGAGGGAGCCGTGACGCGGCAGCCGCCGGGCCTGACGCCACGGGATCCCCGGCCAGCGTCACGAGCCAGCGCTCCCGACGGGGTGGACCTCACGTCCGACCACTCGTGGCTCCACCCAAAGGCCGGGCGCGACGGGCCGGATACCCCGTCCGGCTCACCCAACCTCCGCTGAACGTGCCCGCTCAGGAGGAGGACAGCGAGGGCTCAGCCAGCCTATTCGGTGCCCTGCTCCCAGGAGCTCAGGTAGCGAACCTGCTCATCTGTGAGCTGGTCGATCGCCACCCCGAGCGCGGCCAACTTCAGCCGTGCCACCTCGGCGTCGATCTCGGGCGGGACCTCGTGGACGCCGGGAGCGAGGGTGCGCCAGTTGGCAGCCATGTGAGCCAGGGAGAGCGCCTGGTTGGCGAAGGACATGTCCATCACGGCTGCGGGATGGCCCTCGGCGGCGGCCAGGTTCAGCAGCCGTCCCTCGGCGAGGAGGAAGACCCGGCGCCCATCCGGCAGGGTGTGCTCGGCCACCTCGGGGCGGACCTCACGCACCTTCTGGCTGAGAGCATCGAGGGCGGCCAGATTGATCTCTGAATTGAAGTGCCCGCTGTTGGCGATGACGCAGCCGTCCTTGACCAGCTCCAGGTGGCGCCGGTCGACCACGTTGCAATCGCCGGTCACGGTGATGATCACATCGGCGATGGGAGCCGCCTCGGCCAGCGGCATCACCCGATAGCCCTCCATCACCGCTTCCAGAGCTCGCACCGGCTCGACCTCCGTGACCACCACCTGCGCCCCCATGCCCCGGGCCCTCGAGGCCAGGCCGCGTCCGCACCAGCCAAATCCGCAGATCACCATGGTGCGCCCAGCGAGCAGGAGGTTGGTGGCCCGGATCAGGCCATCGATGGTGGACTGCCCAGTCCCGTAGCGATTGTCGAACAGGTGCTTTGTCTGAGCGTCGTTGACCGAGATCACCGGGAATCGAAGTACGCCAGCCGCGGCCATGGCCCGAAGCCGGATCACCCCAGTGGTGGTCTCCTCGGTGCCCCCGCGGATATCGCCCATGGCCTCCGGGCCGCGCCGGTGCAACTCCCCCACCAGGTCGCCCCCATCGTCCATGGTGAAATGCGGCCGCGTTGCCAGGACCATCTCCAGGTGCCGGTAGTAGGTCTGGTTGTCCTCCCCCCGCCGGGCGTAGACGGAGATGCCCCGCGCCACCAGCCCGGCAGCCACCGAGTCCTGGGTGGAAAGGGGGTTGCTGGCGCACAGGTGGACCTCTGCGCCGGCCGCCCGTAGGGTCACCATCAAGTTGGCGGTCTCGGCGGTGACGTGCAGGCAGGCGCCAACCCGCATGCCCTCAAGGGGCTTGCTGGCCTCGAAGCGGGCCCGGATCAGGCCCAGCACCGGCATCTCGCTGCCGGCCCATTCGATCCGGCGACCCCCCTCCGCGGCGAGACCGGGATCGGTGATGTCGGAGCCACTCGGAACCACAGTCTCAGAATCGGTCACTTGCGCTCCTCACAACTCCAGCAGGGCCTCCACCCGGTGGCCGGCCAGCCTTTGACGCCCACCCAGTTCCAGCAGTTCGATCAGGAATCCGAAACCGGCCAGCTCGCCGCCCAGCCTTTCGATCAGCTCCAAAGTTGCCGTGGCGGTGCCGCCGGTCGCTAGCAGGTCATCGATCACCAGCACCCTCTGCCCCGGGCTGATGGCATCCCGGTGGACCTGGAGGACCGCCTCTCCGTACTCAAGATGGTAGCTGGCGCTGAAGGTGTCCGAAGGGAGCCTGCCCGCCTTGCGCACCGGCACCACCCCCACGCCCAACTGGTATGCGATCACCGCGCCAAATGTGAATCCCCGCGACTCGATGGTGGCCACCGCCTCCACCCCCTCGCCCCGGAACCGCTCCACCAGCCGGTCACAGGCCTCCCGGAAGGCGGGACCGTTGCCGAGCAGCGGCGTGATGTCCCGGAAGAGGATCCCCGGCTCCGGAAAGTCTGGGATGTCCCGGATAAGTGCCCGCAGGTTCAGGCTCGATGGTTCAGTTCCCGGGGACACCCTGCCATGTTAGGTGGTCGGGCCGGACCCGGTCCCGGCCAGGGCACGAGGCCACGAGTCGACTCCAGGGCCGCCCTTGCGGCTCCGAGCCGACCACGCCGGCTCGCGGCCGGGCGCGGGCCACCCCGAACCCACCGCGGTGGCTGCGGCAACGCCGGCTTGGACCAGCTGCTACATTCGCGCCGTGACCGACCCGACCTCCGGCCAACTCCGGTGGGCCGCGCCCCAGCTGGCCGATCCCTTCGCCACCTGGTGCCGCCTGCGCGGTGAGCTGGGGCCGAGAGTCACCGTGATCGACCTGTATCAACTGGTGGCGGCTGGTCGCGGGCTGCGCGCCGAGGAGCTGACGAGATCGGAGCGCGAGCTGCTGTCCGAACGGGCCCTGGACTTTGTCTGGCCCCACCGCGAGATCGAGCCAGGAAGCGACCGGGTCCACGAGCCAATCCTGGTCACCGCCTACGATCCCGGCTGGCCGGACCTCTTCGTCGGCTGGAGGGCGCGGCTGAGCGCGGCGCTGGGCGCTTCTGCCCGGCGCATCGACCACATAGGATCCACAGCTGTGCCCGGGCTCGATGCCAAACCGGTGATCGACATCCAGGTGAGCGTGGACCGCATCGAGGATGAGGCGAGCTACCGGCCAGGCCTCGAGGGGTGCCATTTGCGAATGCGGTCGCGAGACGACCTGCACCGCTACTTCCGGCCGGCGCTGGGGAGACCTCGGAAAGTCCAGGTCCACGTCTGCCAGGTGGGCGGCGCCTGGGAGCGGGACCACCTGCTGCTCCGAGATTTCCTGCGCGCCAGCGAGACCGCCCGAGTCAGCTACGCGGGAACCAAAAGGGCCGCCGCCGCACGCTGGCGCGACGATCGAATCGCCTACACCGAGGCCAAGACCGCGGTCATCCTGGACACCCTGGAAGCGGCCGAAGCCTGGGCCTCGAGTTGCGGGTGGAGCGTGATCGGCCCGTCCATCTGACCGCACCGGCCAAGCGTCTCAGAACAGGTAAGCGATCCTGAGCGATGGCGTGCCTTCACGTCCATGCCCCCAGTCCCCGTACGGACGGACTGGAGAGGCGTAGACGTTCCG
>JABEUU010000158.1 GCA_013044295.1 Candidatus Dormiibacterota bacterium
GGCTTGTCGGTCATCTCCAGAACCCCGTGGATCATCTCGCGTTCCTCGTCCTCAACCACCCCTTCCACGGAGCTGGCCGACACCACCGCCTTGAGCTCCTCCTCAGTCAGGAATGGTGTCCGCCGAGCTCCCTCACCGGGCAGCAGACGGGTCAGGAGGGATGTGACCCAGGTCAGCGCGTGCACCAGGGGACCGAGTATCCGGGTCGCCGCGGTGACCGGGCCGACCACGGCCCGAGCCACCTGTTCGTTGTGCTGGAGGGCATATGCCTTAGGTCCGATCTCACAGAAGAGCAGCACCAACAGCGCCAGCAGCAGAGCTGTCCAGAAAGCGCCCCCATTCCCGAAGCGCTGGGCCGCCAGCAGAGTGGCTGACGAGGAGGCCAGCACCAGCGCCAGGGTGTTGGCCACCAGGATGGTTCCAAGGTATCCGCCTGGGTCGGAGTGCAAGCGGTCGATCATGGCCGCGCGGCGATCGCCTTCGTCGCGCTGGGCCCTGACTCGGATGCGGCTGACCGAGGTGAGCGAGGTCTCGGCGGTCGCCGAGGCGGCGGCCAACACCAGGGCGGCAACCAAAACCGCGATCAGCCAAGGGGTCACGACGCAGCCCTGACCGATGGCGATGTCGAGGCGCGGACACCCCGAGCACCCCCCTTGGGTCGGCTCAAGGGAGTCACCTCCCACCTCCCGCGACTTGGTTCGGGAAGGCTCCGACCGGGAAGTGACCTATTCGACCTTCAGGTGAGCCACGGCCCATCGTACGTTCGCAGTCTACCAGTCGGCCGGACTCAACGGAACAGGGCCGAGACGCTCCGGCCCTCATGGATCCTGACAATCGCCTCGGCGATCAGAGGGGCGACCGAGACCTGGGTGACCTTGGGGCTCTTGGCGGCCGCTGGCGAGAGGGGGATGCTATCGGTGACCACTACCTCATCGACGAAGGCATCCGCGACCCGCTCCAGGGCGCCGGCGCTCAGAACCCCATGAGTGGCCAGCACGTCGACCGAAACCGCCCCCTCGTCCCGCAGCGCCTTGGCGGCGCCCGCCAGGGTGGAGGCGGTGGAGATGAGGTCATCGACCACCACGCAGCGGCTGTCACGAACATCCCCGATCACGTTGAGGACCTCGATGTCGTCATCCCTCGGACGGCGCTTGTCTATGATCGCCAGCGGGGACTCCAGAAGTCGGGCGATGGCCCGCGCTCGAGCGGTGCCACCGACGTCGGGGGAGACCACCACGATCGGCTCTCGCCCGTGCCGAGCGCGAATGTGAGTGGCCAGGATCTTGCTGGCGGTGAGGGCGTCGACGGGGATGTCGAAGAAGCCCTGGATGGCCTCGGCGTGGAGGTCGAGGACGATCATGCGCTCGGCTCCGGCAACCTGGAGGAAGTTGGCCATTAGCTTGGCTGAGATCGGGTCGCGGGCGCGGGTCTTCTTCTCCTTGCGCTGATAGCCGTAGTAGGGCAAGACCGCGTTTATCCGGGAGGCGCTGGCGCGCCTGAGCGCGTCCAGGATCACGAATAGCTCCATGTAGTTGTCATTGACCGGCGGCGAGGTGGGCTGGATCACAAACACGTCATGGCCCCGGACCGACTCCCCGATTCGCACGTCGTACTCGCCGTCGGCGAACCTGGTTATCTCCATCGGCGCCAAGGGGACGCCCACCTCTTCGGAGATCCGCCGACCCAGCTCAGGGTTGGCGGTGCCACACAGGAGCATCAGCGGCCCGTCAGCACCTCTCACTGCTCCTCCTCTCCTCGCACGTCGGCAACAGTCCGTGCCCCGGGCCGGCGCCTGGCGACCCATCCCAGGATATTGCGCTGAGGCGCCCGAGCCACCGCCAGAGCGCCCTCGGGCACGTCTGTGGTCACCACCGACCCCGCCGCCGTGTAGCCTCGCCTGCCGACCCTAATCGGTGCCACCAAGATGGTGTCGCTGCCCAGCCTGGCTCCATCCTCGATCACGGTGCGGTGTTTCCTCTGCCCATCCCAGTTGGCGGTGATGCTGCCGGCACCGACGTTCACGTCTTCTCCCAGCTCCGAATCCCCGACATAGCTGAGATGGGGTATCTGGGACCCGGCCCCAACCCGGCTTCTGACCACCTCATTGAAGGTGCCCAGGTGGCTACCGGGACCCATCTCAGACCCGTGTCGCACTCTGTTGAAGGGGCCGACATCGACCCCAGAATCCAGCTTACAGCCCCGGAGATGAGAGCGTCCGACCTGGCAGCGGTCCCCGACTTGGCAATCGTGCAGTTCCGCGAACGGACCCAGCACACACTCGGATCCGACCGTGGTCTGCCCTCCCAGCACGGTTCCAGGATGGATCACAGTGTCGGCCCCGACCTGGACGTCACAGTCCACCCAGGTGGCGCCGGGGTCGATCACGGTCACTCCCGACAGCATCAGGCGGCTCAGGGTCCGCGCTCGCATCGCCGCCTCGACAGCGGCCAACTGAACCCTGTCGTTGACCTGGAGCCCTTCTTGCGGGTCGGGAGCTGCCACGGTGACCGCCCCGGCCTCGATTGCCTGGGGGGCCCAGCTCAGGTAGAGCTCGCCCTTGGCGTTGTCGGTCGGGAGCTTGCGCAGCACTCGCTCCACCGCGGCCAGGTCGAAGACGTAGGCGCCCAAGTTGACCTCGGCCGGCCCAGCCAGGACCGGTGCGTCGGCCTCCTCCACGATCGCCAGCAGAGTTCCCTCAGGCCGCCTCAAGATGCGGCCGAAGCCACTTGGGTCAGCCATGGTGGAGGTCAGCACGGCTGCCCCCGCCGAGCTGTCCCCAAACGCCTTCGCCAGCCGATCCAGGGTGGCCGCACGCAACAGCGGCATGTCCCCGGCCAGCACCAGGACGGGGCTCTCGCGGGGCAATAGCGGAACGGCGGCGAGGAGGGCTCCTGCGGTCCCGGTCGGGCTTGGCTGCATGGCTACCTCAGCCCGCCCATCGAGATAGCTCAGGAGGTCTGCCTGCGACGGCGAGGCGACCACCAGCGGAGCGCCTGTCCCCACCTCGCGAGCCAGGCGCAGGAGATGCTCGATCATGGGCAGTCCGCCCACCTCGTGCATCACTTTGGAGCGCGAGGACGCCATCCTGGTTCCACGCCCGGCGGCCAGCACCACCACCTTGACCCCGGCCGAGAGCCGCTCAGGCAATCAGCCCCCTCCGCTCCATTGTGGACGAGCCTACTGGGATCCCGCCTGCAACCCGTGTCGCGACCACCATCGATGCTCCCCCGAGGCTTGTCAGGCGCAGAGCCGTCAGCGGCCCGGAGTATAGCAACGGACCCAGGGCCAGCCGGCGGCGTGACCTGCGGGTGCCTACTCCCGCTTGGGGGGGGCGGCCTCCTTGACCAACCGGTAGTGTTCGCGCCAGACCAGCCTGTGCAAGCCCAACCAGCGGGGCAGGTCGCGGAGTCCCGGAATAAAGGGAACCAGCAGCAGCAAGGTGGTCAGGAAGCCGATGGTGAGCACGACCAAGAGGTCCGCGTTGCTGGCACTGTTGTAGGGCGGGATCTGGTACCAGAGGGTGAAGAGCCAGAGCCAGGACTGGCCAGGATAGCGCCCGGTCTCGTTCATCATCCCCCACTGACTGCCGGTCAGCTTCTGGGCCGCAGCCAGGTTCGGCAGGTAACCCCCGTCCCCCAGGAACAGCAGTGGTTCGGTGTAGTTGACGTCATAGAACTTGCCGCTGTGCATCAGCAGCGAGTCCAGGGCTCCGGCCCTGGCATCAGCGAGCAGCGACTGCATCATCACATTGACCGGCCCGTAGGCACCCCCATTCACCACCACCTGCTGGTGGTTCACCTGAGCGTGCTGGAGGGCCGTGGAATACGATGTCAGCCACGCCTGCTCCTGGCTGACGGGTGCCTGCTGATACTGGCGCAGGGCAGCGACCAGAGCGGGCCTGCCGACGCTGGCGAGGTTGAGGGGAATGGTCACATACGCCTGGGGCGCCTCCACCGGCTGGTGGACTCCCGCCCAGATCTGGGGTGCCAGGGGACCCCATGTCTGCACCGAGGTCCCTTCCGTGGAGGCCTCCTTCTGGTCCAGGCCATCGGCGTCGATGTTGTAGGGCGGCCCGTAGTCAGCGCTGATGGTGTCTCCCTGCAGCTCCGCGGTGGCGGTCTGCATGAAGTCGACGGGGGCAGCGTGCGCCCAGGTCTGGATGGTTACCGGGGGAACATCCGGTGACGAGAGCACGAAGGCCAGCGCCAGAACCGCCACCAAGATCACGACCAGCGCGACCGAGATCTCCTTGACCAGGTCATAGGGAGCCGTGGGGACGCCTCGGTAATAGGTGGCCTGGTCGATCTTGGATCGCTTCATGAGGCAGCCTCGTCGGGTGGCTTGACCACCCCCCGTATGCGAACCAAGATCACGTGGAAGGCCACCAAGCCGACCACCAGAATGGGGAAGAGCATGACATGGAGGCCATACATCTGGCCAAAGTTGAGGACGTTGAAGAAAGCGCCCGCACCGGTGGCATTGATGGCGTCCTTGGCGTTCACCGCGATCCATTGGGCGTCGAAGTTCGACTGCGAGACGTAGCCGGTGAAGGCGGTCACGATGGCGATCAGGAAGATCACCACCCCCACCATCCAGGTCACCGCCCGCCCGTCACGCCACCCCTGGGCAAAGTACTGGCCCCAGAGGTGGAGGACCATGAAGATGAAGAACATCTGCACGCTCCAGAAGTGGATGCTGTTGAAGAAGTGGCCCTGGGGCGATACGTGCCACCACTGGGGGCCGAAGAAAGCCAGCACCACCCCGCTGGCCACCACCAGCACCAACGATGCGATGGTGACCACCCCAAAGATGTAGACCCAGGAGCCCACATAGGCCGGCTCGCGCTCCGGCAGGAGATGCTCGATCGGGAGCTCGCGCTGCAGCGTCCGACGCAGAAAGCCCGTCCAGCTGTGACCGGTCTCATCGGGGCCGGTCGCGTCGGGTCGCACGTCAGCGCTCATGATCGCGGTCCTGATAGCTACGCCGACGCCGGGCACGCCCCGGGAAGGGCACGAAGATCGCCGCCACGAAGAGCACGACCATGAACAGGATCACCCCCAGGTTGGGCAACGAGATCAGGATGAAGCCCCAGTGCAGATAGGGTGCCGGTTGGTTCACCAAGTACCTCCGCGGCGGAAAAGGTCCGACCGCAGCTAGACGGCAGCGCCGGGGCACCGGCCCGGCTCCCAGCCACTGTAAACCAGCCGGGGTGGGGTTTCAACCGTGGTAAACCCCGGGCGGGAACCCCGAGGTTGCCTCCTTGCGCACCCGCCGAGGTGCCCAGAGCCCTATTCTGCCTGCTGTGGACTCAACTCAGGATCAAGACTCGGAGATGCTAATTCAGGAGCGCCTGGCGGGTGGGGTTCTCCGGCTCACCCTGAATCGGCCCCAACAACGCAACGCCCTCACCTCCGACCTGGCCGGAGCCCTCCGAGAGGCGGCGGCGGGGGCTCGCTCGGACCCATCGATCCGAGCCCTGATCGTGACCGGCGCCGGGGCGGCCTTCTGCGCTGGGGCCGATCTCGGGGCGCTGACGGCCGGAGCCGAAACGCCGGCCCAGCGCCGCGCCCTGCTCTCGGACTACTACCGAGCTTTCCTGGACCTGCGCGACCTGCCGGTGCCGACCATCGCGGCCGTGAACGGACCGGCGATCGGGGCTGGCCTCAACCTGGCCCTCAGCTGCGACCTCAGGGTCCTCGCCGGCGACGCCCGCCTGGCCGCCCCATTCCTGCGACTCGGCATCCATCCCGGTGGTGGCTGCTCCTGGCTGCTCACCCGGATCGCGGGGACCTCCGCCGCGCGGGAGCTGCTGCTGCTGGGCCAGCCGGTGTCGGCGCAGCGCGCCTTCGACCTGGGCCTGGCCAACCGGGTCGTGGCCGGACCCGAGCTGGCCGCGGTGGCACTGGAGTGGGCGACTTCGATCGCGGCGCTGCCCAGACCCGTCGTTGTCGACCTGAAACGCACCCTGTCCCTGGCGGAGGCCGGTGCCAGCTTTGAGGCGACCCTCGCCTGCGAGAGTGCCGCCCAAGCGGAGTCGATGGCCAGCCGTGACGCGGCCGAGGGCTGGGCTGCCTTTCGTGAGCGCCGCGAGCCCCGCTTCGAGGACCGGTAGCTGGCCGGCATGGCAGCGGCCGGGGACCCCTTGCATTCCTGCCAGGGTCGGCCCACCAGGACCAACCGGCAAGATTCGGCGGTCGACAGCTGACCAGGTGGTGAGATTGCCCGGCAGGGAGTCAGGGCTTGGCGCTGCGAGTGGCTGCGACGGTTGACGACGGGCACCAGGTGGCGAGCCCGCAGAGCTCACAGCGGGGCCTTCGGGCGGTGCAGACCAGCCGGCCATGGGTGATCAGGCGGAGACTGAAGTCGGTCCACTCCCCAGCCGGTACCATCCGGCAGACCTCGGTCTCGATCTTGACCGGGTCCCGGGTCTTGACCAGGCCGAGCCGGTTGCTGAGCCGGGCGACGTGGGTGTCCACCGGAAAGCCGGGAATCCCAAACCCAACCCCCAGGACCACGTTGGCGGTCTTTCTGCCCACCCCCGGCAGCCTGGTCAATTCAGACATCGTATGGGGGACCTGGCCCTGGAACTCATGACACAGGACCGTGCCCATTCCGATCAGGGAGCGCGCCTTGGCCCGGAAGAATCCGGTCGAGTGGATGAGCGCCTCCAGCTCCGCAGGATCTGCCTGGGCGTAGTCGCAGGCGGTCGGCATCCGGACGAACAGCGCCGGGGTCACCTGATTGACCCGGGCATCCGTGGTCTGGGCCGAGAGAATCGTGGCCACCAGCAGTTCCAGGGGGTTCGAATGAGTCAGGGCGCAGGCGGCCGGATACTTAGCCCGCAGCGCGGCCACCGCCGCCAGCGTGCGCTGCCTTTGAGTGCGCGGTAGACCGGAAGGCGGAGGGCACAAGGTGCTCATGTTGCACGATCACCGCCCGGATCGGCGGCGGCCCGCCACAGCCCGCTATCCTGAACCCATGCTGCCAGGCCGTCTCCACCGACCCACCGGGCACGCCCCCAGGGCACCCTGGGCCAGTTTGTTGGTGGCCCTGATGGCGACCGCCCTACTGGCCGGATGCAGCGCTTTCGGTAACGTCGGAGAGCCCACTGACGCCCACGTCCTGACCGCTCCCGGGCAGAGCGTCCAGCAGGCCAACGCCACCCTGTCGCTGAAGGTGCTGGCCAAGGCACCCGCCCATCCCGACTACACCGTGATCATCTACCACAACGTCAACACCGTGGGCGAGTTCGTTCCCGAGTCGCTCACGGTGCCGGTCGGGGCGGTCGTGGAGTGGGTCTGGACCGACCACTATGACCAGCACAACGTCTGGTGGGTCGATCAGGAGCTGATCAACTCGCCGACCCAGGGCGCCGGCTTCCGCTGGGCGGTCAAGTTCCTGGCTCCCGGGGTCTACGACTACTACTGCACGCTCCATCCGGGAATGCTTGGCCGTGTGGTCGTCACCGGTTAGGCGCCGGCTCCTGCGCCTGCTGGCGTCAGGCGTCAGCCTGCTGGCCGCCTGCTCCTTCCTGAGCGCCTGTGCCAGCACGGCCACCGCCCCCCGTCTGGCGCTTGAGGACTTCCTGGTTGACGTGCACGCCCACTCGGTGGTGTACGCCTACACCATGCTCAGCAATCCTGCCGAGGCCAAGACGCCCTTCATCCCCTTCTTCAACGCCGTAAAGGCCACCGGCGCCAACTTCCGAGTGGTGGCCATGAAGGTGATCAACTCGGGCGAGGTGGTCGGAACCGTGGCTGTGAGCAGCCCCGGGACCGCGACCACCTATGTCCAGGTTCAGATGCTGGAGGAGGGAAACGCCGGGGACTGGCTGGTGAACGCTCCCTTCACCACCGATGGCGCAAGGGCGATCCGCCTGTTCCAGTAGACCCGGCCGGATTCGGCCACAGCCCAGCTCAGCGCGCGGATTCACTCCGCTGGGCGGCGGCTGCCGCCTCACTGAGTGCCTCGCCGGTGCGGTCCAGGAAGTCCTTGATGGTCGCTTCGGCGAACCGATGGAGGGCGAAGCGGTCAACCGTGTGGCCCACCGGCCCCAGCGGAGGTCGGTAGTTGACGCTGATGACCAGCTGGGTGCAGCGACTTCCCATGGCCCCCAGCTCCAGTTCCCCATCGAAAACCGGGAAGAGCGACTGAGGCCCGGTCGCCAGCCAGGTCATGGGGAGGACGGTTCGGCCGGGGCCCCGAAGAGGCGGCCCGAAGCGCATCTCCACTCGCTTGCCGACGCGGTAACGGCCCAGCTCGAAGCCGACGTCCGCAAGCAGAAGCTCCCCGCGCCGGTTGGCCCGGGTCGCCAGCCCCGGCAGCCAGGACTCGGGAGCATCCAGGAGGCCCGGCTCGAGGGTCTCATAGGCATCGGGTAGTTCGCAGTAATAGCGGAGAAACATGGGCTCACCTAACCTGGCACAGGGCCGCTGCCCACGGCTTGGAGCGAGGCCCGCGCGATCTCCCCAACCGCCTCGGTGGGCAAC
>JABEUU010000159.1 GCA_013044295.1 Candidatus Dormiibacterota bacterium
CGCTGGTGATCACCAGCGGGTTGATCTCACAGAGGGTGGCGTCCAGGCGCTGGGAGAGCGAGTACAGCCGCTGTACCAAGGGCACCAGCTGCGCCAGCAGGGACGACTTGGGAATCGTCTGGTCGCCGCCCACCGCCGCCAGCGCATCCAGGGCCAGCTGGCGGACCTCGAACGCCTGCGGCCCGGCGAACGGATCGGGCCAGAGCTTGGCGATTTTCTCGGGGGCGGTCTCGGCCACCTCCTCGATCTCCATCCCCCCGGCGAAGGAGAGCATCACCACCAGGCAGCGGCGGTCGCGGTCGAGGGCCACGCCGCAGTAGAGCTCCCGAGCGATGTCCAGGGCCTCCTCACAGAGCACCGTGGGCACCGTGTAGCCGCGGATATCCATGCCCAGGATCTGGGCCGCTGCCGCATGAGCCTCCTCTGGGCTTCGCGCCAGCTTGACGCCGCCGGCCTTGCCCCTGCCTCCGATGGGCACCTGCGCCTTGATCACCACCGAGCCCAGCTCGGTCGCCGCCTGGGCGGCCTCCTGGGGGGTATGGGCCAGCCGACCCATCGGGCACTCCACGCCCACACTGCGGAATTGACTCTTGGCCTGATGTTCGAGGAGCTTCACGGGCACCTCCCATAGGCCGGCTCGGCCGGCCGCCTGCATTACAGGGAGAGTTTAGGAGCCACGGTCGGGGAGCCCACGGCGGGACTCTCCTCAGAGGGGGATGTTGCCGTGGTGCCGGCGGGGCCGCTGTACGGTCTTGCCGGCCGCCATCTGGAGCGCCCGCACCAGCGCCTGCCGGGTCTGGCGGGGCTCGATGATATCGTCGATGTAGCCCCGCTCGGCGGCCAGGTAGGGGTTGGCGAACTGGGCCCGGTAGGCGGCGGTCAGGTCCGCCTCCGAGCCGACTCCGGGAGGCTGGTGGGAGAGGAAGCGCACCGCCCCCTCGGCTCCCATCACTGCGATCTCCGCGGTCGGCCAGGCGGCGTTGTAGTCGGCGCCCAGGTGCTTGCTGCACATCACGTCGTAGGCGCCGCCATAGGCCTTGCGGGTGATCACGGTCAGCTTGGGCACCGTGGCCTCGGCGAAGGCATAGAGCAGCTTGGCGCCATGACGGATGATGCCGCCGTACTCCTGCTCGGTGCCGGGTAGGAAGCCGGGCACGTCGACCAGGGTCACCAGCGGAATATTGAACGCGTCGCAGAAGCGCACGAAGCGAGCCCCCTTGACCGAGGCGCCGATGTCGAGAGCCCCGGCCAGATGCTTGGGCTGGTTGGCCACCACCCCGACGCTTTGCCCATCCAGGCGGGCGAAGCCCACCAGCAGGTTGGGCGCGTACAGGGGCTGCACCTCCAGGAAGTTGCCGTCGTCGACAATTCGCCGGATCACGTCCCGCATCTCGTAGGGCTCGCGGTGGCTGAGCGGGATCACCTCCTGGAGCTCAGGGTCAGCGCGGTCGGCCGGGTCGTCGGTGGGTACCCTGGGGGCTGGCTCGGTGGAGTTCTGGGGCAGGAAGGAGAGCAGCTGACGCACCTGTTGGAAGGCCTCGTCCTCGTTCCGGGCCTCGAAGTGGGCCACCCCGCTGCGCTGGGAGTGGATGTCGGCCCCGCCCAGCTGCTCGAAGTCCACCTCCTCCCCCGTCGTCACCCGGACCACCTCCGGCCCGGTGATGAACATGTAACCCACCTTGCGCACCATGAAGGTGAAGTCGGTGATGGCGGGCGAATAGACCGCGCCCCCGGTGCAGGGGCCGGCGATCAGGGAGAGCTGGGGCACCACCCCGCTGCAGCGGACGTTGCGGTAGAAGATGTCGGCGTAACCGGCCAGCGCGACCACGCCCTCCTGGATCCGCGCCCCGGCGCTGTCGTTGATCCCGATCAACGGACAGCCGCTGCGCTCGGCCAGCTCCATCACCTTGACCACCTTCTCCGCGAACGCCTCCCCCAACGAGCCCCCCATGAAGGACGCGTCGTGGGAGAAGATGAACACCCGACGGCCGGCGATCTCCCCGAACCCGGTCACCACCCCGTCGCCGGGGACCCGGCGCTCGGCCATGTCGAACTGGTCGGAGCGGTTGACCACGAAAGTGTCCAGCTCGAAGAAGGTGTCCGGATCCAACAACCGCCGGATCCGCTCCCGGGCCGAGAGCTTGCCCTTGCGACGCTGCTGGCGCTCGGGCTCGCCACCATGATGGACAGCGTCGTGGCGGCGCTTGCGAAGCTGGTTGATCAGGTGCTCATTGGCGGTGGGCTCCAGGGGCCCGTGGAGGGTGCGGCCGGCCCCGGGGTGGGCGTCCGAACCGGTCCCTGCCTTCACCATCACCCCATCTTCTCCGATCAGGCGGGGTTCGTGGCCGAGAGCTCCGCCCGAGCGGGCGGCGCGTGAGCGGCCCACCCGCCGCCGGCCGCTGGGCCGGGCCTCCGTCCCTGGCCCATCCGCCCCAGCGGGGCTGGCACCTGCGAGAGTGGTCCGCGGAGTTCTTGGGCACCTTCGCGCTGGTCCTGGGCGGGCTCAGCGCGGTGTGCCTCGACTTCGGGCAGGGGTCGCCGGTTCCCCACCTCATCCCCTCGGCCAGCCTCCGCCTGCTACTCACCGGGCTGCTCTTCGCCGGCACCGGCAGCCTGGTCGCCATCTCACCACCGGGCCGCCTCAGCGGCGCCCACATCAATCCCTGCGTCACCATCGCCTTCTGGGCCGGAGGGCACGTCTCCCGAGACGACCTCTTCGGCTACCTGGGATGTCAGTTTGCGGGGGCGGTGGCCGGCGACCTGGCCGTCCACTGGCTCTGGGGCCCGATCGGGCTCTCGGTCAAGGACGGGCTCACCGCGCCCCAGTCCGGGGTGACACCGCTGGCGGCCATCGGGATCGAGGCGCTCATGACAGGCATCCTGGTGCTGGCGATCTTCAGCTGCATATCCTTCACCAGGACCGCCCACCTCACTCCCCTGGTCCTCTGGCTGGTCGTCGCGCTGCTGGTCTGGAAGGGCGCCCCCTACACCGACTGCAGCCTGAACCCGGCCCGCAGCCTGGGGCCGGCGGTGGTGATGGGTGACTACCACCTACTCTGGGTCTACTTCGTGGGCCCACCGCTGGGCGCTCTGGTGGCGGCGTGGCTCTACCTCTCCTTGGCCAGGGGGCACCGGCCCCTGACCGCCAAGCTCTACCACGACGCTCGCTTTCGCAGCGTCCTGGGCAGCCGGCTGCCCGCCCGCCGACCGTGACCCTCCCCGTCGAAGCCGGGGCCACGTGGCCACCAAGCCGGGAGGCGAGCGGGTCCACCCCGACGGAGTCACCTCCCAGGCCGCAGCCGGGGGCACCCGGCGAGCGCCCTGGCGTCCGGGACCGATAGACCGCCTCCTCGTGGCAGTCCCCGATTCGGAGGCCGGCTCTGGCAACGGACCCGTCGCTGGCTGGCAGGCGGGCACCGGCCAGGTCGTGGTGCTGCTTCACGGCGGCCCCAGGCTCTCCGAATGCACGGAGGGTTTCCTGCCCGAGCTGGTGGACCGGGACACGGTGGTCCGATTCCACCCGGCCACGGAATCGCCAGCGCCGACCTGATGCGGGGTGGGCCGGCCGTGGCGGCGACCGGCCGGGGTCGCCAGGTCGCCCGCCCCAGCGCTCAGAGCGCCGCCCGCGGCTTCCAGACCCCGAACACGCCTCGCAGCCGGTCGCAGACCTCACCCAGGGTGGCCCCGGCGGCCAGCGCGTCTCGCATCGGGTAGAGCAGGTTGTCGCTGCCCTCGGCGGTTCGCTCCACCAGGTCGAGCTCCCGCTCCACCGCGATCTCGGAGCGGCCCCGGCGATGGCCAACCAGCCGCTCCACCTGAGCCCGCTCCAGATCCGGGTCCACCCGGAGCAGCGGCACCGCGACCGGCAACTGGTCCTGGAACCGGTTGACGCCCACGATGACCCGCTCCCCCGACTCCACCAGCTGCTGGTGTCGATAGGCGGACTCCTGGATCCGTTCCTGGTAGAAGCCTTGCTCAATGGCCGCCACCGCGCCTCCCCGCTGGTCCACCTCCAGGATCAGCGCCCGCGCCTCCTCCTGGAGCCGCCGGGTTAGGTCCTCCACCAGATAGGAGCCGCCCAGAGGGTCGGTCACCCGGGCCACCCCAGACTCGTAGGCCAGCAGCTGCTGGGTGCGCAGCGCCAGCGCCGCCGCCGGCTCTGAGGGCAGCGCCAGGGCCTCGTCGTAGGAGTTGGTGTGCAACGACTGGGCCCCGCCCAGCACCGCCGCCAGCGCCTGCAACGAGACCCGGACCACGTTGTTGAGCGGCTGCTGGGCGGTCAGGGTGGCGCCCGCGGTCTGGGCGTGAAAGCGCAGCTGCAGGCAGCGCGGCTCACTGGCCCCGAACCGCTCTCGCATCAGCTCCGCCCAGAGCGCCCGGGCCGCCCGGAACTTGGCCACCTCCTCGAAGAAGTCGTTGTCGACGTTGAAGAAGAAGCTCAACCGGGGCGCGAACTCCAGCAACTGCAGCCCCGCCGCCAGGGCTGCCTCCACGTAGGCCAGGCCGTTGCTGAGCGCGAAGGCGAGCTCCTGGGGAGCGGTTGCCCCGGCCTCGCGGATGTGGTAGCCGGAGATCGAGATCGGGTTCCAGCGGGGAAGGTGGTCATGGCAGTAGGCGAAGGTGTCGGTGACCAGGCGCATGCTGGGACGCGGCGGGAATATGTAGGTTCCCCGGGCCGCGTACTCCTTGAGGATGTCGTTCTGGATGGTCCCACCCAGCTCGGACGCGGGCACCCCGGCGCTCTGGGCGGCCAGTTGGTAGAGCAGCAGCAGGATGCTGGCCGGGGCGTTGATCGTCATGGAGGTGGTGACCCGGCCCAAGGGCAGGTCTCGGAGCAGAAGGCGCATGTCGTCCAGGTGGTCGACCGCCACCCCCACCCGACCCACCTCGCCGCGGGCGATCTCGGCATCTGAGTCGTAGCCCATCTGGGTGGGCAGGTCGAAAGCGACCGAGAGCCCGGTCTGACCGCGCTCCAGGAGGTAGCGGAACCGCTCGTTGGTGGACTCGGCGGACCCGAAGCCGGCGTACTGGCGCATGGTCCAGAGCCGGCCCCGGTAGCCTTCAGGTCTCAGCCCGCGAGTGTAGGGCGGCTCCCCAGGCGGGGCGAGCGGGGCCACCTCCGGCCGATCGCCGTAGAACCGGTCGAGGGGCAGACCGGACTCGGTGTGATCGGCCCCCGGCACTCCCGCATCAGGAGTCACCTGGGAGGCGCCGCGACCTGGCAGAGCTCGGTCAGGACCCCGCCCTCGGTCCGAGGGTGCAGGAAGGCGACCAGCCGGCCTCTGGAACCCAGCCGGGGGCGCTCGTCGACCAGCTCGGCCCCCAGCTCACGCCAGCGCGCCAGCTCGGCCTCGATGTCCAAGACCTGGTAGGCGAGGTGGTGCAGGCCCTCCCCCCGGCGCTCCAGGAACCGGGCCACCGTGGAGTCGGATCGGAGGCTCCCCAGAAGTTCCACAGAGCTCGAGCCGAGCTCGAAGAAGACCGCCTCGACCCCGTCAGCAGGCACCCGCTCAGGGGGCTCCGGAGCCACCCCGAACCGCTCTTGGTAGTGGGCCACGGCGGCCCTCAGGTCGGCCACCGCTATCCCCACATGGTCGATCCGCAAAGACCTCTCGGCAGTGACCACGAACGGATTATGACGCGCCCGCGCGGCCCCGCCCGTCGGTCTAAACAGACGCCGCCGCGGGGAGTTCGAAGTCGAGGCCCATGGACCGCGCCACCAGAACCGCAATGTCGGCGCTGCCGAGGGCGCCCTGGAGCTCCTGGGAGCTGATCCCCTCCTGGAACATGGTGGCGCAGAAGGGACACGCGACGGCGGCCTGGGCAGCCCCGGTTGCCTCCGCCTGGCGGACCCGGACTCGGTTGATCCGCTGGCCCCCGGTCTCCTCCATGAAGAGGCGGCCA
>JABEUU010000160.1 GCA_013044295.1 Candidatus Dormiibacterota bacterium
GGAAGCGCCCGGCCAGAGACGGCGGAACTTCTCCGAGGTCGAGGTCAACTCTCTTGTAGAGCCACAGCAGCAGGTCGGAAGCGGTGGCGCGGAGGGTGGCGCAGTCAGGGTCCGCGGTTCCGGTGACACGGACAGTCCCCGGGAGCGGCCCGTCCGTCACGGTCCACGCTCCATCCCGGTCACTGCAGGCGAGCGCGAAGCACCCAGCCAGCGAGGGACGCGCGGGGTCCGCCGGGTCGATCTCGTTGGAGACCGAGACGGTGAGGAACTCGTCGATGGAGTCGGCGGCTATCGCCGGCTCTAGCTCGAGCTTTTCGCCCCTGGCAGTAGCCACGTCCCAGTGGTGGATGGCCGCCTCCTGCACCTGATGGCGACCGATGAAACTGACATCGTGTTGGCTGGGAGCCCAGGTCCAGACGGGAGCCCTCCAGTCGGCCGCTTGCAGGACTTTGACCAGATGGTCGCAGCCCTCCAAAAGGGTGGCGATCAGGGCATGAGAGGAGGGCGCTGCGGGCGTACTGGGCGGGTCGGGTGGCGCTTGGAGGAGTCCGGCCGTGATCGTGGCCCAGAACCGGTGCACCTCGATCAGGTGGAGCACGACGTCCCTGACCGACCAACCAGGACAGCCCGCGACCGCGGCGTCCAGGTTGCCGGTGGCGGCGTCGGCAAGTCCAGCTGTGTGGTTCCGGAGCGCTAAAAGATAGTCGGCGGGCTCCAGCGTCATGACGCGCACGGTAGTGCTCCAGGGCTCAGCCGTCAATGCGCTGCCCCTTACAGCGGCGCTGCTTGGCGCACGTCGATTGCCCACTTCACTGGCGGCGTGGCGGTGCCGGTCTCGTGACGACCCCAACCGGAGAAGCTGTGCCGTGGTCTCCATCCATCGAGAAGGGTCCTGGCCCGGGGAGGCCAGCACCGATATGGGCACTCAGCAGGAACGGTATGAGCTGGCCCCGGGCATCCACCACGGGCCCCTCCTACGGCTCCCTCCACCATCCAGCGCCCGGCGTAACCGGGTGAAGCGATGGCCCAGAGACCGCGACGACCGGGATAGCCGCGGTGGGGCCCTCCACTCCGCGGCGAACGGCGAAGCTGCCGTCGACGCCCACCCGAGCCCTCCCAATGCCACTCCGCACTAGTTGGTCTGGACCGCCATCGCCCAGCGGATCTGACCAGGGGCCGGCGCGGTCGAGCAGCACTCCAGCAACCATCTGCTCACAACGGGGGCATGACCCTTGAGGACCGCCGACGGAGTCAGGCCGCCTTGACTGCGGCCACCAGCTGGGTCAGGGAGTCCTTGGCATCCCCGAACAGCATGATGGTCTTGGGATCGTAGAGGAGCTCGTTGTCGATCCCGGCGAACCCGGGGCGCATCGAGCGCTTCATGAAGATGATGTTCTTGGCCTGGTCGGCGTTGAGAATCGGCATTCCGAAGATGGGGCTCCCAGGTGAGTTGCGGGCCGCCGGATTCACCACGTCGTTGGCGCCCACCACCAGGGCCACGTCGGCGGACTTGAAGTCGTCGTTGATCTCGTCCATGTCCTTGAGCTGCTCGTAGGGGATGTTGGCCTCGGCCAGGAGCACGTTCATGTGGCCCGGCATCCGTCCGGCCACGGGATGGATCGCGTAGTCAACGCTGACGCCGCGCTTCTCCAGGGCGTCGGCCAGGTCGCGCACCACGTGCTGGGCCTGGGCCACCGCCAAGCCGTAGCCGGGGACGATGATCACTCTCTGAGAGTAGGCGAGCAAGGTGCCAATGTCCTCGGCCGACCCTGAGTGCACACTGCGCTGGCCGCTGGCGGCGGTCTCCGCTCCCACCTGAACCTTGCCGAAGGCTCCGAAGAGCAGGTTGCCCAGCGACCGCCCCATGTTGTCCGACATCATCTTGGTGAGGAAGGTCCCCGAGGCCCCCACAAGGGTGCCGCCCACGACCAGGATGGGCAGGCCCAGCACGAATCCATCGCCGGCGACGGCCAAGCCGGTGAAGGCGTTGAGCATCGAGATCACCACCGGCATGTCGGCACCACCAATGGGAAGCACGAAGGCAACTCCCAGGACCAGGGCCAGCAAGAGCAGCACCCAAAGGCCGATGACCCCGACGCCACTGACCACGATCAGGACGCCCAGGATGACGATGGCGGCCGCCACCGCGCCGTTGACCGGTTGCTGTCCGGGATAGGTGAGGGGGGTGCCGCGCATCAGCTCCTGGAGCTTGGCGAAGGCCACCCCCGAGCCGGAGAAGCTGACCGCCCCGATCACGACCGCGAAGACCACCGAAATGGACAGCAGCAGGGAAGCGGTGGTCCCCTTGGGGACCATCAGAAACTCGATGATTGCGACCAGGGCCGCGGCTCCCCCGCCGACCCCGTTGAAGGTCGCCACCATCTGGGGCATGGCCGTCATCTTGACGGCCCGGGCCGCCACCGCTCCCACCGGAATCCCGACCAGGATCGCCAGCGCCATGAGCACCCAGTTCAGAACGGAGTGGTGCAGGACCACGATGGTGGCGACCACGGCGATCAAGGCTCCCAGCGCGGCCACCAGGTTGCCGGACCGGGCGTGCTTCGGAGAGCTGAGCTGGTGCAGCCCGATTATGAACAGGACCGCGGCCAGGAGGTAGAGGAGGGTGAATCCGGAGGAGAGGTGCATCAGCGGACCTCGGATCCGGACCCGAACAGGGGCGTTGGCGAGCAGTGCGCCGCGGACTCGCGCAGGCAGCCACTCACGGCTTGCTGGGGCCTTTGGGGTTACGGCTCTTGAACATCTCGAGCATGCGGTCGGTGACCACGTAGCCGCCCACCATGTTGATCGTGGCCAGCACCACCGCCACGAATCCCAGCGTCAGCTGCAGCGGGCCGCTGGCCGACGCCATGATCACCATGGCTCCCACCAGGATCACCCCGTGGATGGCGTTGCTGCCCGACATCAGGGGGGTGTGCAGGATGGTGGGAACTTTGGAGATCACCTCGAAGCCAAGGAAGATTGCCAGCACGAAGATCGAGATCTCGTTGACCAGCTGGGTGTTCACGCCTTCGCCTGCCCCACCTGGGCAGCCTCCCGCAGCAGTTGATTGCGGATCTCCCCGTCGTGCACCGCGCAGCTGCCCCCGGTGATCTCGTCATCAAAGTCGAGCACCAGCTTGCCGTCCGCGATCAGGTGACCGGCGATCGCGGCCAGATTCCGAGCCAGCATCTGGCTGGCGGTGGTGGGCACGGTGGCGGGCAGATTGCGCCAGCCCAGGATGACCACGTCGCCGACGCGCACCTCCTCACCCGGGCTGGTCAGTTCGCAGTTGCCCCCGGTATCAGCGGCGAGGTCGACTATGACCGCGCCGGCCCTCATCCGGCTCACCATCTCCTTGGTGATCAGGATCGGCGCTCGGCGCCCCGGCACGGCCGCGGTGGTGATCACCAGGTCACTCTGCTCGACCCGTTGCGCGATCAGCTCTCGCTGTCGGGCCAGGAACTCCTCGCTCTGCTCGCGCGCGTAGCCGCCCTCTCCCTCCTGCGCCTCCAGCTCCAGGCCCACGAAGGTGGCGCCCAGACTCTGCACCTCCTCCCTCACCGCCGAGCGGACATCGGTGGCCTCGACCACCGCCCCCAGGCGGCGCGCGGTGGCGATGGCCTGCAGGCCGGCCACCCCCGCCCCCATCACCATCACCCGGGCGGGCGCGATCGTGCCGGCGGCGGTCATCTGCAGGGGCAGGATCTTGGGCAGCCGCGCGGCCCCGATCAGCACCGCTTTGTACCCTCCGATCGAGGCCTGTGAGGAGAGGGCATCCATGGCCTGCGCCCGGCTGATGCGCGGCACCAGCTCGAAGCTGAAGGCCGTGATGTGGCGCTTGACCAGGACGTTCAGAACGTCGGGGGGCGTCGAGGTGGGCAGGAAGCAGATCAGCGCCGAGCCCTCGGGCAGAGCCTGGGCCTCGGACAGGGACGGGGGCTGAACCTTGCAGACCAGGTCGGCGCCCTTGAGGCAGCTGACCAGGTCGGGCGCGATCTCGGCGCCGGCATCCTTCAGGTTGGTGTCTGGAAAGCCCGCCTCCACCCCGGCGCCCGCCTGCACCCAGACCTCCAGTCCGAGAGCCCGTAGCCGAGGGATCGAGTCCGGGCTGACCGCCACTCGCCGCTCCCCGTCGACGGTCTCGCTGGGAACGGCAACTCTCATGCCAGCCATCCTAGTGGAGCGACGTCGCGCGCGAGTAGGCGATTTCCACGGTGGCAGCAAGTGGATCCGCCTGTCGGGGGCGGGCCCGGCCCGCTTCCGGTGGAGCCCGCTGCAGGGCCGGCGTCGGCCCCTCCCGCAGTCGGGTCGCCGGGGCGCGGATGGCTCCATCGCGAGGCGCCCTGGGGGCGGTGATCGGAAGCTGGTCCTGACCTAAGTAAAAGCACCTGTGCAGCGCCTGGGGCCGAAGTCCCAGAATCACCTCTCGGCGGCTCTGGCGAGGTTGGACCCATGGCGGGCGCTGCGCCATCGGTTTGGACGTGTCGGCTAGACCCCAGCCCGGTTTGCCAGTACAAGTGTCCCCGCCGGTTGGCACGGGGGAGTCCGAGTTAAATTAGGTGAAGAGATGACGGTGGCACCAGGAGCCGATCCGGATCCGGGGGGAGTACCAGCCCCAACCGATGTCACCCGCCCCGCCTACTACCACCGCGTGGTGGATTGCCAGTGGGCCTGCCCCGCCCACACCAACGTCCCCGGCTACATCCGACTGATCGGGCAGGGGCGCTACGGTGACGCCTACCTGTTGAATCGCGAGTCCAACGTCTTCCCGGCGATCCTGGGCCGCACCTGCGATCGGCCCTGCGAGCCAGCCTGCCGTCGCCAGCGCGTCGACGGCGACCCCGTCGCGATCTGTCGGTTGAAGCGGGTGGCCGCCGATCTGCGCGGGGACGTCGCCGACCGGCTTCCCCGGGCGCCCGAGCAGAAGAACGGGAAGCGGATCGCCTGCATCGGAGCGGGGCCGGCCTCACTGACGGTCGCCAACGACCTGCTGCCGCTCGGGTACGCGGTGACGATCTTCGAGAAGCACCATCTGCCCGGTGGGCTCATGCGTTCCAATATCCCCGCCTTCCGGCTGCCGGCCCAGGTCTTGGATGACGAGATCGGGGTGATCCTGGACATGGGAGCGGACATCCGCTACGGGAGCGAGATAGGAAGTCTGCGCGACCTCCTGGGGCAGGGATTCGATGCCGTGTTCGTCGGCAGCGGGGCGCCCCGGGGCAAGGAGCTAGATCTGCCTGGTCGCCATGACGCTGACGGCGGGGACCCGCACATTCACATTGGCATCGACTGGCTGGAATCAATCGCCTTTGGTCACGTGAGCGCCATCGGGAAGCGGGTCTTGATCATCGGAGTGGGCAACACCGCCATGGATTGCTGCCGCTCATCGCGGCGCCTCGGGGGCACCGAAATCAAGGTGATGGCCCGCCGTCCCCGGCGCTTCTTCAAAGCCTCGCCGTGGGAGCTCGAGGATGCCGAGGAGGAGGGTATCGAGATCGTGGTCAACCACGCCCCCAAGCGCTTCGTGGTTGAGGCCGGCCGGCTGGTGGGGGTCGAGTTCGACATTGTGGAATGGGACGAGAACGCGGTCCATTCGCGGGTCCTCGACACCGTGACCATTCCCTGCGATGACGTGATCTTGGCGATTGGGCAGGAGAATGCCTTCCCCTGGGTCGAGCGTGACCTGGGCCTCGAGTTCGGCAAAGGCGACCTCCCCGTGGTGGACGAAACCACCCTGCAGTCGAGCCTGCCGGAGGTGTTCTTCGGCGGCGATGCCGCGTTTGGCGCCAAGAACATCATCTGGGCCGTCGAGCACGGTCACCAGGCCGCCATCTCCATCCACAACCACTGCCAAGGGCTCGCGGTCACGGAACGGCTGGAGCCGACCATGAACCTGATCAGCCAGAAGATGGGCCTCAGCCAGTGGAGCTACCACAACGACTACAACCCCGCCTCGCGCCAGCCGATGCAGCATCTGGAGCTGTCGCGGCGGTTCAAGGAGCTCAACTTGGAGGTGGAGCTGGGTTTTTCCGCGGATGCCACCGCCAGGGAGGTGCAGCGCTGCCTCAACTGCGACGTGCAGACAGACTTCACCGCCGCCCTCTGCATCGAATGCGACGCCTGCATCGACATCTGTCCGGTGCGTTGCCTGACCATGGTGCACGCCGACTCCCTCTCCGAGGCGGAGTTGCGGGGCCGGCTCAGTGCTCCCAGCACCAACCCGGACCAGGCGCTGTTCATATCCACTCCTCTCAAGCAGACCGGCCGGGCCATGGTCAAGGACGAGAACCTGTGTGTCCACTGTGGCCTCTGCGCGGAGCGCTGCCCGACCGCGGCCTGGGACATGGTGAAGTTCGACCTTCAGATTCCCTACGCGGGACGGGTCGGGATCCCGATCGAATGACCGAGCAGCCGACGGGTGAGTGGGGAGGCGGGCGACATGCTGCAGGCTGAGATCCAGGCGGCGACTCGGGTCAACGATTTCGCGATCAAGCTGGCCAATGTCAACGGGACCGGCTCCGCCAGCGCCAACAGCCTGTTGATGCAGGCCATCTTCCGCATGGGAGTGCCGGTCTCGGGAAAGAACCTGTTCCCGTCCAACATCCAGGGCCTGCCCACCTGGTACGAGATCCGGGTCAATGCCGACGGGCACACCTCTCGAAGCCTCGAGTACGACTTGATGGTGGCGATGAACGGCCAGACCTATGCCCAGGACATCGCCGAGGTCCGCTCCGGGGGCTACCTTCTGTTCGATGACAGCTGGCCCCTGGAGCTCGAGCTGCGGCGGCCGGACGTCACCTTTCTGGGGGTCCCCCTGGCCCGCCTTTGCGCCGACAAATTCGCCAGCTCCCGCGAGCGCATTCTGATGAAGAACGTGGCTTATGCCGGGGCCCTGGTGGCGCTCCTCGATCTGGACCCGGAGCTGGTCGCGCAGCTGCTGACGGAGAGCTACGGGCACCGCCAGCAACTGCTGGAGTCGAACCAGCTGGCCCTGCGTCTGGGCTACGAGTACGCCCGCGGGAACTTCTCCTGCCCACTTCCCTGCCATGTGGAGCGGCTGGACAAGACTCGCGACCTGATCATGATCGACGGCAACACCGCGACCGCCCTCGGGGCGCTCTACGCGGGGGCGACGGTGGCCGCTTGGTATCCGATCACCCCGGCCACGTCGGTGATGGAGAACTTCATCCGGCTGTGCGCCAAGTACCGGCGCGAAGCGGTCCCGGACGCCAACCCCGGCGAGCCCGCTTTCCGCAACAACTACCTGGTCGTCCAGGCCGAGGACGAGCTGGCGGCTCTGGGGGTGGTCGTCGGCGCCAGCTGGGCTGGGGCGCGAGCGTTCACCTCCACCTCCGGTCCCGGCCTCTCCCTCATGAGCGAGCTGCTCGGCCTTGCCTACTACACGGAGGTTCCGGCGGTGGTCGTCGATGTCCAGCGGGCGGGCCCCTCCACCGGGATGCCGACCCGGGTCCAGCAGGCCGACATCCTGATGGCGGCCTACGCCTCCCACGGCGACACCAAGCAGCTCTTGCTCTTTCCGGCTGACCCCGGCGAGTGCTTCCATCTCACGGTGCTGGCGTTCGACCTCGCCGAGCGCTTTCAGACGCCGGTGCTGGTGCTCTCAGACCTCGACATCGGGATGAACGACTGGGCGGTGCCAGAGCTCACCTGGGACGACGCCTACGTGCCCGACCGGGGCCGGGTCCTGGGCGAGCAGGAGCTCCAGGAAATCTCCGAGTTCTTCCGCTACAGCGACGAGGACCAACTGTCTGTGACCCCACGCACGTTGCCCGGGGTGAGCCCGCGCGGAGCCTACTTCGTGAGAGGTTCGGGGCACGACCGCCTGGGCGGCTACACGGAGCGCCCGGACGACTACCAGCAGGTGGTGGATCGGCTACTGGCCAAGCACCGCGCCGCCGCCGACCACATGCCCGCTCCGGTGCTCGAACAGCGTCCGGGCGCTCAGGTGGGGGTGATCACGGTGGGCAGCTGCGACCTGGCGGTGCGGGAGGCCGTGCAACTGCTGAGCCAGGCCGGGGTTGAGGCCAGCTATCTGCGGGTCCGCGGATTCCCCTTCCCGGCGCAGGTCCGCCAGTTCATTGACGACCACGAGATCTGCTTCGTGGTGGAGCAGAACCGCGACGCCCAGCTGAAGGCCCTGATCCAGGTCGAGACCGGTGCCCCCAGTGAGAAGCTGCGCTCGGTGCTGGTCTACGGCGGCCTGCCCCTCAGCGCCCGCGAAGTCGTGGCCGGTATCAAGCGCCAGCTGGAGGTCTGATCGTGCCATCCATCACCAAGCCGTTGATCCCGCTGGTGCCTTTGCTGCGCAACGAGTTGGGCCTGACCCTGCAGGATTACGCCGGCGGCATGTCCACGCTGTGCGCCGGCTGCGGCCATGACTCGATCACGGCGGCCCTGATTCAGACCTTCTGGGAGCTCTCCGTCCCGCCCCACATGATCGCCAAGCTGAGCGGGATCGGCTGCTCCTCAAAGACGCCCGCGTACTTCGCCAGCCACGCCCACGGTTTCAACTCGGTGCACGGTCGGATGGCGACCATTGCTACCGGCGCCGGCGCGGCCAACCGGGACCTGCTCCTGGTGGGAGTCTCGGGGGACGGGGACTCGCTCTCGATTGGGCTCGGCCATCTCTGCCACGCCATCCGCCGCAATGTCCGCATGCTCTATCTGATTGAGAACAACGGGGTTTACGGCCTGACCAAGGGTCAGTTCTCGGCCTCCGCCGACATCGGCTCGACCTCGCGTCGAGGCGAGGCCAACCTCCTCCAGGCCGTCGACCCCATCCTGCTCGGGCTGAGCCTGGGAGCCACCTTCCTGGCCCGCGGATTCTCCGGTGACAAGGAGCAGCTGGTGCCCATCCTCAAGGCCGCTGCCGCCCACGACGGATTTGCCCTGGTCGACATCATCTCTCCCTGCGTCCAGTTCAACGACCACGAGGGATCCACCAAGAGCTACCGCTACATGCGTGACCATGAGCTCAAGGAGATCGACGCCGACTTCATCTCCGCCCACGAGGAGATCGTCGAGGTGCTGGGACCGGGGCTGGCGACAGATGTGGCCATGCACGACGGGGGCAGAGTGCGCTTCCGGGCGGTCCCAGAGGACTACGACCCTCGTGATCGGGGCGGCGTCGAGGCCTACCTTCGCGACCGAGTGGGTCACGGGGAGATCGTGACCGGTCTGCTCTACATCGACGAGTCGGTGCCCGACATGCACGGCCTGGGCCGGACCCCGAGAGAGCCCCTGGTGAACCTCCCCTACCAGAAGCTCTGCCCGGGAAAAGATGAGTTGCGGAGGTTCCAGGAGAGCTTTCGGTAGGGATCCGTGGCCCACTTCCGGGCGGCCGGGGTGAGGCTCGCTCGGGCTGGGCCGGGTGCCGTCCCGCCGCGGCCGCGGCGGTCCCTCCTGGATCAGCTGTGAATAGCCGGAGCCCATCCGGCGGGGTGGGTCCGTCATCCTATGCGCCATGCCCGGAATCGA
>JABEUU010000030.1 GCA_013044295.1 Candidatus Dormiibacterota bacterium
AGCGGACCCGACGGCGCCAGCTGGCGCGGAAGCTGGCCTCGCGGAAGCTGGACGACCGCCTGATCGAGATTGAGGTGGAGGAGGCCTACTCGGCGCCGGTGGAGGTCTTCTCCGGCACCGGCTACGAGGAGATCGGCTGGTCGCTCTCTGATTTCTTCAGCCAGCTCGCGCCCCCTCGCCGGCGGCTCAGGCGCATGAGTGTGGCCGACGCTCGCCATGCCCTCACCCAGGAGGAGACCGAGCGGCTGGTGGACATGGAGCGCGTCTATGACGACTCCATCCGGCTGGTCGAGGAGAACGGCATCGTCTTCATCGACGAGGTGGACAAGATCGCCGGCCCCTACGTTGAGGCGCATGGCCCCGACGTCAGCGGGGCCGGAGTGCAGCGCGACCTGCTTCCCATCATCGAGGGGTCGACCGTGAGCACGCGCTACGGTTCGGTCAGCACCGAGCACATCTTGTTCGTGGCCGCCGGCGCTTTCAGCTCGGCTCGGCCGTCCGATCTCATCCCTGAGTTCCAGGGCCGCTTTCCGATCCGGGTCGAACTCAAGCCTTTGGATGAGGCGGACCTGCGCCGGATCCTGACCGAGCCTAGCAACTCACTGACCAATCAGTACCGGGCCCTGCTGGCCACCGAGGAGGTGGAGCTGGAGTTCTCCGCCGATGGCATTGACGAGCTCGCCCACCAGGCCTTTCTGGTCAACGAGCGAGACGAGAACATCGGGGCCAGACGGCTCTTCACGGTCATGGAGCGGGTGCTCCAGGAGATCTCCTTCTCCGCCGACGAGTTTCACGGCCAGAAGGTGCTCATAGACCGGGAGTCGGTGCGGCAGCGCCTGGGTGATCTGATCCGTGACGAGGATCTCCGCCGCTACGTGCTCTGAACTGCCCCGGTCAACTCAGGGTTCGACCTCGAATGTGAACGGGATCGAATCGGTCACCGCTCGGAAGCCCAGCCGTTCCAGGATGGGGCGGCTGGTGGGGAGCGCCTCCACCTCGAGCAGAGCGAACCCGCGGGCTCGAGCCATCTCAGCCCTGATGGCCACCAGGGCGCGGTAGACGCCGCGGTGTCGCCAGCTGGGGGCGGTTGACCCCGCCCAGAGGGTGCCGAACTGGGTGCCGAGCAAGAACTCCACCCGCGCGCTTCCGACCAGCTCACCGCCGGTCTCGGCCAACAGCACCACCACCCGCTCAGGGCTGGCCCGCACCGCGTTCCGGGCCTGCTCCGTCGCGCCGTCGTGATCGGCCCCGAAGGCCGCTCGCTGATGGTGCCCCAACCGCTCGAAATCCGCGCTCGAGCGGGCCGGCCGGACCGTGACCCCGTCCGGCAGCTGGCAGGGGGGGACGGCGTCGGCCCGGGCGACCATGATCGTCTCCGGGTCGCCCGGGCGGAGGCCATGCCTCAGCAGCAGCGCGGCCAGGGGTTGGTCATGGCTGAAGGTCTTCCACTCGAAGTTCTGGCCGAGAGCTCGAAAATGCTCCAGCTGCTCCAGGATCATTGGTTCGAGATCCGCCGCCGCGACCGCTTGATCGCCGCGCAGGAGCACCAACCCGACCGAATCGGATCGGGTGACCCGCAGCAGCGGGCCGAGTTCCTCGACCAGCGTCTCTGGGGTGGTCGCCAGGGCAGCTGGACTCCTCAGCTGCCGGTCGTGCGCTTGGAGCAGCTCGGCGGCCCCCCCGGGCTGGGGCCGAAGGTCGGAAACCATGAGCCGCAGTTTAGTGGGGTCTGAAATTGGGATAAGATTGGGGCGGTAGTCAAATTCGCATGCCCACTGGACGTTGCCGGGGATCCCCACCTGGGCCCGGCGGCGGGAGATGGTGGGCAGAGGTTCAACGCAAGTGGAGGCGCACCATGCCCGTGACCACGCTCACTGAGCTGCTCCAGAACGGGGTTCACTTCGGCCACCAGACCAGCCGCTGGAATCCCAAGATGCGGCCCTATATCTTCGCCAGCCGGGGAGGCATCCACATCCTGGACGTGTCCCAGACGGTGGACCTGCTGGCGGAGGCCTGCACCTTCGCCCATGACGCGGTCGCGCAGGGTGGGCAGATCCTGTTCGTGGGGACCAAGAAGCAGGCTCACGACACGATCGAGGAGGAGTGTGCGCGCTCTCACCAGCCCTATGTGGTCAACCGCTGGATGGGAGGCATGCTGACCAACTTCGAAGTCGTGAAGTTGCAGTTGAAGCGGCTGGCGGAGCTCTCCGAGCAGAAGGAGCGCGACGGATTCGCGGGCATGATCAAGAAGGAGCAGCGCCACCACGAGGATGATCTCGAGCGCCTCCAGCGCAACTTCGGTGGCATCACCAACATGAAGCGACTGCCGGCCGCGATGTTCGTGGTCGATCCCCACAAGGAGCGGCTGGCCGTCACCGAGGCCAACAAGCTGGAGATCCCGATCATCGCGATCACCGACAGCAACTGCAATCCCGATGAGATTAGCCATGTGATCCCGGGCAACGATGACGCCATCCGGAGCGTCCGCCTGATCGTCTCCCGGCTGACCGACGCGATCATCTCGGGGCTGGACCAGCGCCGCCAGATTGAGGTGGCCCAGACCCAGGCAGCCGCCGAGAAGGCCGCCCAGTTGCGCGTCGCCCAAGAGGCCGAGGCGGCGGCCAAGGCGGAGGCCGCAGCCCAGGCGGAGGCCAGCGCCGCCGGGGCGGCCCCGGGAGAGCCGGCGGAAGAGCAGGGGGCAAGTCAGTGACTCAGGCTGTGACGGCGGACTTGGTGCGCCAACTGCGGGAGCAGACGGGGGCCGGCATCATGGCCTGCAAGCAGGCCCTGGTGGAGGCCGGCGGCGACTTCGACCGAGCTCGCGACGTGCTCCGCACCAAGGGCCTGGCCTCGGCCGAGAAGCGCAAGGGCCGGGAGACCCGCGAGGGATTGGTGGACTCCTACATCCATCCCGGCGGCCGGATCGGGGTTCTGCTGGAGGTCAATTGCGAGAGCGACTTCGTCGCCATGACCGACGTCTTCAAGGCCTTGGTGCATGACCTGGCCCTGCAGGTGGCCAATTCCTCACCGCGCTGGGTGCGGCGGGAGGACGTGCCCAGCGCCGAGCTGGATCGCGAGCGCGCCATCTACCAGGAGCAGGCCCTGGCGGAAGGGAAGTCGGCCGACCGACTGGAGCAGATCGTCGAGGGCCGCCTGCGCAAGTTCTATGAGACCTTCTGCCTGTACGATCAGCCGTTCCTCCGCGACGAGGGTGGCAAGGCGCGCCGGGTCGAGCAGGTCATCCAGGAGGCGATCTCCACCACTGGCGAGAACATCGGGGTGGCTCGGTTCACCCGCTACCAGCTGGGTGAGCGGCTTGAGGCTGATGAGCCTGATGGCGCTTGAGCCGGCACCGTCGGCGGGGCCGTACGCAGCTGCCCTAGAGCGGCCGGTGCCCCGCTTTGGGCGGGTGGTGGTCAAGCTGAGCGGAGAGGCCCTGGTCGGTGACGGTGAGTTCGGGATCGACCCCGAGGTGTTGGACCAGGTCGCGATTGAGATCAAGGGCGCTCACGAACTGGGAACCCAGATCGCGGTCATGATGGGTGGCGGCAACATATTCCGCGGCCTGGCGGGGGCCCGGCGGGGTATGAACCGGGTCACCGCCGATCTGATGGGCATGCTCGGAACTGTCATCAACGCCCTGGCCCTCCGCGACGCTCTCGAGGCTCACGGGATGCCGACCCGGGTCCAGACCGCAATCGAGATGCACCAGGTCGCTGAGCCCTACATCAGGGGTCGCGCCATCCGCCATCTGGAGAAGGGCCGGGTGGTGGTGTTCTGTGCCGGTTCGGGCAACCCGTTCTTCACCACCGATACGCCCGCCGCGCTCAGGGCGGCTGAAATAGGAGCCGATATCTTGATCAAGGCCACCCGGGTAGACGGCATCTACAGTGCCGACCCTGAGGTCGACCCCGGCGCCAAGCGGTTCGACACCATCTCGTACATGGACGTCCTCAACCTAGGCCTGCAGGTGATGGACAACACCGCGATCACGCTGTGCATGGACAATCGCCTGCCCCTGCTGGTGCTGGACCTGTTCAGGCCCGGCAATCTGGCGGCGGCGGTGGCGGGCGAGCCGATCGGAACGCTGGTCACAGAGGACCGCAAACTCAGGTGAGCGAGGACCTGCTCCGGGCTGCGGAGGGTCGCATGGCCAAGAGCGTGGAGGCGTTCCACCGCGAGTTGGCGACGATCCGGACCGGCCGGGCCAATCCCTCGCTCATTGAGCACGTCCTGGTGGAGGCCTACGATTCCCATGTCCCGATCAACCAGGTGGCCAGCATCTCGGCTCCGGACCCGCACATGATCGTTATCCAGCCCTGGGACAGGAACACCATCCAGGCCATCGAGCGAGCCCTTCAGCGTGGCGAGATGGGGCTCAACCCGAGCAACGACGGTCAGCTGATCAGGGTCCCGGTGCCACCGCTCAACGAGGAGCGGCGCAAGGAGTTCGTGCGCATGGTGAAGCAGCGCGCCGAGGATGCTCGGGTGGCGATTCGCAATGTCCGCCGTGATGACATGGAGCAGCTGCGGCGCCTGGAACATGACGCGGAGATTTCCGAGGACCAGTCTCAGCGAGCTCAGGCCCAGCTCCAGAAGATCACCGATCGCTTCGTGGAGCAGATCGAGGAGGTGGCGCGACGGAAGGAAGCCGAACTCCTGGAGGTGTGAGTGGGCGCCGGGGCGCGCTGGCCGGCGGCGCGGGGGCGCTCCGTCTCGGGCCAGGGCCGAAGGGCTGATGAGGTCCCCGGCCGGAGCCGTTCGGTCTTCAGCCCCCTGGACCCATGCTGGCGGCACCGGGCCTCCCGCCCCAGCGGTCAAGCGCCTGGCCGGTGGTCCGCCCTGGCCGGCGCCGGGCCTGACCCCTCTGCTGTCCGTAATCGAGCCCGGCATCGGCCCTGAGCTCCACCTTGGCTAAGGCACATTCAGCCCTACCGGCCCACATCGGGATCATCATGGACGGCAATGGGCGGTGGGCTCGGCAGCGAGGGCTGCGCCGCAGTGCCGGGCACCGTGCCGGCATTCGCGCCATCCGCCAGGTGATGGCGGCCGCCGACCAGGCGGGCGTTCACTGCCTAACGCTCTACGCTTTCTCCACCGAGAACTGGTCCCGCCCTCGCTATGAGGTGGCCACCCTCATGCGGCTGTTCGAGGAGACCCTCCAGGAAGAGGTGGACGAGCTCCACCGCAACGGGGTCAGGATCCGCGTCATCGGGCGCCGCGAACAGCTCTCCACCCGGCTGCGTCGGCTGGTGGCGGAGGCGGAGAGCGTCACCGCCGAGAACCAGAGCGGAGTGCTCAGCGTCGCCATCAACTACGGGGGGCGAGCCGAGATCGTGGATGCCGTCAAGAGCCTGGCGCACCAGGGTGTGGATCTCACCCAGGTCGACGAGCACGCGCTCAACGGCGCTCTCTACACGGCCGGGCTGCCCGACCCGGACCTCATCATCCGGACCGCCGGGGAGATGCGGACCAGTAACTTCCTGATCTGGCAGGCCGCCTACGCCGAGCTCTACGTCACCCAAACGCTCTGGCCCGACTTCGCTGCCGCTGACCTGCGCGCGGCCCTGGCCGACTACGCCGCCCGGGTTCGCCGATTTGGAGGCATCCCCGAGCCGGGGTGAGGGACGTTGGTGCAGCCCCAACTTGACATTCCGGTGGTGGGGTCGGGCGCGGCCGAAGCAGGCGCGCCCTGGGTCGAGGTCGGAGCTGACCTGTCATGAGGCTGGCTGTTCGCACCGCCAGCGGCGTGATCCTGCTTGCGGTGCTGCTGGGGGCCCTCTTCCTCGGGGTGGGTTTCCTGGCGGCTCTGGTTGGCCTTCTGATCGCCATCGCGCTCTACGAGTACCGTTTGCTGTGGCGTGGCCAGGGCCTTCAGCCATCCCTGCTGGTCATGGCTCCGCTGGCGGCCTTCTGGTTGTTCAGGTACGCCTACCCGCAGATACCGGTGGCATCCGTTGGCCTTTTGGCCGGGGCTCTGGTCGGGCTCACCATATCCCTTGGTTGGCAGCCTTCGGATCGGCCCGTGGCCAGGTGGGCGGTTGCCATGGGGGGGGCGGTCTGGCTCGGTTACCTGCCCGGCTGCGTTCTGCTTCTCTACGTGGCCGCAGGCTCCCCTGGGCGCGCCGTGGCGCTGGTCCTGCTCACGGCGGGGATCTCGATCATGGGTGATACCGGCGCCTACCTGGTGGGGTCCTGGATCGGACGCCATCCCTTCTTCCCCCGGATCAGCCCCAAGAAGACCTGGGAGGGTGCGGTGGTGGGTTGGGTGATTCCAACCCTGGTTGCGGGCACGCTTTTCCCGATGGTGCTACCGAGGCTGAACCACCTTGCGGCCTACGCCATCGCGGCGGCGGCGGCGGCGGCCGCGATCGCCGGCGACCTGGCGGAGTCGCAGCTCAAGCGCGAGGTCGGGGTCAAGGACTCAGGTACTCTGATACCTGGTCATGGCGGGATTCTGGATCGGGTCGACAGTCTGCTCTTCGTGGGAGCCGTGGTGTACTCACTGCTGGGGATCGCCCATGCTTTCTGACCCCTGCCGCCAGCCCAGCCGGGTAGGCCTCGAGTGAGTCGGCCCTGGGAGCGGAGCTGATGCCAAGTCGGGTGGTCCTGATCGGCGCCACCGGCTCGATCGGGCGCCAGGCCCTGGACGTGATCGCCAGATTTCCTGAGGAGTTTGAACTGGTGGGCGCGGTGGTCGGGCGCCGGGCGGATGTCCTGGCGAAGGCTCTTGGCCCATTTCCCTCGGCCCGTGCGGTGGTGGTGGCTCCCGAGGGTCCAGTCCCTTCCGGGATGGCAGTTGGAGTTGGCGCCGCCTGCGAGTTGGCCAGCCTGCCCGGAGCCGACGTGATCCTGGTCGGTGGTGGAGGGGCGAGCGCGCTGCTGCCCACCCTGGCGGCCTGCGAGGCCGGTCACCTGGTGGCGGTGGCGACCAAGGAGGTGCTGGTCATGGCGGGTGAGCTGGTCACCCGGACCGCCCGCGACCACGGCGCCCGCATCATCCCCGTCGACAGCGAGCACAGTGCCATCTGGCAGTGTCTGCGGGGCGAGGATCCCGGGAGCGTGGCTCGCCTCATCCTCACTGCCAGCGGGGGGCCCTTTCGGACCACTCCCCTGGAGCAGATGGCGCTGGCCACTCCGGAGCAGGCGCTCGCTCACCCCAATTGGCGAATGGGACCGAAGGTCACCATCGACAGCGCGACCATGATGAACAAGGGGCTGGAGGTGATCGAGGCGCACTTCCTCTTCGGCGTACCCTACTCCCGGATCGATGTCGTCATCCATCCTCAGAGCGCGATTCACTCCGCTGTCGAGTTTTGCGACGGCACCATCATCGCCCAGCTGGGGGTGCCCGACATGCGTGGCCCGATCGCCCTGGCGATGGCGGATGGGCGTCGTCTGCCGGGGGTCCTGCCCCCATTGAACCTGGCCCAGGTCGGCCGGCTCGATTTTGAGGCCGCCGACCTCACCCGCTTTCCCGCGCTCCGGGTGGCCCGCGAGGCTGGGATGGGTGGGGGAGCACTGCCCGCGGCGATGAATGCTGCCAACGAGGTTTCGGTAGCGGCGTTCCTCGAGGGCACCATCCAGTTTGGCGCCATCGCGGGCCTGGTGGAGTCGGTGGTCCGGGACTTTGTCCCCCCGGCCGAGCTCGACCTGAAGACGGTTCTGGAAGCCGATCGCTGGGGCCGGGAAGCCGCCCTGGCAGCGGTGGGGGAGCTGGCTCGCGGGCTGCTCGTGCCACCGCCGGTGAACGCGAGGTGACTGGCTTCGCGCTGACCTGGCAAACGGTGGGTGGCATCATCCTGATGCTGGTGCTGGTGGTCTCCATTCACGAGTTCGGCCACTTTTTGGTGGCCAAGCGGGCGGGCATCCAGGTTGACGAATTCTCCATTGGATTCGGGCCCAGGCTGCTCCGATGGAAGCCCGGTGAGACCACCTACTCATTGCGCCTGCTGCCGCTGGGTGGCTATGTCCGGATGGCCGGGATGACCGGCATGGAGAAGCCCGAGGAGAGCGGCGGAGAGCGGGCATTCATCAGGGCCAGCTCCGGACGTCGCGCGGCTGTCCTGGCCGCTGGCGGTCTCATGAATCTGCTTCTGGCCGGGGCGATCTTCTCTGGCATCGCCGCCTTCGGGGGCCCGGCTCCGCAGACTCAGAGAGGGGGGGGCATGGCCGCCGCTGGGGTTCCCAACGGCTACCAGCTGGTCGGTGTGGCGGGCGAGCGCACCACCTCTCTGACCAGGATCCGTGACCTGATCCAGGCCGACCGGGGCGATCCTCTGCAGGTGTCGGTGCAACCCTGGGGGGGTGGTCGAGTGCGCTCGTACACGGTGACCCCGCAACTGCGCTGGGTGGGGCAGACGGCCTCATCCAAGATCCCCCTCGAGGCGGAGATCGTGGCCATCAACGGGCAGCCGGTGCCGCACGCCGACCCCAGCACCATGGCCAGGCTCTTCGCCGGCACCGCTCCGCTGTCGGTCACCTACCTGGCCGGCACCAAGCGGGCCACCGTCGCGGTGCCACGCGCCGACTTTCAGGTGGAGTGGCTGGTGGGCTATCTGGGCTCCGCGGGCAACCCGTTGCTGACATCCCTGGGAGGTCCGCCGCTGCCCTGGTACCGGGCGCTCGCGGTGGGCTTCTATGCCGTGCCCACTCAGATCGGGGCCACCTTTGTGAACCTGTGGACCCTGATCTCGCCGCACCACAATCCCAACCTCAGGCTCACGGGGCCGGTTGGCATCGCCTATGAGACCTCGATCGCCACCCAGATATCCGCTTCGGTGTACCTCACACTGATGGCGCTGATCAGCCTCAACCTGGGCCTCTTCAACCTGCTTCCGATCCCGTTCCTGGATGGCGGCAGGCTGGCGTTCGTGGTCCTGGAGTGGATCCGTAGAAGGCGGGTCAACCCCCGGCTGGAAGCGGCGGTTCACGCGGTTGGGTTAGCCTTGATCGTGATGCTCTTCATATATGTGACCTTCGGCGACGTCACCCACCTGACCCGATGATCGAGCGCCGCCGGACCCGTCCCATCAAGGTCGGCTCAGTCGTGATCGGGGGCGCCGCCCCGATCAGCGTGCAGACCATGACCAAGACTCCCACCGAGGATGCCCGGGCCACCCTGGAGCAGATCAGTCGCGCCGCCGATGCCGGTGCCGACATCATCCGGGTCACCTGTGACACGGAGGAGGCCGGGGAGTCACTCAAGGAGATCGTGAAGGGGAGCCGGCTTCCGATCGTGGCTGACATCCACTACGACGCGCCCCTCGCCCTCATGGCTCTCGATGCCGGGATTCAGTGCCTGCGTCTCAACCCGGGCAACATCCGGCAGCCTGAGAAGGTGGCTGAGATCGCCCGACGCTGCCAGGAACTCGGGGTGCCGATCCGGATCGGGGTCAACGCTGGCAGTCTCCCCGACCGCAAGAGTCACGAGCGCGGGCGGGGCCAGTGGGGGCCCGACGATGTCGCCC
>JABEUU010000161.1 GCA_013044295.1 Candidatus Dormiibacterota bacterium
GCCCAAGAGTTCACATCGACGGCAAGGTTTGGCACCTCGATGTCGGCTCGTCGCATCCTGGGGCTGGAGTAGGTCCCAAGGGTTGGGCTGTTCGCCCATTAAAGCGGTACGCGAGCTGGGTTTAGAACGTCGTGAGACAGTTCGGTCCCTATCCGCCGTGCGCGCAGGAGATTTGAGGAGAGCCGACCTTAGTACGAGAGGACCGGGTTGGACGGACCGCTAGTGCACCGGTTGTTCCGCCAGGAGCATCGCCGGGTAGCCATGTCCGGAAGGGATAAGCGCTGAAAGCATCTAAGTGCGAAGCCCACTCCAAGATTAGATCTCCCACCGGGTTAACCGGGTAAGACCCCAGGTAGACCACCTGGTTGATAGGCCGCGGGTGTAAGAGCAGCAATGCTTTGAGCTGAGCGGTACTAATCGGTCGAGGGCTTGACCACTCTCTGCCACACTGTTCGGGGACGCGCCTTGCGCGGAGTCCCCAGTGGCTGTGCGCTCCTACTGCGCTCTGCTGAGTTCGCCGGGCGGCGGTCCCCATGACCGCGGTCCGGCGGGCTTTATGATTACGCGACAAAAGATCCGGTGACGATAGCGACGGGGAGACACCTGTTCCCATTCCGAACACAGAAGTTAAGCCCGTCAGCGCCGATGGTACTGCCCTGGAGACGGGGTGGGAGAGTAGGTCATCGCCGGGTCTTTTTTTGCGTCCGGCGATAGCTGGCGGCCAGGGTCGGGAGCCGAGCGGCGGCCTCCATTGCCCCAGAGGCAGAGCGCCAGCAGGGCGACCACCGGGCCCGTGGAGGGATCGGTGCCGACCCCGGCGAGAATGCCGCCCATCGCCTGTCCCAGGACCCAGAACGCGGCCGTGAGCACTACGCCGATGGCCAGCACGGGGCGCCGCCACCCGGCGGGCCAGACGCCCAGCGCCAGGGCCAGTTCGACAGCGGCCAGGATGACGGACAGGGGCAGGCCGTGACCATCGGCGTAGCGGGCCAGGTGGTAGTCGACCCGCTGGAGCGACCCGGGCTGGAGCTGGGCCGCTGTCTGCAGGTTGTAGGCGAGGACGGCTCCGGTTGGAAAGCGCAGCGGCAGGTGCAGGATGGCGCCGAGGACCCAGTACCCCGACCAGATCCAGCGCCCCAGCAGAGCTGGCGCGGGTGGCGCGCCGGTCCTGCCCGGCGCGCCACGGGGCCAGGCAAGGGCCGCGATCGCGATGTACATGAGGGCTGAGCCGGGGGCGCCGAATTCGATCAGGGCGGTTCCGGTGGCGAGGAAGCCGAGCCCCTGCCCGAAGGTCCAAACCACAGTCGCCCAGACCACCGAGGCGATCAGCGCGGGGCGGCTGAGTCGGGACGACAGCAGGCCAGCGCCGAGCAGGAGCTGGATCGATGCGATCAGGATGGTGAGGACCTCCAGGTGGGCGGTCTCGATCGAGGCCGCCCGGTAGAGGAAGGTCTCCAAGCCCCCGGGCTGGTACATGAGGGCGGCGTTGTAGAGGACGTTGCCGGCGAAGGCCCTGGTGAACATGACCGGTTGCAGCTGCAGCCCGGCGTCGAGGATCCAGAGCAACCCCAGCCCCCAGCGCAACTGGGCAGGTCCCAGGGGAGCTAGCCCGCTCCCCCTGATCCCGGGCGGAGTCGGGTCGGGCCCCTCAGGAGTCGGCACGGATGCGGGCCTCGTCGGCGCCGTCGGCGGGAAACATTCGCCAGAGGTAGTAGCCGGCGACCGCCACCATCAACAAGTTGTCGAAGATGAACATGATCAGGCCGCCGAAGCGTTGGTCAGCCAGGGCTGAGAAGCCCAGCAGCGGACTCCTGGTCAGGTAGAAGGTGTAGACGGGTCGGGGCAGCAGGGCCAGGGTCAAACCCACCACCACTGCGGGGATGGCGCCGAAGGTGAGGTAGGCGACCTCGCCGATCGGGCCCAGGCTCCAGGCCTCCCCGGGCCGATGAAGTATCACCGCCCACCAGAAGAGCATCCCTACGGCAACGAAGCTGAGGTGCTGGGCAATGTGCGCCGGGGGGTTACTGAGCGCATAGTCGAAGAAGGCCGGCCAGTGCCACAGCACCAGCACCAGGAAGTAGGCTGATCCCGCGAAAAGAGGGTTGACCACCACCCGAACCGCGTGGCCGAGCCGGCTCTGCAGCAGGGCGTCGACCGTCGCTGGGGGCAGCCCGAGGATCATCAGGGGGGGCGCCACCATGGCCAGGACCAGATGCTGGACCATGTGTACCGAGAAGAGGTACTGGTCGCCCACGATGTCGAGGGCCGATTCCAGAGCGATGAAGACGATCAGGACACCGGTGGCCCAGAGCAGAGCACGGCGGTTGAGGTGAGCGCCCGGGAACCAGCGGTAGGCGGCTATGGCAAGGGCGCACCCGATCCACACCGAGGGGTCGAACTGCCAATGGCTGAGCCAGCCGACCCAGCTCACCTGGGTGCCGAGGAACCAACCGGTGGCACGATGGCGCCCCAACCTTGCGCGGAAGCCCCGCTTGACGGCCCGCCCCCCGCCGGCCGGCTGCGCCCGGTCACCATGTGCCTAGGTGTCACCTTGCCCCCGGCTGGCTAGGAGCTCCTTTCCGGGGCTGCCCGGAAGCAGGCCACCGGTGGCGGCGGTCCGTGCCACCCGGCGCTGGTCGGCATCCATGCTGGCCCGCAGCTGGCCACAGGCGGCTGTGGCGCGATCCCCCCTGGAGAAGCGGATCGTGGCCCTCGGCCCGACTGCGGCAGCGAAGCGGCGGCAGGTATCCGCCGAGGGCGCGGTCAGGCTGCTCCCCGGGATCTGGTTCATGGGGATGAGGTTCACATGGGCAAGGGCGCGGGCGGCCAGGTTGCGCAGAGCCGCGGCATCCTGGGGGCTGTCGTTGACGCCTGCCATGAGGACGTACTCCAGGCTGACCCGGCGGCCGGTGCCGCTGGCGAAGCCGATGGCGGCTTGCATCAGCTGTTCAATCGGATAGCGGCGATTGAGCGGGACCAGGCGATTGCGGAGTTCGTCGGAGGCGGCGTGCAGGGACAGGGCGAGCCGGATCGGCATTCCCTCTCCCGCCAGCCGCTCGATCTGCGGTACCAGGCCGCTGGTGGAGACGACCACCCGCCGCGGTGAGACTCCCCACTCCTGGAGCAGCCGTATGGAGCGGACCACCGCGTCGTAGTTCTGGAGTGGCTCGCCCATGCCCATGTAGACAACGTTGCTGGTGGGGCCGAAGCCCTGGGCCACCGACCGGCGGGACGCCTCCAGCACCTGGTCGACTATCTCCGCGGCGGCCAGATTGCGGCGGAGGCCGAGCTGACCGGTGGCGCAAAAGACGCAGCCGATGGCACAGCCCACCTGAGAGCTGACGCAGACGGTGTTACGCGCCCGGCTGGCCGCCGTTCCGCTGTGGCGGATCATGACCGCCTCCACCTCCTCGCCGTCGCCCGCCCGCAAAAGCAGCTTCTCGGTGAGGCCCCGGTCAGCCACCGAGGTCGCCACCGTTTCCAGGCTGGACCAGAGCAGGTGCGAGTCCAGGGTCCGGCGCAGCTCGGCCGGGAGGTTGGTCATGGCGCTGAAGGCAGTGGCGGTCCCCTTCCAGGCGTGGAGGCGAATCTGCTCAGCTCGGTACGGGGGCGCGCCCCATTCCACCAGCTGCTGGCGCAGCTCAGCTGCGTCCCAGGCCGCGAGGGGAGTTCTGGGACTCAACTTCGGTGTCCGATCAGACCCAGGAATTCAGCGCGGGTGCGGGGATCCCGCCGAAACACGCCGGTCATGGAACTGGTGATGGTGCGACAGCCCGACTTCTCCACCCCGCGCATCATCATGCACAGGTGGTCGGCCTCGAGTACCACCGCCACTCCCTTGGGGTGGAGGCGGCTGTCGATCGCGGTGGCGATCTCGGTGGTCAACCGCTCCTGGACCTGGAGTCGGCGGGCGAAGGCGTCGACGATTCGGGGCAGCTTGCTGAGACCGAGGACTCTGCCGTCGGGAACGTAGGCCACGTGCGCTTGGCCGTAGAAGGGAAGCAGATGGTGCTCGCAGAGGCTGTAGAAGGCGATTTCGCGGACCAGCACCATCTCGTCATAGGCCTCCTCGAAGACCGCGCCAGCCACGATGTCGTCGAGGTCGGCATGGTAGCCGCTGGTCAGTTGGCCGAGGCTCTCGACGACCCGCCTGGGGGTGGCAGCCAGACCCTCGCGTTCAGGGTTCTCCCCGAGCAGCGCCAGCAACTCGCGCACCGCCGCTTCGCCGGCCCGGGTTGAGGGTCGGCTCGATGCCGGGCGCGGCTCTGGTTGCGACCTGACTGCCATGGAGGCTCGATTGTCTCAGTCGGCGGCACTTGGGGCGCCCCGATCCAGCCGCTCCCACAGCTTTTGGCCCGCGCCGCTGCCTCCTCGAAGGCATGCCGCCAAGCCGATCCCCTGGTAGGAGGCGCCGGTCAGCACCAGCGGCACCGGCAGCGCCGACGCCTGCCTTTGCACCGCCTCGGTCCAGGCCAGGTGGCCGGCCCGGTACTGGGGAAGCGCCTGGGGCCAGCGCTGCACCAGCACCGCCTGCGGCAGTGCGGTCACCCCCAGGATCGTCCTCAGTGTCTTGTGGACCGAGCTCGCCAGGGTGGTGTCGTCGAGCCCCAGTACCCACTCCTCACCGAGGCTGCCGGCGGAGACCCGCAGGATGGTCACGCCGGGCTGGCGCAGGTGGGGCCACTTGCGATCCATGAAGGTGCAGGCGGTGGCCACCCGGCGGGGAAAGCGCGGGACCAGAAAGCCGCTGCCGGTGAGGGGCCGGGGGAAGCCGTCATCGGGGTAGGCGAGGGTGACGGTCGCCACCGACGAGTACTCCTGGCGGCGCAGCTGGCCAGACATCTCAGGGGCGAGGCCCGC
>JABEUU010000162.1 GCA_013044295.1 Candidatus Dormiibacterota bacterium
AGCAGACCCGGGAAGATCCCCTCCAGCCGCCGCCGAGCCGGCGTCACGCGCACCATCCCCTCAGCCCCCAAGCAGTCCCCGCGCCCGCGCCGCCACCGCCTCCGGAGTCAGTCCGAAATGCTGGTAGATGGTCTCATAGGGGGCCGAGGCCCCGAAGTGGTCCACGCCCACTACGGCACCGTGGGACCCGACGATTGAGAGCCACGGCTCGGTCACTCCGGCCTCGACCGCAACCTTGGCACCCAGGGCCTCGGGTAGAACCAGGTCTCGGTATTCAGGAGGCTGCTGACGGAACAGCTCCAGCGAGGGCATGCTCACCAGCCTGGTGGGCACGCCACCTGCCTGAAGCAGCTGCTTGGCCGCAGCGCAGATCGAGAGCTCGCTGCCGGTGCCGACCAGAATCACCTCGGCAGGCCCGCCCTCCGCCTCCTGGAGGACGTAACCACCCCGGGCGACGCCGGCCCTGGCCAGCTCGGCGGTGCCCTCCAGGATGGGCACGTTCTGGCGGCAAAACACCAGCACCGTGGGATCCTGGCCGCGCTCCATCGCCACCGCCCAGGCCCAGCTCGACTCGTTGGCGTCTCCCGGCCTCAGGACCACCAGGTTGGGCATGAGCCGGAGCGATGCCAGCTGCTCCACCGGCTGGTGAGTTGGCCCGTCCTCACCGAGGCCCACGCTGTCATGGGTGTAGACCCACGTCACGGGCAGGTGGGAAAGGGCCGACAGCCGCACCGCCGGTCGCTGGTAGTCGGAGAAGGTGAAGAAGGTGGCGCTGTAGGGCCGGAGCCCCCCATGAGCGGCCATGCCATTGCAGGCCGCCCCCATCGCGTGCTCCCGAACGCCAAAGTGGAGGTTGCGGCCTTCCCCCGTCTGGCCGTCGAAGTCGCCGCCCCCGACCAGGCCGGTCTTGGTGGACTCCGAGAGGTCGGCGTCACCGCCCAGGATCCAGGGGATCACACCGGCCAGAGCGTTGAGCGCCTGACCGCCCGCGACCCTGGTCGCGATCGGCTTGTCACCCGCCTGCCACTGGGGCAGGGAGTCCCGCCAGCCATCCGGCAAGGCCCCCGCCTGCGCCATCTCCCATTCCCTGGCGAGCTCAGGATATTGCCGGGCCCAGCTGGCGAAGCGAGCCTGCCAATTCTCGGCCAGCGTCTCGCCTGCGGCCAGGGCCAGGCGGAAGCGCTCGCGGGCGCGCTCCGGGACCTGGAACGTGAGTTCGGGGTCCCATCCGTAGGCGCGCTTGGCTGCAGCCAACTCCTCGGGCCCCAGCGGCGACCCGTGGGCGGCATTGGAGTCCTGCTTGTGCGGTGCCCCATAGCCGATATGAGTCCTGACTGCGATCAGCGACGGACGGCTCTCGTCCTCGATCGCCGCCTGGATCGCTCGGTGGATCCCATCCAGGTCCAGGGTGCCGTCAGCCACCCTCTGGACCTGCCAGCCGTAGGCTGCGAAACGCTCCAGGACATCCTCGCTGAACGAGATCGAGGCCGGGCCATCGAGGGTGATGTGGTTGTCGTCGTAGAGACAGACGAGCTTGCCCAGGCCAAGGTGCCCCGCCAACGACGCCGCCTCGGACGAAACCCCCTCCATCAGGTCCCCGTCGCCACACAAAACGAAGGTGCGATGGTCGACGATCGCCTCTCCAGGCCGGTTGAAGTGGTGGGCCAGGGCCCGCTCGGCGATGGCCATGCCCACTCCGTTGCCAAATCCCTGCCCAAGAGGTCCGGTGGTCACCTCCACCCCCGGGGTGACGCCCCGCTCAGGGTGACCTGGGGTGATCGATCCCCACTGCCGGAAATGCTGGAGGTCGTCGAGGGACAGCTGGTAGCCGGTCAGGTGGAGCAGGGCGTAGAGCATCGCCGAACCGTGCCCCGCGGAGAGCACGAAGCGATCCCGGTCCGGCCACCCCGGATCAGCGGGGTAGTGCCGCAAGAACTTGGTCCAGAGGACATAGGCCATGGGGGCCGCCCCCATCGGCAGCCCGGGATGGCCGGAGTTGGCCTTCTCGACCGCATCGATGGCCAAACACCGGATGGTGTTGATGCAGAGATTGTCGAGCTCGCTGCCGGCGACCGGCAGCCGTCCCTGCTCGTTCAAGCGCTCATCCACGTTCTCACCCTCGCTCTCAGATGCCATCTTCATCAATGCTCTCACCTGAGCCGCTCAGGGCGCCGCTTCCACCTCGAATCGAGGGCTCAGAGCGGACCTGACTCGGTCGCACCGCCAGCCGCCAGCCAGGCGCTGATCCCGCCCACCATGGCGGTCGCCACCACCCCGTGCTCGCGCAGAAACTTGCTGGCCCTAAAGCTGCGGGTGCCAGCCGAGCACTGCACTACCAGAGTGCTCTGCGGGGGCAACTCGTGCCAGCGCTTCACCAGCTCCTCGATCGGTATCCAAAGGCTCCCGGGGATGCGCAGCCTGATCCGCTCCGCGGCCTCCCTCACGTCCAGGACCGGGCTCCCCTCCGAGATGGTCTGGCGCGCCGTCTCGATCGAGATCTCTAGCGGAACTGGCACCATCACGAGTATTGATTATGGTGGTCCCGGCCGGTGTTGGGGCGGGGCCCCGGCCCTGATCGGGGGCACCGCTGCGGGCACTGACCGGATCAAGCTTGACAGGCGCATGCCGACGACGGCTACCCTACCGTGCGGGTCGACCCAATTTGGCCGACTCTCACCACAAGTTTGGAGGGTGGAGGTCAATGGCCAACAGCGTCCTGACAGCGCCGGCAACCGCGTCGGCACCTGCCAACCCCTACATCACAGCTCAGCGTCAGTTCGACCAGGCAGCCGCCATCCTGGAGCTGGATCCCGGCCTGCGGGCGGTCTTACGGGAGGTGCGGCGCGAGTTCACGGTCAACTTCCCGGTCCGCATGGATGACGGCACCATACGGGTATTCACCGGCTACCGGGTGCAGCACAACCTCACCCGCGGCCCCGCCAAGGGCGGCATCCGCTACCACCCCCAGGTGAGCCTGGATGAGGTCAAGGCGCTCTCGATGTGGATGACCTGGAAGTGCGCCCTGACCAACCTCCCATTCGGCGGCGCCAAGGGAGGTGTCATCTGCGATCCCACCCGAATGAGTCAGAAAGAGCTGGAGAACATGACCCGGCGCTTCGCCAGCGAGATCTCCCTCCTGATCGGCCCAGAGAGCGACATCCCCGCCCCGGACGTGAACACCAACCCCCAGACCATGGCCTGGATCATGGACACAATCTCGATGGAGAAGGGATACTCGGTGCCGGCGGTGGTCACCGGTAAGCCGCTTTCGATCGGAGGCTCGGAGGGACGGCCCGCCGCCACCGGTCGGGGAGTGACGGTGGTCACCCTTGAGGCATGCGCCCGGATGGGCTGGAATCCCAGCGAGTGCAGCGTCGCCATCCAGGGCTTCGGCAACGTGGGCAGCGTCAGTGCCGAGCTGCTGGCGGAACAGGGCTTTAAGGTGGTCGCCGTCTCGGACGTGTTCGGGGGCATCTACAACTCCGAGGGCCTGGATGTCCCTGCGCTGCTGGAGCACCACCGCCGCACCGGACGAGTTGGTGGCTTCGCCGGCTCCCGCCAGGAGATCTCCAACAGCGCCTTGCTGGAGCTGCCGGTCACGATCCTGATCCCGGCTGCCCTTGAGAACCAGTTCAGCATCGACAACGCCGCCCGGGTCCAGGCCAAGCTCATCGTCGAGGCGGCCAACGGACCCACCACCCCCGAGGCGGACGACATCTTCCACCAGCGGGGGGTCACGGTCATCCCCGACATCCTCGCCAATGCCGGCGGCGTCACCGTCTCGTACTTCGAATGGGTGCAGGACCTGCAGTCCTATTTCTGGGAGGAGACGGAGATCAACTCCCGCCTCACCAAGATCATGCAGCGCACCTACCAGCAGATGGACGACCTGGCCCGGGAGCATCGCACCACGCTGCGGATGGGCGCCTACTGCCTGGCGGTGAAGCGAGTCGCGGACGCCACCGCGGTGCGGGGCATCTACCCCTGATCTGCGAGGGTCCGGTTCGGTTCTGAGCCCTGTCCGCCCGGACGCGGACGGTGGGGCGGCGCTGGCGGCCAGGCCGCTCAGGCAGGGCACGCCTGCCTCGAGGCGTGCCACTCAGAGGCGGTCTGGGCCGAGGCGAACAGGACGTTGCTGGAGGTGGCGTACACGCAGCGCCAGCCGGACGCCTTCTGGAGCAGGTCCGTCAGGGGCGTCTGGCGCCCCTGCCAGACCAGGTTGACGCCGTATCGAGCCAGCAGCCGGAGGCTGCCGGGGTAGCCGGCCGAGATCCGCAGATAGTCCGTCATCACCTGCGGGCCCATCAGCACCACCTCGCCGAAGATGAAGACCCGGTCGGGGGCGCAGCCGCGCCCCGCTGGCTGATTGCGATCGATCCGGTACAGCAACCAACCCGAGCTGCCGTAGGGCGCGAAGACGCGGGCCTGCGGCCCCTGGCAGATCACCCGGCCCACCTGGACTGGATACGCCGATCCCTGCAGCTGGTTCTCGGGGCTGGAGAGCTGGTCCACCACTCGCGCCCCCGCCGCCAGCGCGACCATTACCACCACCACCGCCACGAACCACCTCGGGGCCGGCCGGACCGGGCGCCGGCTGGCGAGATGGCGCACCTGCTTGAGGTGGGCGAAGAATCCCTGGACCCCATCGGCCCAGAGCGGCAGCACCAATAGCGCGAAGACTGGGATGTCGCGGACCGCATAGAGCAGCAGGACTGTACCCGCCCCTGCCAGAAGCAGATCTGAGATCCGGGTGCGGACCGCCCAGCGCCCGGTCAGGATGACGGTCAGGAGCAGGAACAGGGCCGGGAAGTTGGCGACCGAGTGGAAGTCGGGGGGCTGCCACTCGTTCAGGCTGGCCTGGGCCACATGGCTCAACAGAAGTCGGGCCGGGTACAGGTAGATGCCCACCCCGTTGGGGTTGACCATGGCCGCCATGGCAGCCACCAGGCCGGCTACCAGCAAGTCCCGGCAGGGTCGCCAGCCGATGGCACCGGGCTGCCTCAGCCAGGTCGCCAGACCCTCTCCGGCCAAAAAGACCGCCACCACCCCAAGTCCGATGGTGAAGCCGCCGTGAAGATTGCTCCACACAATGAAGAGCGGCACCATCCCAAATAGGAGTCGACGCCGATGCGAGCGTCGATAGGCGTCCAGCAGGGTGAGCAGAACCCCCAGGAGCGCGAAGGAGAACATCTGGGGGCTGGGGCCCCAGATCTGCACTCCTGAGATCACCACCAGGGCGGCCCCCACCGCCAGCACCCAGCGTGAGCGATCGGCGCGGTTGACCCGCAGCACCCCCAGGAAGAATCCAATCCAGGTCACCACTGCGAACATCAGAATCACCGGGATCATGCCCAGGTGGCTGTACAGGAGCCCGTCAATCGCCTCCGACCCCCACTCCTGGCTGATGAAGGGGTGGGTGCTGGCGGTGAAGGTGAAGTAGTTGTGCTGGGGCACCCAGTGGGAAAGGATCTCCAGGCCGATCCGCGCCGTCCACCAGAAGTCGGGGTCGAACTGGGGAGTGGTGAAGGCGGCAAACCCAAGGATCAGCACCGCCAGCAGAAGGATCGTGGGAGGATCGAAGGTCAACTCCCGACGCTTGGGAGGGGTGGGCGAGGCCACAGGCTGGGACATGACTGGTTGCCGATTCTATGGTGAGCAGCCTCGTTCCCTGGCGAACGCGCTGCAACTTTCCAGCGTGGCTTCGGTAACGTCGACGGCGCCCAGCAGCCAGAGCTGACCGTCCCTGGCCAAACGGAGACAAACGGGGCGGGCCCCGCAGCATCCGGGTATGTTTCAGGCCAGGGACAACGCCGGGCGGGCCAGGGTGTCAGCCGTGAGCGCCTCCGGTCACTGGCCCGGCTCCCCCTCCTCCCACCCGCACATCAACTCCCC
>JABEUU010000163.1 GCA_013044295.1 Candidatus Dormiibacterota bacterium
CGCCTGAGGAATGCTCCTTGATCCTCGGATGCGCGCCAAGGTTCGACCTCCTGGCCGTGGTGGCGATCGCAGTGGGGATGGGACTGCGCCAGGGTGAGATCCTCGGCCTTCGGTGGCAGGACATCGATCTGGAGCGCAGAACACTGAAGGTGCAGCGGGCACTCCAGCGGGTCCACGGCCGTAGCCAGCTGGTGGACCCCAAGACCTCCAGGAGTCGGCGGACCCTGCCGATGCCGTCCTTGGTCCACTCGGCGCTGCTGCAGCAGCGCTCGGACCAGGATGCCGCCCGCGAGCTGGCCGGAGCGCTTTGGGAGGAGGAGGTCCCCGGTCTCATCTTCACCACCGCGTTGGGCCGACCACGCTGCGGGACGGCCGTCACCCACACCTTTCACCGGCTGCTGGCGGAGGCCGGCGTGCGCCAGCGGACATTCCACACCCTCCGCCACTCGGCAGCCACCCTCATGCTGGCCGGCGGCGTCGACCTGAAGACCGTGAGCACCATGCTGGGGCACAGCCAGATCGGGCTCACGGCTGACACCTACGCCAGCGTGCTGCCCGGCCTGCAGCGCGAGGCAGCCGCCAGAATGGACGCCATCCTGGCCACGCCAGCAACTCCAGCCGGCTCCTCCACAACTGGGGTCAAAACTGGGGTCAACGAGACCGCAGCGACATCCAAGGCCCTGAAATGGGAGCGAATCTGATCTCAAAAAGTGGAGCCGACGGTCAGATTCGAACTGACGGCCAGCTGTTTACAAAACAGCTGCTCTACCACTGAGCTACGTCGGCTAGGCCGGTCCAGTATAGAAATCCTTGCAGCCGCACTACGGTCGGTGGGTAGGGAAGTCGAACTCGCGCTGTCGGGCCACCTCGTAGAGGAGGATCGATCCAGCCACCGCTGCGTTCAGCGAGGCCACCATGCCTCCCATGGGGATCGACACCAGCTGGTGACACCGGCGCCTGGTTAGCTGGCGCAGGCCATCCCCCTCAGATCCGACCACAATGGCCAACGGTTGGCGAAGGTCCGCCTGGTCGCTCTGGATGCTGCCCTCCTGGTCGAGCCCGACCACCATCAGGCCCGCGTCGGCAAGTTCCTGCAACGTCTGGGCCAGATTGACGACCCGCACCAGCTGTAGGTGCTCAAGCGCCCCCGCGCTGGCCTTGACCGCAGCGGCTGAGGCCGGAGCCGTGCGGTGCTTGGGAAGCACCATCGCATGCACCCCCAGAGCCTCGGCGGTCCGAGCCAACGAACCCAGGTTCTGAGGATCCTGGACACCGTCGAGGCAGAGCACCAGAGGCGGCCAGGTCGAGCTCGCCTCTGTGATCAGCCGCCGCAGGAACTCCATTCCGGGCAGCTGCCGCACATCAAAGTATGCGGCGATGCCCTGGTGATGCTCGGTGTGCGCCACATCACCCAGCTGTGTTCTCGGAACCACCTGGGGGCTGACTCCAGCCACCCTGGCCGCGCCCACAATCTCGGCCACCCGCGGGTCCTGAGATAGGTCCGGCGCCAGAAGTAGGCGGCGTAAGCGACGACCGGCTCGCAGCGCCTCCAGGACCGGATTCCGGCCGTACAGCACCTCCGGCATCAGACGCGATGCCAGCGACTTCCGTCCTTGGTGTCCTCCACCTGGATGCCCAGCGCCAGAAGCTGATCCCGCAGCTGATCCGAGCGGGCGAAGTCGTGATCGCGGCGAGCCTGGGCGCGGCTCTCCAGCAGCGCGCTCTCGGCCTCCGTCAGATGGTCTTCCACCGCCGCCAGGCGTTCGATCACCCCCAGGCGACTGTCGACCGCGCGCAACGCCTGCAGCGCCGCCTCGCAGCCCACTCTGCCTGCCTGACCCAGGTCGAGCAGCCGATTGCCATCTCGGAGCAGATCGAAGATCACAGCGATGCCATCTGGCAAGTTGAGATCATCGTCCAGGGCCGCCTCGAACAGGCCCTGGGCCCGCTGGGCCGCCGCCGCCAGCGGGTCCCCGGCACTTTCTTTGGCGGGGCCGAGCGCCAGGCCCTGCTCACATCTCCGCCAGAAGTTGGCCAGCCGCTCGACATCCTTCTCGGCAGCGCTGAGCCACTCCTCCTGGAACTGCAGGCGGTGGCGATAGTGGGCGCCGGTGAGAAGCAGATAGCGCACCGCCAATGGATCGTGCCCACGCTCCAGCAAAGCCGAAAGGGTCACGAAGTTACCTAGCGACTTGGCCATCTTTCCACCCGCCACAACCAGATGCTCGGGGTGAAACCAGTATGTAACAAAGACTTTGCCGGTTGCTGCCTCCGACTGAGCTATCTCATTCTCGTGGTGAGGAAACTTATTGTCGACGCCCCCGCAGTGGATGTCGAAAGTCTCCCCCAGCTTGTCCATCGACATGGCCGAGCACTCGACATGCCACCCTGGCCTTCCCCAGCCGAACGGCGACGGCCAGGCCGCCAGATCACCCTGCTGCCCCTTCTTCCAGAGCACAAAGTCCCGGACCGCCTCCTTGGGCTCGTACTCGTCGGCATCGATGCGTCCGCTGGCGCCTGCGACCAGGCCCTTGGTGTCAAGGTGCGAGAGTCGGCCATAGTCTGGGAACGAACTGATCCTGAAGTACACGGAGCCATCGCTCATGTAGGCGTGGCCACCATCGATCAGCCGCTGGATCAGGGTGATCATCTGCGGGATGTATTCGGTAGCCCTCGGGTGGAAGGCGGCCGCCTCGACTCCCAGCAGGGCAAGGTCGCGCAGGAAAGCGTCCAGGTAGGGCTGAGTGAACTCGGCCAGGCTGAGCCTGGCCGCGGCGGCCTTGGTGATGATCTTGTCATCGACATCAGTGATGTTCATCACCTGGGTGACGCGCAAACCGTGCGCCTCAAGCTGTCGGCGCAGCAGGTCCTCCGCTAGATAGGTGCGCAGATTGCCAATGTGGGCTCGATCGTGGACCGTGGGCCCACAGGTGTACATGCCCACTCGGCCTGGATGCAGGGGCACGAAAGGCTCAACCAGGCCGCTCAGGGTGTTGTAGAGGCGAAAGCTCACGACCACCAATGTTATGGGGCCGACTGTGACTTCGCCGCCGCCAAGGTGGCGATTGCGAGAGCCGCCACCCCCTCGCGGCGCCCGGTGAGCCCCAGCCCATCGCTTGACTTGAGCTTCACCGACACAGCCCCCTCGGGCAGTTCAAGAACCTCTGCCAGGGCCTGGACCATGGCTCGGCGGTGGGGTGCGAGCCGAGGCGCCTCGGCGATGACAGTCCCATCCACACCCTGCAGGACCAGCCCCTCGGGGGCGAGCATGGCGACCACCTGGGAGAGGATCGCGGTGGACGCGGCTCCACGCCAACGCTCATCCTCAGAGGGGAAGTGCTCCCCGAGATCACCGAGCCCAGCCGCACCGAGAATGGCGTCCGCGATCGCATGGCAGAGCACGTCAGCATCCGAGTGGCCGACCAGCCCCTGCTCGGAGGGGATCTCCACTCCGCCGATCCATATCGGGCCCGCTCCGCCGTAGCGATGGACGTCCACGCCCAATCCGACCCCTGGCACCCGTCGGCCGGTCAACGTTGGTACCGCTCGGGTGCAGCCAGCCAGCTACGCAATGCCATCATGTCCTCGGCCCTGGTCAGCTTGAGATTCCTGAAGTCTCCCAGCACGGCCGCGACCGGCTCCTCCAGAGCCATCACCAGGGCGGCGTCGTCATCAGCCTCCAAGCCCACCTCCGACGCCCGCTGGTGGGCTCGCAGCAGGAGCTGACGTGAGAAGGCCTGGGGCGTCTGAATCGCGCCCAGCTGATCGCGGGCCAACATGTCAACCAACCGCCCGTCCACCACCCGCGCCGTCGAGTCGGTCACAGGGACGTACGCCGTCGCCGCGCCTACCCGCCTGGCCGCCACCAAGACCCTGGCCAAGAGCTCCGCACTCACCCCCGGGCGAGCCCCGTCGTGGATCAGGACCAAATCGCCTGAGCAGGCTTGCAGCCCGTTCATGACGGACTCCTGGCGGCGCGCCCCTCCCGCCACGCAGCGGCAGCCCAGGCGCGGCGCCACCTCGGCGCTCACCTCCACCACCCGGCGGTGATCCTGGGGATCCGCCACCACCACCAGCTCAGAGATGCCGCTCGTAGGATCGCCGAGGGCGCGAAGGACCCAGGCTAGCACCGGCTGGCCACCCAGCTCGGCCCAGAGTTTGGCCCCCCCAAATCGCGTCCCGCTGCCGGCCGCCGGGACGACCGCGCTCACGGCCGGCCTGCCGCTGCCCTTGGTCAATGGGCAGAACCGCCGGCCGACCGGGTTCTGCGCCCGCCCCGACGCGTGGGCGGGGGTACCTCACAGGGGCCCTCGAACTGGGTGAACACCATCCGGCCGGAGGCGGTCTGGATCACGCTTCGAACGCTGACCTCCACCCTTTGCCCGAGATGATGTTGGCCTCCTTCCACCACCAGCATGGTGCCGTCGTCCAGATATCCAACCCCCTGTTCCGGCTCCCGGCCCTCCTTGACCACATCGACCTCCAGTCGCTCCCCGGCGACCAGCGCGGGGCGCAGCGCGGTCGCCAGCTGGTTAAGGTTGAGCACCCGCAGACCGGCGATCTGAGCCAGACGATCCAGGTTGAAATCGACGGTGAAGATGCCGGCGCCCTCCTCCCGGGCCAGGCGCACCAGCCTCCCGTCCACCTCCGTCATGGACGGGTAGTCAGTCTGGGGGAAACTCAAGTCCAGCCCACTCAGGGACCGCAACTCCTCCAGCATCGCAATCCCCCGCCGTCCCCTGGCCCTGCGGATCGGGTCTCCCGAGTCGGCAACCGCCTGGAGCTCGTCGAGAACGAACTGCGGAATCAGCAGCTGGTAGAGACAGAAGCCACCGCGGGCCAGATCCAGCAGCCTGCCGTCTATGACCGCGCTGGTGTCGACCACGACCTTGGCCAGCGGGGGCCCGCTAGCTCCCATGGGCAGCCCCATGAGGGAGATGTCCCGCCGTCGTCGGCGGCCCACACTGAGTCCCAACGGCACCAGCACCGCCGCCACCAAAACTGCCACCATCCAGCCGAGGCCATAGGGCAGCCCACTCGCGATAAGAGCCACCAGGGCCGCGATGGCGAGGGCTACCAAGACCCCGACCAAGAGCCCAATCAGCTCCGAGAACGGCAGCGTGGCCAACTGCTCTTCGGCCCAGAAGTAGGGCCGGACGCTGAGGTTGGGGCCGAGAATGTACCCCACCACGCAGCCGAGCCCCAGCCCCATGGCCAGGCTGATCACGGCTCCCTGCCAGGTTTCCAGCGGCCCCCTCACGTTCTGGACCAAGATGGCGCCGTACAGGATGCCGGTCACAGACCCCACGCACATCCCGACCAGACTGGCGATCCGGTCGGGACGGGCATGCGGATCCGATGGTGAGATCGCCGTCAGCCATCTCACCCGCGAGCCGGAGGCGATCTCCTCCGGGCGATCAGGCGGGAGCGCCGCCATCGCCGCCACCGGACCCGGCGGCTCCGGCTCCCGCGGTCTCCACAGCAGTTGTCTCCTGCTGGATGACCTCGTCAGGCGGCGGAGGCCCAGGCACCACATGGGTCCGGACCTTGCCTTCCTCCACATCGATGGTGACCAGATCGCCCATCGAGAATTGGGTCCGCAGTAGCTCGTCGCTGAGAGGGTCCTCGATCTGGCTCTGAATCACTCGGCGCAGGGGCCGAGCGCCGTACACCTTGTCAAACCCGAGCTCCACCAGCTTGTCCTTCGCCTCATCGGTGACCAGCAGGCTGAGGCCCTGGCGCTTCAGGTGCTCGCGCACCCGAACCAGCATCAGCTCGACAATCTGGCGAGTCTCCTGCTGGCGCAGCCGGTGGAAGACGACCACCGCGTCCAGGCGGTTGAGGAACTCCGGCCGGAACGCCCGCTTCAACTCGTCGGTGATTCGCTCCCGCATCTTGGCATGCTCGTGGTCCTCGCCGTCGGCGCTGGTGAGGCCGGTCTGGAAGCCCATCGAGATGTTGGAGCCGACTCCTTGAATGCCAAGGTTACTGGTCATGATCACGATCGTGTTGGCGAAGTTGACGATCTTCCCCTTGGCATCGGTCAGTCGGCCATCCTCCAGGATCTGCAGCAGCATATTGAAAAAGTCCGGATGGGCCTTCTCGATCTCATCGAAGAGGACCACACTGTAGGGGCGCCGACGCACCGCCTCGGTCAGCTGGCCGCCCTCATCGTAGCCGACGTATCCGGGCGGAGAGCCCACCAGCCGTGCCGTGCTGTGACGCTCAGCGAACTCCGACATGTCGAGCCGAATCAGGGAATCCTCACTGTCAAAGAGGAAGGCAGCCAGGCTGCGAGCCAGCTCCGTCTTGCCCACCCCAGTCGGGCCCAGGAAGATAAACGACCCGATCGGGCGCTTGGCGTCCTTGAGGCCCGCACGGGCCCTCCGGACGGCCTGACAGACCACCTTGACCGCCTCGTCCTGGCCGATCAGACGACGATGTATCTCAGCCTCCATCCCCAGCAGGCGCTGGGTCTCGGCCTCAACCAGCCGGCTCACGGGGACTCCGGTCCAGGACGACACGATGTCGGCGATGTTGTGCTCGGTGACGGTGGCCACCGTCCGACCCAGCTCATCGCGCCAGGCGGCCTCCTCGCCTGAGTACTCTTCCTTGAGCTGCTTCAGCTCGATGTCGATCTTGCCCGCAGCCTCGAGGTCATGCCCGTCGACTGCCTCCTCCTTGCGCGTCTGCAGCGAGCGGATGTGGCGCTGCTTGGCCCGGAGCTCGGGCGGCGTCGTGGTCAGCTTCATGCGCACCCGGGCACTGGCCTCGTCGATGAGGTCGATAGCCTTGTCCGGCCAGGAGCGGTCGCTGACATACCGCCCGGACAACTCCGCCGCCGCCTGCAGAGCGTCGTTGGTAATGGTGACCCGGTGGTGCTGCTCATAGAGGCCCCGCACCCCCGAGAGGATCTCCACCGTCTCTTCCAGCTTGGGCTCGTCAACGTACACCGGCTGAAAACGGCGCTCCAGAGCGGCATCCTTCTCGATGTACTTGCGGTACTCGTTGAGAGTGGTGGCGCCGATGCACTGGATCTCGCCTCTGGCCAGGGCCGGCTTGAGGATGTTCGCAGCGTCGATGGCACCCTCGGCGGCACCGGCCCCAACCAGGGTGTGCAGCTCGTCGATGAAGAGCACCACTTCGCGGGAGGACCTGATCTCGTCCAGGATCTTCTTGAGTCTCTCCTCAAACTCGCCTCGGTACTTGGTGCCGGCCACCAGCGCGCCCATGTCCAGGGTCAGGACCCGCTTGTTGGCGCGAGCATCAGGGATCTCCTGATTGACGATCGCCTGGGCCAGGCCCTCGGCGATAGCGGTCTTGCCGACCCCCGGTTCGCCGATCAGGGCGGGGTTGTTCTTGGTCCGGCGGGAAAGGATCTGGACCACTCGCTCGATCTCCATCTCACGGCCGATCACGGGATCCAACTGGTGCTTTTCAGCCAGCTCGGTGAGGTCCCGGCAGAACTGATCCAGGAGTGGAGTCTTGGTGGTCTTCTTGTGCTCGGGGCGCGCCTCATCCTCGACGCCCTGGTCCTTGAGCTGCGCGTCCAACTCGGTGCGGACCTTCTCCAGGTTGGCGCCCAGGTCCTCCAGCACATGGGCGGCAATCCCCTCACCCTCGATCAGGAGCCCCAGCAACAGATGCTCGGTCCCTACGTAGGTGTTGTTCATCCGCTTGGCCTCTTCGAAGGCGATCTCGATCACCTTCTTGACCCGGGAGGTGGGGATGATCTGCTGCACGATGATCCGCTCGTTACGCCCGAGGACCGACTCGATCGTGGTGCGCACCTTGTCGATCTCGACCCCCAGGTTGGCCAGCACCTTGGCCGCCAAGCCATCACCCTCGCGCAGCAGACCGAGCAGGAGGTGTTCTGTGCCGATGTACGAGTGGTGAGACTTCTCCGCCTCGTCCTGGGCCAGGGTCAGGACCTTCTTGGCCTTCTCCGTGAATCTCTCAAACGGATACAAACGAATCTCCTAGACCCCGACTGGGGCAACGTCCAGGGGCCGAAGCTCCTGGACCTGGGCTGGGACGGGTCTTGGGTCAACCTCCGTTCCGATCACAAACGCATTATGCCCAATCGGAACCGCTCGAACCGGATCGCCACTTGGAGACCGCCCCGTCGAGGCCTCCTCGGCGCCGCCCTCGGGCCCGCCTGAAGCGGTCGCACGAACTCGAAGTCCCTCTCCGCCGACCGCTGGCAGGCGCCTTGCCCACGTCAGCGGACGAGTAAGTACCTCGCCACCGGCGCAGAGCCGGGCGGAGACCCCAGGCGCGTCCAGGGTCCGCCCCAGCGCCAGATGTCGGGCTGCCGAGCGCCGTTCCGTGCCGCCAGTCCCAACCCCAGTCGTCGGCCGCTGGTTGAGCCCAAGCCATCTCCCCACGGCGGGCACGGCGCCCCACCCGTCACCGGACGCGGGCAGGATCACATCCAAGTGGCCACCCCGCCCCCTTGGTCGGCTTCCGGGCTGGCAGGGCTGGCTGTTACCACCCTGATTCCGACCTAGCCAAGGCGTGGAGTTGAGTCGGAGCGTCCGCAGGCGGGGCCAGAGCCGGTGCCGGCGGGCAATGCGTTGCCGCCCGGTGCCAGGGACCGCCCAGCTGCCTGTGCTCCGCGATCACCCAGCGAAGTGACATCCGCGATGCCGAAGCTACTCCGGGTCGCTCCCAGCGGTCGGGTCGTCATCGGCCACGGGCCCCTCGGCCACCCCCTCATCGGCGGGAGGTTGGTCGCCTTCGGCAGCGGCAACTTCGATCTCGGCCAAGTCCAAGGCGGCCACCGCCTGGCCATCAGCCAGCGCCTCGATGGCCTCAGGTTCGGCCTCGGGCTCGTCGACGGCTGGTCCCGGCTCCGCCACGGATGTGGTTTCGCTGGCCCGGGCCGGCATGGGCTCGTCGTCGGAGTCATCAGGCTCGTAGTCGGCGGCGGCAGAGTACCCACCATCACCCTCGTCGGCGGCGATGTGATCGGGGCGCGGCAGCAGCTGCCGGTAGGAGAGCGAAATCCGACGCCGACTGCGATCCGCCTGCAGGACCACGACCCTGATGTTGTCGCCCACCCTCAGCACGTCCTCGGTGCGCTCAACGTGCTCCCAGGAGAGCTCGCTGATGTGGAGCAATCCCTCCACCCCGTCGGCGATCTGGAGGAAGGCCCCGTACTTCTTGGTCTTGGTGACGACGCCCTCGATGATGGTGCCAGGTGGGAAGCGGGCCTCAATGCTATCCCAGGGGTCATCGCTCATCTGGCGCAGGGAAAGGGAGATCCGAGAGAGCTCGGGATCTAGCTTGATCACCTTGACGGTGACTTCATCACCGACGGCCAGCATGTCCGAGACATTGCTGACCCGGTCCCAGCTCAGCTCGCTGATATGGATCAGGCCGTCGGCCCCCCCGAGGTTGATGAAGGCCCCATATGAGGTCAGCCCGCTGACCCTGCCGGTGACCACATCGCCGACCGCCAGGCGCTCGAAGAGCTCCTCGCGCTGGCGAGCCCGGTCCTCATCCTGGGCGGCCCTTTGGCTGACGATCAGTCGGTTCCGCTTGCGGTTGACCTCCAGGATCTTGACCATGATCTTCTCGCCGACCAGGTCGACCAGGTTCCCGGAGTGGGTCCTGGCCACCTGTGAGCTGGGAAGGAACCCGCGCAAACCCATGATGTTGACGATCAGGCCACCCTTGTTCTGCTCCTTGACCTCGGCCTCCACCCCCTCGCCGTTGCTCTCCTTCTCGGCCGCCTTGGCCCAGATGCCCTCGGCACGGGCGCGCCGCAGGCTGAGAACCACGTTGCCGTCCTCGTTCTCGGACTGCAGGACGTAGACCTTGATTCGGTCACCCGGATTAAGGACCACCGGGTCCTCGGCCCTACCCGTGAGCTCCCGATTGGAGATGACTCCCTCCGACTTGGCGCTGATGTCGACCAGAACCTCGTCGGGGTCGACCCGGACCACCGTCCCGTCGACGATGTCCCCATAGGTCAGCGTGCGGATGGAATCCGCACTGGTGCGTAGGTACTCCTCCATGGAACTGTAGGTAGTCAGTTCCTCGACGGGCGCGGCAGTGGCAAGCTCGGCCAACGGGCTAATGGATCCTCCGGAATGATGGACGCCTGGGGTGCCAGAACGGCGCTCCAGTGCGGGCGAGAGTATAGCAGTGCGACCGCCGTCCGCCGCCACTGGCGCTCACTCTCCGATCCGCCACAGCGGTCGGGCAGCCACATGGGTGCGGATGGCACACTGGGATCTACAGAGTTGGTATTGGCCGCGGTCGCCTCGCCGTGGCCGAGCCCCGTTTCAGGAGTAACACCTTGTCCACAACGCCATCCCGCACCGTCTACGAGTACCGCGAGCTCGACAGCCTGGACGAGGTCAACCGTCTGGCCCGGGAGGAGGGTTTCGACCTCCTCCAGGCCGTGGCTTCGACTTCCGGCCTCCGCTACATCATGCGTCGAGCGGAGGAGGCCAGCCAGGGTCGGCAGGCCGGCTTCTCAGTCCCTGCCGAGAGCTGAGGAGGGCGCTAGAGGCGGTCTTGCCCTGGGGCCGGGGAGTTGGCCAGCTCGCCCAGAACTCCGGTGTCCAGGAGGCGAACGCCGCCCACCCTGGCGGCCAGTATCAGCCGGGACGAAAGGTCCGCCTCCACCTGTGGCGCAAAACTGACCGGGTCTACCACGGCGGCGTAGTCGAGCTTGGCTGCGGGCTCGGACTCGATCACCCGAGCAGCCAAACGGGTGAGCTCCGCCCCGGACCTTGAGCCATCAGAGAAGGCCACCCCAGCCTCCCGCAGGGCGCGGTTGAGGGTGAGCGCCGCCTCACGTTGGGAGCGGTCGAGGTAGGCGTTGCGCGAACTGAGGGCGAGGCCATCTGGGTCCCTCACCACCGGACACACCACCACCTGCGCGCCCAGATCGAGGTCTTTGGCCAGCTGGGTCACCAGCGCCGCCTGCTGAGCGTCCTTCTCGCCGAAGAATGCGGAGCAGGGACCGGTGGCGGCCAAAAGCTTGGCGACCACCACGGCGACTCCCTGGAAATGCCCCGGGCGGAAGTGGCCCTCCCAGCGGTCGGCACCGGCCGCTTCGACCGTGATCGAAGTGGCAAATCCACTTGGGTAGACGGCTTTTGTGGTGGGCACGTAAGCGGCATCCACGCCGGCCGCCGCCAACAGCCGCAGGTCTTCGTCCCGGTCCCGAGGGTAGCGCTGATAGTCGTCGCCCGGTCCGAATTGGAGCGGGTTGACAAAAATCGAAACCACCACTCGATCCGCTGCCGCCCGAGCCGCGGCCACCAGGGCCAGGTGGCCGCGGTGCAGGGCGCCCATGGTGGGAACCAACCCAACCCGGTAGCCCTGGCAGCGCCAGGCCTGGGCCAGCTGACGGAGCTCGTCGGGAGTCGTGAGCAGGATCGGTAGCGCCGGCCCCTTGGCCGCCTCACTCATAGCTGAATTGAGCGCTGGGATACTCCCCGGACTCGACCGCGTCGCGAAAGCTGGTGGCGGCGGCGATGGTGGCCTCCCCGAGTTCCGCGAAGCGGCGCACGAACTTAGGCACCGGTCCCACGGTCAACCCCAGCATGTCGTGGATCACCAGCACCTGGCCATCGCAGTTGGCCCCCGCCCCGATCCCGATGGTCGCGATCGGACTGGCGACGGTCAACTCCGCCGCGAGCTGAGCCGGCAGCCCTTCCAGCACCACCGAGAAGGCACCGGCCTGGGCCAACCCCAGCACCTCCTGGCGCAGCTGCGCCGCAGCCCCTTCACCGCGCCCCTGAACACGGAGCCCGCCCATGGCATGGACCCGTTGTGGGGTGAGGCCCAGGTGCCCCATCACCGGAATTCCGCGAGCCGTGAGGTGGGCGACCACCTCCAGCATGGGACCGCCACCCTCCAACTTGACCGCCTGCATCCCGGACTCCTTGAGCATCCGCCCGGCGCTACGGGTCGCCTCGTCCAGCCCGAGGTGGTAGGAGAGGAAGGGGAGGTCGCCGATCAGAAGCGCGTGGTGGGCACCTCGGGCCACCGCGGCCGCGTGGGAGAGCATGTCCTCCAGGGTCACAGGGAGGGTGTCCGGACCCCCGTCACGGAGCCGGTGGCCGAGCATCGTCCCGCCCAGGGAATCCCCCACCAAGAGGATGGGAATGCCGGCCTGGTCGAGCAGGGAAGCGGTGGTGTAGTCGTAGGCCGTCAGCATGGCGAAACGTCGCCCGTCCGCCTTCCAGCGGGCCAGGTCCGTTATCTGCACCGGTCTGGGCTTGGAGTCAGTCATCCTGGGGAACTCCTCGGTGAGGTTCTGGAGCCGCTTCAGCGGCCAGGGCAAGAATCGAGCTGTACAGCTCCGCCAGGGCGGGGTCGAGCCCGGCCAGGGCCTGACGGTGGAGGCCGGTGGTGGCATCGTCGGCGCGGGTCGAAGGCCCGGTCAGAGCGGCCCCAGGTCCAAGCCGGCGCACATTCTCGGCCGCCAGCACGAGCAGTTGGCGGAGCCCCGAAACGGCCTGGATGGGTGCTCCCGACGCCGCCATGGCCCGCTCCGCCTGCTGCTCAATCAGGACCGGTAGGACGCCGGCGATGGCTGCCGCCGCGTGGTAGAGAGCCCGATCCGCGCCATCGATGCGAAAGGTCACCAGGCCCAGCCGGGCGGCGATCGCCTCGAGCGCCCCGGCCGCCACCGAGTCCCCGGCTATTGACGCGTAAGCGCCTTCGAGGCTCGCCGGCTGCCCGTCAGGGATGGGAGCCAGCGGGTGCAGTACGCCGGTCGCAGCGCCGATTCGCGCGCAGGGGGAAAGTAGCTCGGGGCCATGCACCCCCGCGCAGTGAGCGATCACTCTGCCCCTCAGGCTCGCGCCCACCGGCAACAGCTCGACCAGGGAGTCGGCCACCCTGGCCAGCTCAGCGTCGGGCACCGCCAGAATGGTGACCAGGCACTCAGCCGCCACCTGAGCCGAGGTCGCCGCCACCTGCGCTCCCACCAGATCGGCCAGCCCAGCCGCCGCGGCCATGGTGCGCGACGCGATCAGGACGGGCGGCGCGCCCCTCTCCGCCAGCCTCCTGGCGAGGGCGCTCCCCACTCGGCCGGCGCCTACGATGCCAACTCCGTCGTCCGTCTCGGTCACCTCAGGGATCCAAGCGGAGCGAGGTCTCACCACCGAATGGTGCCTCGCTGCGAGTGTAGCCGAACGGGCCCCGGGGATGATCTGATCACGGCCGGGCCCGGGCCGGCCCGGCGCTTCGGCGGCGTGGTATCAGGCCCGCCAATGGGACCTCATGTCCAGACCCGGTGCCCACCACAAGCTCCCACCGCGGCCGTCACGGCGAGCCAGGAGGCTCACATACCAGCTGCGGTCGGAGCCCCTTCTTCCACCTGCTGGATCACCTCGTCCATCTCGCTGCGCTCCATCGACTCCACCTCGATCAGATGGTCGGCCAGGGCCTGGAGCGTGCCGCGCCGCAGGGTGAGCACCTTTTTCGCCGTCAGGTAGGCGTTGTCGACCAGGGAGTGAACCTCCTGGTCGATCTCGCCCGCCACCTCCTCGGAGTAGTTGCGCTGCTCGCCGAGGTCACGACCGAGGAAGACCAGCTCCTCCTTGGTGCCAAACGCGAGGGGCCCAAGCTTCTCGCTCATGCCCCACTCCGTGACCATTCGACGCGCCAGCTTGGTGGCCTTGCTGATGTCATCAGATGCGCCGGTGGTGATGTTGGCGTCGCCGAGCAGGATCTCCTCCGCCACCCGGCCTCCCAGCATGCCCGCCAACTGATCCGTCAGTTCCACCTTGCTCACCAGCACCTTGTCGTGCTCGGGCAGCTGCATGGTCCAGCCGAGAGCCATGCCCCGGCTCACGATGCTGATCTTGTAGGGGGGGTCGCAGTGGGGAAGGCTGCGCATCACCAAGGCGTGGCCCATCTCGTGGTAGGCGATCACCAGCTTCTCCTCGTCGGAGATGCGCCGGGACTTGCGCTCGGGACCGGCGATGACTCGGGCGATGGATTCCTCCAGCTCCGCCATCCCAATCACCTTCTGGTCGTGGCGCGCGGCCAGGATGGCGGCCTCATTGATGAGGTTGGCCAAGTCGGCGCCGCTGAAACCGATCGTCTGGCGGGCCAGGACCTCCAGGTTGACCGCAGGATCCAACGGCTTGTTGCGCGCATGAACCTTCAGAATCGCCTCGCGGCCCCTGAGGTCCGGTCGGTCCAGGGTCACGTGCCGATCGAATCGTCCCGGGCGCAGCAGGGCCGGGTCCAGGACGTCGGGACGGTTGGTGGCCGCGATCACGATCACGTGGGTGTTGGTCTCGAACCCGTCCATCTCCACCAGAAGCTGATTGAGGGTCTGCTCCCGCTCGTCGTGGCCACCGCCGAGGCCGGCTCCCCGTTGCCGCCCCACGGCATCGATCTCGTCGACGAAGACGATGCAGGGACTGTTCTTCTTGGCTTGGTCGAACAGGTCGCGGACCCTGGAGGCCCCTACCCCGACGAACATTTCCACGAACTCCGAGCCGGAGATGCTGAAGAACGGAACCCCTGCCTCGCCCGCCACCGCCTTGCTGAGCAGCGTCTTGCCAGATCCTGGCGACCCCACCATCAGCACCCCCTTGGGGATCCGAGCCCCCAGGGCGGTGAAGCGATCAGGGAACTTGAGGAACTCAACGATCTCATTCAGCTCCTGCTTGGCCTCGTCCACCCCGGCCACATCGGCGAAGGTCACCTGAGGCTTGTCGGCGGCCACCATCCGGGCCCGGCTGCGGCCGAACGACATGGCCTGGTTGTTGCCACTCTGACTCTGCCGCATCATGAACCAGAGGAAGCCCAGGATCACCAATACGATGATGATGTTCGGCAGGATCAGGGTCAGGAACAAGTTGTCACTACTAGCTGCTTGGGTTGTCCAGTCGGTGTAACCGTAACGGGCGAACAGCGCTCCGGGGTCAGTGCCCTCCACCACCGACTGGTACTCCTTGCCGGTGGTGGTCCACCACTGGACCGGGGAGCCCCCGTTGAGAACCTGGGTGCGATGGCTGCTGGCGCTGCTGATTATGGGGGCACCCGCCGGCACCGGCTTGCCCTGGGCCTGGAGCTGATAGTCCTGGAGGGCCCTCTGGAGGGTTCCCGCGGGAGCGTTCGGTATGGTCGCGCTGGGCGCCATGTGCCAGGCGATCAAGGCGATCGCCAAGATGGCGGCGAAGATGACCACGTAGGCAACGGCCCGTCGCTGTCCTGGCATTGGGGCGATTGTATCGAGAAACCGGTCGAGACCTGGCGCCAGAGTTCTGGAGCCGGCTCCGAGCAGAGCGGGTGAGTGCCTTTGACAGGTCAGCGCTGCGGCGATGGAGACCCGGGCAGATCCCCGGGCCCCACGGCGGCGGCCGGGCCCCAAGTCGGCCGGCGCGCCGGCACTGCCGCCGGACGCCATTCGAAGATAGAGCCAGGACCGGGCTCCACCTTCCTCTGCGGCGATGGGCAGGCGCCGCTGCCGAGAGGGCCAAGGGGCAAAGCCAGCTGGGTCAGTGCCCTCTCCGGGTGGGCGACCCAGCCTACGGCTAGATCAGTCCTCGACCATCGGCTGGGTACAAGTCCGGCTGCCGACTCCTCCCGCCTGACCACGGTCCGCGGGGCGCCCAACGGCGGCTCCGAACTCGTCTGTCCGCAACCCTGGCGCCAGCCGACGGACCAGTGGCGGTACCTGGATTCGAACCAGGGACAACTCGGTTATGAGCCGAGCGCTCTAACCCCTGAGCTATACCGCCCCAGCCGCGCGGCGCTCAGACGGGAGCGTTGCGGCGCCAAGATTCGAACTTGGGACCTTCGGGTTATGAGCCCGACGAGCTGCCACTGCTCCACGCCGCCAGCAGATTGTAACGGAACCTGACCCATCCGTCAAAACCACCGCGCCCACGCACCCGCTGGCGGGCTGCGCGCTCAGAACTTCGATGCGGACCAGTTGCCACCTCCATCGGTCGTGGTCCAGAGCGTGTCAGGCGGCCCGATCCAGCGCCCGACAAGCGGCGTCTCGAAACCGAGAAAGGTCGACTGCGGAGTGGTTGGCGTGATCTGGGCCTTGACCCTGACCGCCACCCGCCAGCTCTGGCCCCCGGTGCTGGTCTCCACCATCTCCACGGCCGGGCTGGCCACGAAGAGGGCCTTGGCGCTGGTTGCCGACAGCTCACTGAAGATGCCCGAAGTCAGATGCGGGAGCGGCTCCATGGGTCCGAAGCTGGCGCCCTGGTCACTCGACACCGTGACCATCTGGGGGCCGACGCCGCTCCGGGAGCCGCACAGGGCGGCCAACACTCCTCCCGGTGCCGCGGCCAGGGCGCTCGCCACATAGGCCGGATGCTTGGTACGGGCGCAGGGATCCAGATGGGCAGTCCAGGTGGTGCCGCCATCGGTTGACACGTAGAGCTGGGCCTCCTGGCTCCCAGCTCCAGATGCTGGATTGCCCAGAAAGGCGGCGTAGATATCGTGGGAGCCCTGCCTCAAGAGGTCCACGTTGCCATGGTTGACCGAGGTCGGCGGGGTGAACAAGGTGACCCAGCTGTTCTGGCCCAGGGCCGCCCGGTCGATGCTCCAGTCACAGGGCCCCGGGCAGCCGCCTTGCGAGAAGCTGACCCGGACCGCGCTACCGCCGCCAACCTTGATGGCGCTGGCCTGGCGTCCTGGCTGGATGGCCCACGAGAGGCCGCCGTTGGTGGTCATGGAAAAGGGGCCCCCGTCACCGGCGAAGGCGTAGCCGACATCGGCATTGGCAAACCGGATCCGGCTGACCTGGGGAACCCCGGCGGGGCAGCCCACCGGCGCTGCCTCCAGAAGACAGTCGTGAAGGTCGGTCACAGTCACCCAGTGGTGGCCCCCGTCGGTTGTCTCCATGACCGTGACGCAGCGCTGGCCGAGGCAGCCCGGGGCGACTCCCAGAGCCCATCCCTGATTGGCACTGACCCAGGTCATGTCAACGGCCTGGAACCCGCTCGCATTGGCGCCGGGATAGGGCGCCGAGCCAGCTGACCTCTGGGGAGCCGCGCTGACTCCGGAGGAGGAGCCGGCCGGGGAACCGCAGGCGGACAGCAGCAAGGCGAGGGCGACCAGTAGTGGCAGGCGACGTCTCAGGGCGGGCACGCTTGGGGAACGGTACAGCGCCGCCTATGGGTACGGAAAGGCCCGGCGGGAATTGGGCAGTCGAACCGCGCCGGCCTCAGGCCAGGCCGAGCACCCCCGACGCGATCAGCTCGACGGAGTGGCCCACCTCCTGCACCCCCTGCTCCGCGGGGGTCGGTCCGGCCGCCACGGCGGGACTCTCGATTACGTACACCTGCTGCCCCGGTGCCGCCAGGCCCTGGGCTCTAGCCAGCTCACTCTGCCACGCCGGGGAGCTGGCCGCTGCGAGCTCCTGGCGCTCCGCCCGAACCTGGCCGTTCAGGGTCTGGGTCTGGGCCTGCAACTGCACCAACTGCTGGCGGAGCGCCTGGTCCGAGCGATGGCTGGAGTAGGCGGCCAGCCCGATCCCGGTTGCCAGCACGGCAGCCACCAGCATCATCACCTGCCAGGACGCCAGGCGATGGGATCGCCGAAACAAAATCCAGCGAATGCGCGCTTCGCGGACCAGCCCCGCACCGGGGCCCCGGAGCTCAGCTCGAATATGGTTGAACGTGGGCAAGAACTCGGCTGCATGAGGGGCTGACCTATGGGTCAACTCACCGGTTACGGAGTATAGGCGTCCCAGACCGCGTTGGGAAGGGCCACGGTCACGCCACCGGGCCGCTTGACCCGGCCGGATCCCGACTCTGGTCGCCCGCTTTCGATCCGGGCCGGGACCCACCGTCGCCTGTCCGGCAGGGAGATTGGCACGGCCGCCGTCACTCCGAAGGGGGCCCAGGGTCCGGGAATGACGCCCGGCGCTCGCCTAGGCGGTAGGAGTCAGCCCACTCCCCGGCGACTCTGCGCAGGGCGCCCTCTGGATCCACCTGCAGTTGGCGAGCCGTGGCCACCAGCACCCAGAGCAGCTCCCCCACGGCCCGGTCCGGATCCCCATCATCCGTCCCTTCCAGGTGCGCCTGAAGCTGGGCCAGCCGCTGCCCCAGCTGGGCCGCTCCCGGCAGCGGCGGACCGGCCACGATGGCAGCCCGAGAGGCCCGGCGCTGGACCGAGGCGGCCAGAGCGAGCGCCGGCAACACGAGCGGAACCCCGTCCAGGGCCGAGGTACGCTCCGGCTTCTCGGTGCGCTTGAGCGCCTCCCAGTTGCGCAGCAGCTGCTCCTCACTCTCGACGGTGGTGCCGCCGAAGACATGGGGGTGGCGGGAGATCATCTTGTCAGCGGCGCGGGCTGCCACCACTTCCAGGTCGAACCCGTCCTGTTCGGCGGCAATGGCAGTGTGCATCGCGACCTCGACCAAGAGGTCGCCCAGCTCCTCGGCCAGCTCCTGCGGATCCCCGTCCTCCACCGCCTGGATGGCCTCGTACGTCTCCTCGAGGAGATACGGCAGGAGGCTGGCATGGGTTTGAGCCCGATCCCAGGGGCAGCCGTCTGGGGCCCGAAGACGAGCCATCACCTCGAACAGGCGAACCAGCTCGGATCGGGCGCCCTGACTCATGTCGTGGCCGCCTCCAGGGCGGCTTCCACCCGCATCGCTGCCGCCTGGCGCAGGGTGCCCATGAGCAGGTCCACCCAACCCTTCCCGGCCGCCTTGGGGTCCAGTCGAAGACGATTGGCACTGACCTCCAGGGCCCGCTGCATCCCCCCCAACTTGGCCAGAGACAGGCCATGCCCGGGCTCGAACCGCACCGTGACCTGGCCATGGTCAGATTCCACCGCCAGAGCGCCGGCCGCGGCCGCCGCCAGGCGTACCCGCAAAGTGACCAGGAGATTCTCGACCTCCTCGGGCCGAGGGCCGAAGCGCTGGCGAAGGTTTCTGGCGATCTCCTCCAACTGAGGCTCATCGGTGGCTCCGGCGAGCTGCTGGTAAACCCGAAGTCGGAGCCGCTCATCCGGGATGTAGCGCGGTGGAAGCAGGCTCCGCAGCGGGAGGGCCACCGACACCTGGGCCGGCGACTCCGGCAGTTCCTGGCCCTGGGCGGCCAGCACCGCCTGGTGCAGGAGGTGGTTGTACATCTCCATGCCCACGGCCGCGATGTCTCCGTGCTGCGCCTCCCCAAGCACGTTGCCTGCCCCTCGGATCTCCAGGTCCCGGAGCGCGAGCGCGAAGCCGGAGCCGAGGTCCTGAAGGTCGGCGACGACGTCAAGGCGCTTGTCCGCCTGCTCGGTAAGGGACTTGGCCGGGTCGTACAGGAAGTAGGCATAGGCGCGCTGCCCGGAGCGCCCCACCCGTCCCCGTAGCTGGTAGAGCTGGGCCAGTCCCAGACGGGACGCGTCGTCCACCACCAGGGTGTTGGCGTTGGGGATGTCGAGCCCGTTCTCGATGATGGTGGTGCAGCAGAGGATGTCGAGCTCCCCCTGGCTGAAATCCACCATCACCCGGGCCAGCTCCCGCTCATCCATTTGTCCGTGGGCGATGGCGACCCTGGCCTCGGGCACCAGCTGGCGGAGGAACTCCACCTCGCGGAGCATCGACTGAACTCGGTTGTGCACATAGAAGACCTGCCCCTTGCGGGACAGCTCACGGCGGATCACGTCCTGGACCAGCCCCGCTTCCTTGGCGGTCACATAGGTCCTGATCGGCAGCCGACCCTCCGGCGGCGTCCGGATCACCGAGAGATCGCGGATTCCGGCCAACGCCATGTGCAGGGTGCGAGGGATCGGGGTGGCCGAGAGCGAGAGGATGTCCACCGCCGTGCGCAACTGCTTGAGGCGCTCCTTCTGCATCACCCCGAAGCGCTGTTCCTCGTCCAGCACCACCAAACCCAGCTGCTTGAAGCGCACATCCTTCTGGAGCAGGCGGTGGGTGCCGATCACGATGTCGACGCTGCCGTGGGCGAGCCCGGCCAGAACCGCCTTGGACTCGTCCTCAGTGCGCAGCCGCGAGAGCTGTTCGACCACCACCGGGAAGGCTCGCAAGCGATCCTGGAAGGTCAGGAAGTGCTGTTGGGCCAGCACCGTGGTGGGCACCAGGACCGCCACCTGGTAGCCCCCCTCCACGGCCTTGAAGGCCGCCCGAAGGGCGATCTCAGTCTTGCCAAAGCCCACGTCACCGCAGAGCAACCGATCCATCGGCCGGGGCGATTCCATGTCGCGCTTGACGTCCTCAAGGACCATGAGTTGGTCCCTGGTCTCCTGATACGGAAACGAGGACTCCAGCTCCTGCTGCCAGCGCGTGTCCTCCGCGAAGGGATGCCCCTGCGCCTCCTGGCGGCGGGCGTAGAGCTCGACCAGCTCATCGGCAATCTCATCCACTCGCCGGCGCACCGAGCGCCTGGTGCGCTCCCATTCGCCGGACCCGAGCCGGGAGAGCTGGGGACTCGCGTCCGCCCCGCCGACGTAGCGCTCGACCCGGTCAAGATGCTCGGCGGGCACGTAGAGCTTGTTGCCGTCAGCGTACTCCAGCTGCATGTACTCCCGCTCGCCCTGGTCGTCGCTGACACTGCGCATGCCCACAAACCGCCCCAGACCGTGGTCCCGGTGGACGACGATGTCACCGGGCTCCAACTTGAATCGGAACAGGGACCCATCGGGACTGGCACCACCCGCCCGGCGCATCCGGCCGGCCGCGCTGGACTCGGCGCGGTGCACCGACCGCAGCAGGGTCGAGGCGCGCCTCTTCTGAGCCCCGAAGAGGTCGGGATCGGCGATCACGGCCAACCCCGCCTCACCCAGCAGCAGACCACTGCGCAGGTCCCCCGGGCCAACCAGCAGCGCGCGGGGCGGGATCGCCGTGCCGGCCGCCGAGAAGTCATCGCCGGCGGTAACCGCCAGCCCCCTCTCCTCGACCAGCTCGCGCACCCGCGCCTCCTGGAGGCCGAGCTGGAGCACGCTGCCACCGCCAGTTATGAACTCGCGGGTCCAGGAATCGAAGGCCTCCACGCTGCCAGCGAAGGTGGGCGCCGCGGTCATGCCGGCATCGGTCACCAGTGCCGATCCCACCTCCAGCACCTCCCGCTCCAGGTCGAGCCAGGGGGAGTGCTCCAAGCGCTCCAGCAGGTGGTCGAGCGGTGCCACGGCCAGGGGTAGGTCGGCTGGCAGTTCAGAGCGATCGACCTCGGCCCGCCGGATCGCCTCCACCTCCTCGATCCAGCTGGCAGCCACCCGCTCCAGGCGTGGCCAACCCTCCGTGATGAAGATGGTTTCAGCTGGCAGATGGGAGAGCAGGGTCTGGGCCGGGTCCGCCAGAAGTGGCCCCAGGCTATCGACCGGATCCGGCAGCCCGCCCTCTCGGATCACCTCAAGATCGGCCTGCCAGCGCTGCCGCACATCGTCTCGGAGACCGCTCAGATCCCAGCTCGAGAGGCGCTCCGCCGCCTCCGCCAGCGAGGCCTGGTCAAGCGAGAACTCGCGCGCCGCCATCAGGGCCACCGTGGCCAACTTGGCCCTCGACCCCTGGGTCTCGGGATCCAGACGCCAGAGCCCGGCGAGCCGGTTGCCGTCCCACTCGGCGCGCCACGCCCGGTTGTCCAGGGGAAAGCAGTCGATGATGCCACCACGTCGAGCGAACTCGCCCGGCAGGGTCACAATGGACTCTTGGCGATAGCCGGCCTCCAGCAGCAGGCGAGCCAGCAGCTCGGGAGCAATCTCCGTGCCCGGCGCCAGCTCGGACAGCCAGGACCCAACCCACTGGGGTGACAGGGTGGGCCGAAGTACCGCCTCCGCCGAAGTCACGACCACCCGGCTCTGTCCGGACTGGAGGTCGCGCAGGGTCTGAAGACGGTGCCGCACCACCGCGGCGGCGGGCGAAACCCGATCGAAGGGCAACACATCGGCCGCGGGATAGAGGCAGGCACCCTGGCCCTCAGATCCGAGCCAGGTGGCCACCTCCTGCCATGCCGACTCCGGCTCGGCCACCACCAGGCACACGGTTCGGTCCAGGAGCTGACGCGTCAGCACAGCGAGCAGAGGGGTCCCCGCGTGGATAACGCCGCCGATCCGCTGCCGGTCCGCCCCGGCGGCGGCCCAGGCAACCAACCCGCGGCCCACGGGAAGCTCCCCCATACGGGCCACCAGGCTGGCTGCCGCGACCCGGGCGGTCCCCCGGCTGCTCCGGCGGGGCTCGGTCCTAGCCGGCACCGGCGGCCTCGCTGCTCGCCTGCGGTGGCAGCCGATTGAACTCCGTCATCGCCTCCTCAAGCCCCTTCTCGGAGATCACCAGCACCGCTTCAGCCGCCCTCGTGCACGCCAGCTGCAGGGCCTCCTGCTCCCGACCCCGCGCCCGCCCGAGCACAAACTCGATCGGATCTACTCCCGGAGGAGGTCGCCCGATTCCAATCCTCACCCTGGCGAACTGTTGAGAACGCCAGTGGCTCTGCAGAGAACGGATTCCATTGTGCCCTCCGGGGCTGCCCCCAGCCCTCAGCCGAAGTCGCCCCAGGGAGAGGTCAAGGTCGTCATAGATCACGACCACCTGGTCCAGCCCCAGGCCGAAGTCCGCCAGCAGCCGCGCTCCCGCGATACCCGACTCGTTCATGTAGGTGCGGGGCTGGGCGAGCACCAGTTCACGTCCCTGCCAGACCGCCCGGGCCACCCAGGCCGGGCCCCGGTAGTGGCCCAGCTTGCAGCCGAGCCGACCGGCCAGCTGATGGAGGGCATCGACCCCCACGTTGTGGCGCTGGTGCGCGTGCTCGGGACCGGGATTGCCCAGGCCAATGACCAGCAGCGGAGACTCCGTCACATCGGTGGCTGGAGTGCCGGCACCCGGGGTGGCACGACTCCCCGGCGGGCGGCGTCGCGAGCCAGCAGCTGCCGGGTGGCGGCTGTCATCCGCTCCGCCGCGGAGGGCAGATCGTGATCGTGGCCGAGCAGGTGCAGGAGCCCGTGCACCGCCAAAAGGCGCAGCTCCGAGGGCGCATCGTCGCCGGCCGCGGTCGCCTGGGCCACCGCGGTCTCGACGGAGATCACGATGTCTCCGAGTAGCGCCGAAGCCCCGGGTGGCATCTGGAAACCAGACCCCGGCTCGGCCTCCGCGGCGGGGAACGCGAGCACGTCGGTGGCCTCGTCGAGGCCGGCGAAGCGCTGGTTGAGACGGCGCACCTCGTCTGCGGTCAGCAGCCGGCAGGAGACCGCCGACCCCTCCAGCCCGAGATCATGAAGCGCCCGCTCCAGCAGCCCCACGAGATCAACGTCTCGTGCCAGCTCGAAATCTGCGCTCGCGAGATGGCTGGAGAACTCGACTTCCACCGCCGCATCGGGGTCACCCGAGGCGGGCCCGCTCAGACCTGCTTGGCCCGCCGCTTGCGCGCCGCCATGGTCTTCTTCTTGCGCCGAATGCTGGGCTTCTCGTAGAACTCGCGCCGCCTCACCTCGGTCAGAATGCCGTTCTGCTTGATCTTCTTGTTGAAGCGACGAAGCGCGCTTTCGAACGACTCCCCTTCCCGCAGCTTTACCTCCGACAGTGGATCTCACCTCCTCACGACCGCAGCCGGCGGCCAGCTTGGCCACCCGGCGGGCCACTCTTGATTAGGATGAGATTGTATAGGTAGAGCCCGGGAGAGCTTGCGTCGTGCCTTTGGCCAGCCCCCTGGTGCCCACGGTCCGAGGAAGCTCCCAGAGCCGCTCGATCAGCGCGCCTGGCGTCTCGGCCCCCACTTCCAGGGCCGGCGGTGTCCGGGGCGATGACTAGCAGGGGCCCAACCTTGCTTGGCGGCAACCAGTCCGAAACGGGCGGTCACCGAGCCGGTCGCGTGGCCGCTTGCTAGGAGGTGCGGCCCGCCATGGCGGGCTCGAGGTGACCCACCAGCAAGCGCGTGGTCTGGGCCGGGTCCTCCTGGAAAAACATGTGCCCTCGTCCAGGCAGCCACTCCACTCGCGCGCCCGGAATTCGCTCGGCGAGAAGAGCACCGTTGCCGGGTGGCATCACCAGGTCAGCGGTGCCGTGGAGGACCATGGTCGGCGCCTCGATCTGGCCCAGCTGAGCGCCTGTGTCGTGGCTCCGGATGGCGGCCCACTGCGCCGCGAAGACCCCCGCCCTGACCGGGTGGGTGGCCCGCCATCTGACGGCGTCCTCTATGACCTCAGGGTGCGCCTCGCGCCAACTGCGCTCATAGAGGACCTGGCAGGCGACCCGGTAGGCGAGCCCGGGCTCCTTGGCCTCCCCCCCCAGCAAGAGCCGAGTGTCGCTGGGATCGGCCCGCACCGCCAGCCGTCCACCGGGTCCGGTGCAGCCCAACACCAGCGAGGTCACCAACTGAGGGTGGCGGATAGCCAGATGCTGCGCCACCATGCCCCCCATGGATACCCCGAAAACCGCAACTCCCTGGGGCTCAAGCTCGGCGATGACCCGGGCCGCGTCATCGGCCAACTGATCCATCGTGTAAGGGCCGGGGGTGGCGTCGGAGCCGCCTATGCCCCGCTGATCTAGCGCCAGACAGCGCCAGTGCGCGGCCAGGGCCGCAATGTTCCAGCCGAACGCATGGTGGTCGGTGCCCAGCCCAGGGATGAGCAGCAGAGGCCGGCCGGAACCCAGCCCGTGCACTGCCAGCCGCACTCCCGGCTCCACCTCGACCCGCCAAATCTCGCGCTCTCCTGGCCAGTCCACGTCTCCATGGTACCTGGGGCCGCTTGGGCGACCTGCCGCTCTCACTCTCTCGGGCCGCCGGGGGATAGACTCCCAGGGTGCCGGTCTTCTTCATCTCCAGCGATCAGGTGAGCCCCGCCGGCGAGGTGCGCATCGGGAGTCCCGACGCCTGGCACATAGCCCGAGTGCTCCGCTCCCGTCCCGGGGAGATCCTCACGGTCGTCGCCGATGACGGCAGCGAGTACGACGTCCGCCTGGATCGACTCGCGGCCGACCAGGTCACCGGCAGGGTGGTGGCGTCAAGGCGAAACCGGCGCGAGCCAAAAGCCCAAATCCATCTGCTCCAGGCGCTGCCCAAGGGCACCGGGATGGCGGAGATATGCGAGCGCACATCGGAACTGGGGGTGCTTTCCCTCTGGCCGCTGCTAACTCAGCGGTCCATCCCCCTGCCGGAGCCTGCGACCGCGGCATCCAGGGTCCGCCGCTGGCAGACGGTCTCCCGGGAGGCCGCTCAACTGGCTGGGCGCTACCGATCGCCCGTGGTGCACGGCCTGAAGCCGCTCCTGGAGGCCGTCGAGGTGCTCCAGGCCGAGGCTCCCGAGATTCAGCTCTTCGTCTGTCACGAGGACGAGCTCAGGCAGGGCCTGGCCACGGTGGTGTGGAACTGGGAGAAGCCCACCGGCATCCTGGTTGGCCCCGAGGGTGGCTTCGACCCCGAAGAGGTGCAGCAGCTCGCCGCCAGGGGTGCCAGACCAGTCTCCCTTGGCCCTCGCAATCTGCGCGCCGGGCTGGCCGGAGTCGTAGCCACCACCGTGCTGCTGGCGCGCTCCGGCGACCTGGAGGCGAGCGGAGGATGACCACCAGCTGGACCGGCCGCGGTGCCGTCGGGTGACTCTCCGTTTCGCGCGGGAGGTGAGGACGGGGTCGTACCTGATGCCGGACGCCAAGGGTGGATTGCAGGAGGTGGGTTTGACGGTCGAACTTCGCCGCGATCCGCTCACCGGCAGAAGCGGTCGATTGGCCCACTTCCAAGGCTTCCACCTCCATCCCGCGGACATCAGTGAGGCGGTGGAGTCGAGCCGGGAGCGCTGCCCGTTCTGCCCGGAGCGGGTCCTACAGGTAACCCCCTTGCTGCCGTCCCCGCTCGCCCCCGACGGGCGGATCCGGCATGGGGAGGCTCTGCTCTTTCCCAACATCTCGCCATATGACCGGCACAGCGTGGTGGTGACCCTGACCAGAGAGCACTTCGTAGCCCCGCAGAGTTTCACGACCACCCAGCTGGCAGATGGCTTGGGGGCGGCCCGGCAGTACTTCCTGGCCCTGGCTCCGGCGCCCCGGGGCACCTACTCACTGGTGACCTGGAATTACATGCCGCTGGCTGGCGCCACCCAGGTGCATGCCCACCTCCAGGCATTCTCCTCCGACCGTCCGGGCGGACTGCTGGAAGAGGAGATGCGGCGCAGCCGCAGCTTCTTCCGCCGGCGAGGGCGCACCTTCTGGGAGGAGCTGGTCAGTCAGGAACGAGCCGTCGGTCAGCGGTTCCTCGCCGAGGGGCGCCACAGCGCCTGGCTGACCTCCTTCGTGTCTCGGAGCGTGATCTCCGATGTGATGGTGGTGTTCCCCCACCGGCAGTCCCTGGAAGAACTCTCAAGAGACGCGATTGAGGAGTTCGCCACCGGGCTGGTTACCGCTGTCCGCTTCTTTGGCGAGGAGGGCGTGGTGGCCTTCAACCTGGCCCTGTATCCCGCCCCGCAGGGGGAGAGCAGCGAGCACGCCTGGCTCCACGCCAGACTCTCGCCTCGGATCTACTTCATGCCCTCGATCCGGGGCTCCGACACCACCAGCTGGCAGCACCTGCTAGATGAGCCCTTCATGGTGCGCAGTCCGGAGGCGCTGGCGGAGCGGCTCCGGCCGGCGCTGGAAGCGGCCCTGGGCTGACAGCCCCCTGGCCGAGCGGGCTTCAGGACGTCGGGCAGCCGAAACTCCCTGAGACCGACAGCGATCCACTTCCAGAATTGCCTCCCACCGGCACCAGGGTGGCGACCAGGGTTCCCTGGACGAAAGCGGTGGTCGCCGGATCACCGTCCAGGGTGACCCCGCCACTGGCTCCGGGGGCGGCGCCATACAGGGGACTGGTGGCGGTGGGCCCGACCTGCGGGGTCGAGTTCTCGAGCCCTCCCTGGCGCTGGCTGGGTGGCGAGTTGATCGACCAGGACCCCGGGCCCAGCCCGGGGTCGGAGATGTCCAGGGTGACCCAGTAAGAGCGGCCGGCGACCAGGCCCTGAAGCGCGACCGTCACGGTTCCATTGGCGGCGCTGCAGGAGATCCCTTGCAGCGAGGTCATGATGCCCATCACCGCTCCGGAGAAACTGAGGTCAACCTGCTTCGCTGACGACGGCGACGCGCTCGGACTGGGCGCGGCGGTCGGCGAAGGGCTGCCAGGAGTGACGGTCTGATGTGGGCTAGCGCTCGGGTGAGCGCGCGGCGCCGTTACCGGGGAGCTGCCGCAGGCGGCCAGGCCCAAGCTGGCCACCACCGCCCCTGCCGCGGCCAGCAGCCCGGCCCTCACCGCCGCCACCGCCACAACTGCCAACACCCAGGCGTGAAGCAAGCCATCAGCAGGGCAACGCCCAGCGCCCGGTGATCGTTTCGGCCGTCTTCAAGGGCAAACCCCTCCCGACTACCTCTTGACCGCCAGCGCCGCCCCGAACCACCCCGCCTTGCGGCCCGCGGCGAGCCCTCACCGTCGCTGCGGTGGCGCCCCGCCCAGGTCCCGACATGGCTCTCCAGCACCGACTCAACTCCAATTCGCGCAACCGGCACAGAAATGGCCCTGGGGTCGAGCCCCGGGGCCACTCTCAACGGTTATCGCAACTGCCGTCAGCTATGCGCCAAGCCCGCTTCCAGCACCTTCGATTCAACGGCAGCGGGGCCGGCCGTCACGGCGATCCGCCGCGGTGCCGGGGCCTCCACCCGCGGCAGGTGCAGGGTCAGCACGCCATTCAAAAAGCCGGCGCTGATCTCGCTCTCCTTGACATCAACTGGGAGGGTCAGCTGGCGCACAAACGAGTAGACCGCGCGCTCCCGACGAAGGTAGGTCGACTTGACGTCGCTGTCGCTCTCCAGCTTGCGCTCACCCCTGATCGTGAGAACTCCCTGGTCGGCCGTCACCTCCACCTCCTCGGGGGTGAAACCAGGAACCGAGGCCTCGATCACAAACTCCTTGTCGGTTTGCTTGATATCTAGAGGCAGGTACACAGTCTGCGCCGCTGCCGCCAGGTTGCGGGAGCCAACCGGGGTGGTGGTGGTCAGATAGGGTCCGCTGCCAAAGGCCTCGCTGACCCAACGGTTCATTTCATTTTGCATATTGAACAGGTCACTCCAAGGATCCCAACGAGCCATCTTCAAGACCTCCGTAAGCGCCGCTTTCACCAGCCGTTCTGGGGGGATCGCTCATCCCTAACTCATACTTACCCAGGGCTAGGGAGCGCTAAACCGGCCCCGCCCGAGGGCCTGCGTCAGATCCCGATGGCGTCCTTGATGTGCTCAAAAAATCCCTTCCTCACTGGGTGGGGCTTGCCATCAGGCGGGGAAAGCTCGCGCAGCAGATGCCGCTGCCGATCGGTGAGCTTGGTGGGGATGACCACGCGCAGCCGCACGACCTCGTCGCCCCGGCGCCCGGTGCGGGGATCGGGAGCTCCCTTGCCGGCGAGACGCACCTGCTCGCCATATTGCGTCCCCGGTTTCACCGTCATCATGGCCGGACCGTCGACCGTGGGCACCTCGATCGTGTCACCCAGGGCCGCCTGCGAGACCGTGATCGGGCACTCATAAATGATGGTCATACCCCGGCGCACCAGCAGGTCGTGCGGCCGCACCGTGATCACCAGGTAGAGGTCACCGGCGGGGCCGCCGCGGGGCCCCGCGGCGCCTTCTCCGGGAACCCTGACCTGCATCTCGTTGTCCACCCCAGCGGGAATCTGAACCTCGATGGACTTCGTCTCATCAACCAGTCCCTGTCCGTGGCAGGTTGGGCAGGGTGACTCCACCACCTGGCCCTCGCCATGGCAGCGGGGGCACGGCTCTACCGTCACCATCTGTCCGAGCAGTGACTGGCGCACCCTCTGAACCTGGCCGCGGCCCTGACACTCCTTGCATACGGTGGCCGATGTACCTGGCTTCGCGCCGGTGCCAGAGCAGTCGGAGCAGGCGGTCGGCTTGGTGATCTCGAAGGTCCTGGTGACCCCTGTGATTGCCTGTTCGAACTCGATGGTCACCTGGAGCCTGAGATCGGAACCTCGCCTCGGCCCCGTGCGCTGGCGCTGAACACCCCCGCCCCCGAAGAACATGTCGAAGAGGTCAAATGCAGACTGGAAGTTGAAGGCGCCACCCTGGGCGTAGCCGTCGTCGACCTGGCCGAAGGTGTCGTACCGCTGCCGCCGCCCCGGATCCGAGAGGACCTGATAGGCCTCGCCGACCTCCTTGAAGCGCAGCTCGGCCTCTGGGTCACCCCCATTGCGGTCGGGGTGCAGCTTCATGGCCAAGCTCCGGTAAGCGCGCTTCAGCTCCTCGGGGCTGGCGCTACGCTCCACGCCGAGAACCTCGTAGTAGTCCCGCTTGGTCTGCGGCATCAGGCGGAGGTCTCTGGATCTGTCGACGCCATCTGCTCGGCCTGCGCGCCCGAGTCGACGCCTGCGCCTGCGGCAAGCGGACTCGCAGGCAAGTCGGGCTGGGCCACTGTCACCTGGGCGGGTCTCACAACGCGGTCATGGACCTGGTACCCGGGCAGCAACTCGGTCACCACGATGTCCCTGGCCACGCCTTCGGCCGGCACCGTCGCCACCGCCTCGTGCAGGCGCGGATCGAAAGGCTTCCCCACGGCGACGATCCGCTGCACCCCCTGAGAGACGAGCGCTTCCTCCAGCTGCCGCACAGTCAGCCTGAGCCCCTCGGAGACCCCGTCACTGGCCTCCGGGTCAATGTGGGCCACCGCGCGTGCCAGGTTGTCGAGCGCGGGCAGGATCGCCTGCAGCAGCGAGGCCGAGCCGTAACGGGCCAAGTCCTGGGTCTCCTGGGTCTTGCGACGCTTGTAATTCTCGAAGTCGGCTGCCAAGCGCTGGTAGGCGGCCCTGGTCTGCTCCAAGTCCAGAGTCAACTGGGCCGCGCTGGGAAGCTCCGGCGTAGTCTCGACGCTCGGCGGCCAGTCCTGGTCTCCGGCCGCTCCCGTGGGCTCGGCGCCAACTTCAGGGTCATCTTGGTCGGCTGGCATCTCCGTCTCCTGATCTTGGCTTAAGTTCACGCCAGGAGCCGGCCCAGGGCCTCACCGGTGAGCTGCGCCACCAGTTGCAGCCGGGCAGCCACCTGGCCATAGCGTATTCTCGTCGGCCCCACGACTCCGATGGTGCCATAGAGGTGGTCGCCAGCTCGGTAACTGGTCAGCACCAGGCTGCAATCTCGAAGCTCCTGCAGGCTGTTCTCGTGGCCGATGACTACCTGCATGCCGACCTGAGGGGCCAGCTCAGTCACGACCGCCGCCAGGATGCGCTGTGCCTCCAGCACCTCAAGCACGGTTCGTAACCGCCTCGGGTCTTCGAATTCAGGCTGGCGCACCAGGTTGCGCAAGCCGTCGTGGATGACCAACGACGACCTGGCGTCGATCTGGCGCAGCCCCTCGGCCACCTCGTGTGAGAGCCCGGGCGGTATGTCCAAGGCCTCGGGCACGGCTTCGATCTGGTCCGCGGTCATCCCCGCCAGAGTCCGGTTCAGCCGGGTGGCCAGCTCCCCCAGGTGCTCTTGGTCCAAACCCGTGTCGACTTCCACAACCCTCTGATTAACCGCGCTCCCGTTGGCGACCGCCAGCAGCAACGCCTGGCCAGGCCTGGTCGAGACCAGTTCCACATGCAGCAGCTTGCTGCGGCTGTTGCTGGGACCGGTGACCAGGGCGACGTTATCGCTGAGGCGGCTCAGGGTGGCAGCCGCCAGCTCCAGCGTCGTCTCCACGTTCTGGGCGGCGTTCTCGAAGCTCTGTCGCACCCGGCGCCGCAGGGGCGGCTCAACTATCTCCTGGGGGAGCAGAAAGTCCACGAAGTAGCGGTAGCCGAGGTCGGTCGGGATCCTTCCCGCCGAAGGGTGCGGCTGGGCCAGAAAGCCATCATCAACCAGCTCCGAGAGCTCGTTGCGGATGGTGGCAGAGCTCAGCTCGAGAAAGTAGCGTGCCGCCAGCGAGTGGGACCCCACCGGGACCACCGTCTCGGTGTAGTCCGAGACCACCGCCCCCAGGATCCTCTCCTTACGCCGATCCATGGCCCCAGTCTCCAGTGCACGATTAGCACTCAGACACCGCGAGTGCTAAGTCGAGTCTAGCACGTGCGTTCTGGACGGCACACGTTCTGGGGCAAAGGTCGGCTGCCGGCCCAACCACCGCAGAAGCAGCTCGAGCGGGCGGTCCGGGTCGGTCGCCGACCCGCTCTCGGCCAGCGGCGCAGACGCTCCTCGCCACTCCAACCCCGGTAACATCCACCTCCATGGCTGCCGCTACCTCGCCCCAGAAGAAGCGCGGCGCCGCCGTTCACAATCCCTTCGCGGGCAGCCCGGAATCAGAGTCCGAGCGGGAGGCCCTCGCCCGCCGCAGCGGGATCCGAGAAGTGGTATTTGGAGTTCAGGACGGGCTCCTGACCACGATGGGACTAACCACTGGGGTCGCCACCGCAACTGCTGGCGCCGCCGTCGCCCACACCACCATTTTGATAGCCGGGTTGGCCGGGGCCTTGGCGGGGATGGTATCGATGGGGACGGGGGCCTACCTGGCAGGTTGCGCAGAACGCGATCTGAAGCGAGCCGCCATTCACAAGGAGCGGGGAGAGCTCCAATCGCAGCCTCTAGAGGAACACCGGGAGATGGTGGGCATTCTCATGGAGCGGGGAGTCCCCGCCGCCACCGCCGAGGAGCTGTCCCGAAGCCTGGCGCAATATCCTCAGCTCTGGGAGGAGACCCACATCGAGAAGGAGCTGGGCATCTCCAGCGGCCCCCACGAGAGCCCGGTGCGAGACGGCCTGGTGATGGCAGCCACCTTCCTGATAGGGGCGGTGATCCCCATAGTCCCCTACATCGTCGCGAGCGGGCTGGGGGCGGTGATCGGCTCTCTGCTGCTCTCGGCGGTGGTCCTGGTCTGGGTAAACGCCGTATCATGAAAAAAAACAAAAAGACTAAGCAGCC
>JABEUU010000164.1 GCA_013044295.1 Candidatus Dormiibacterota bacterium
CTGCCCCCCTGCGGGTTGACGGTGGCGCCGAGGGCGCAGACCCACGCCACCGACAGCCGGGGCCGGCTGGCTCAAAAGACCTATGGCTACTACCGGTGCCGCATCCCGCGGGCGGGCGCAGAGCCGGAGCGCTGCGCCATTCGCATCTATCACCTCACCGCCATCCGCAGCCAGGTGTTGGCGCCAGCGGCTTTCACCTCCACCCTGCTGCACGAGTGGACGCACCACTACGACTTCACCGGGCTCCGGCTCGGCCGCTCCCCCCACACCCGTGGCTTCTATTCCCGCCTCGCCTGGCTCACGGCGGCTTTGGGACAAACTGGCGCAGAGGAGCCAGAGGATGGTCAGCTGCGGCCCATGGAACTGGCCACGGCTGGGTGAGGGCATCGCCGGGTCCGGTCGGCTCGAGCCGCTGGGTGTAAGAGCCTGACGATAGGCAAGACGCCGGGGTGATCGACTGCCATCTTGGCGCCGCGACCCGGACCTGGGGCTGCGCGGTAGCATCTCAAGTGAACAGCCGCAAGGAGGACCGATGACCAGCTTGTTTCCCCGTGCCAACTCCCTAGCTCTGGGTGTGCTCGCCGCCACGGCGGCGGTGTTGGTTGCCGCCTGCGGAACCGGCCCGATCCCCGGCCAGAGTGCGACGACCACCACCGGCACCAGTTCATCCTCCAGCTCGGGCGCCTCGGGGGGCTGCACCGCGGCCACCGCCCAGACGGCGGTGACCGTCGACACCACCAACTCGTTGAAATACGCGCCCGCCAGCGTCTGCCTCAAAGTCGGCGGAACCGTCACCTGGAAGAATATTGGGAATGTGTTTCACACCACCACCGATGAGGCAAGTCTGGCTGCCAGCGCGGCCGACGCGGCGTTGCCGTCGGGGGCGACCGGCTGGAATCACGCCCTCAATCCTGGGGCCAGCTTCTCGCTCAAGCTCACGGTAGCTGGAACCTACAAGTACTTCTGCATCCCCCACGAGAGCCTGGGCATGTTGGGTCAGATCACGGTGGTGTCGTAGACCGAGCGTTCCCCCACTTGGAAAAGGGAATGGCCGGTCGGGAGGGTAATGTGCGCTTCGCCAGTCGAATGAACCGCCTCGGAACGGAGAGTGCCTTTGAGGTCCTAGCCCAGGCTCGCAAGCTGGAGGCGACCGGAAAGTCGGTCATCCATCTTGAGATCGGAGAGCCCGACTTCGACACGCCTTCGAACATCATGGAGGCGGCCTACGCCGCCATGAAGTCCGGAGCCACCCACTACACCCCCGCGGCGGGACTGCCCCAGGTCCGAGAGGCCATCGCCGCCAGCATGGCCCGCCGCGGCGGAGTCCCGGTGGCAGCGGATCAGGTCGTGGTGGTGCCTGGTTCAAAGAACATCCTCCACTTCGCCCTGCTCAGCTGCGTGGAGGATGGTGACGAGGTCATCCTCCCCGATCCCGGTTACCCGGTCTACCGCTCCTTGACCGATTTTGTGGGTGCTGTCGCTCGCCCCATCCCTTTGCATGAGGAGCGCGGTTTCGGGATGGACATGGACGAGTTCGAGTCCCTGCTATCGCCCCGGACCAGGATGGTGATCATCAACTCACCGCAGAACCCGACCGGAGGAGTGATCCCCGCCGCCGACCTGGACCGCCTTGCGGAACTCGCCATCAAGCATGACCTGCTGGTGCTGAGCGACGAGATCTACTCCCGGATCTGCTTTGGCGACCTGCCCCGGCCGATCTGGTCCCGGCCTGGGATGGCGGAGCGCACGATCGTGCTCGATGGCCTCTCCAAGACCTATGCGATGTGCGGCTGGCGGCTGGGCTATGGCGTGATGCCCCGCGAGCTCGCCAAGCACATGGAGACTCTCCTGATCAACACCAGCTCCTGCGCCGCCGCGTTCACCCAGCTGGCCGCCATCGAGGCGCTGGAGGCGGAGGCGTCCGAGATCTCGGTGCAGAAGATGGTCTCCGAGTTTCGGCGCCGACGCGACACCCTGGTTGCTGGCCTGAACCAGATCCCGGGCGTCAGCTGCCTGCTTCCGGGGGCGTCGTTCTATGCCTTCCCGAACGTTCGAGGAACTGGCCTCAGCAGCCGCGAGATGGCTGACCGCCTGCTGCGGGAGGCCGGGGTGGCGGTGCTGGCCGGCGAGGCCTTCGGGGACGCTGGCCGCGGCTACATCCGGCTGGCGTACACGGCGGGGCTGCCCGACATCCAAGAGGCGCTGGTCAGGATCGCCCGGTTTGTTGAGGCGGCCACGCCCACCGCGGTGCTGTGAGCAAACCCGCCGGCGGCTCAGCCCCCCTGGTTCTGGTGCCGATGCACTCCAGCTACCGAGAGGACCCTGACACCGAGGGTGGGCTGCCCATCCAGAGCCTGAACAGCGCCTACATCGAGGCTCTCCAGGAGGCTCATACCAATCCGATTTTGATTCCGCTTGGGGCCCCGCTGCCGGGCAACCTCGATTGGGCAGACGGGCTGCTACTCCCCGGCGGCGTGGACGTCGAGCCGGGTCGCTACGGAGCCGAACCCCATCCCACCTCGGAGTGGGACCAGCAGCTGGACGATTTGGAGTTCCAGTTGCTCGATTGGGCGCGCCAGGCGAGGGTGCCCGTGCTGGGGATCTGTCGGGGCCTGCAGGTCTTGAACGTTGGCCTGGGTGGAACTCTTGTCCAGGACCTCCCCAGCCAACGGCCGAAGGGAGATGGTCACCCCCGCCAGGGAGCGCGCGAACGCCTGACCCACGGACTCCACGTCCAAGCCGGCTCGAGGCTGGCGGAGATTTTCGGAGGGTCCGACTTGCGGGTCAACAGCCTTCACCATCAGGGGATCGAGGTCCTGGCCCCCGGTCTGCGGGTGAGCGCCCGGGCCGACGACGGTCTAATCGAGGGTGTTGAGGCCGTCGATGGGTCCTGGACCGTGGCGGTCCAATTCCACCCGGAGGAACTCTACAGGGACCACCTGTTCGCCCGGCAGCTCTTTGCGGCGTTCGCCGCGGCTTGTCGCGGCGAGGACGAGAGTCCGCGGTCCCGCTTGGAGGCATCGCTCGCCCTGACCTAAGTGACTGCCCCGATGCAACGGGTCTCGAGTTCGGAGCCGGAGATGCCATTTCGCCACCGCACAGGACCGCGGCGGGGCGGTAGCGCCGTCCCGGAGCTGGCTCAGGCGAAGTCTGACAACCCGGTCAGTGGCGGCTGGCGAACACGCTCAAGTGCATCTGGCGCAATTCCGCCGCCCGGATCTCGAACACCTGAACAGAGGGATACAGGTACCGAACCACCAGGGCTGGCTTCGCCACCTGATAGTCGCGAACCAGGGCGATGGCCTGTTGACGCTGGGCATGCAGCTGGTGCGCTGCGCCGATCGCCGCGGGGACCGAAGTGCACACCTGAGCCAGAACCACCACGCCGATGGCGGCCATCGCCGCCTCCACTGGTCGCAATCTCGGGGCTCCCAGGTGGCTCCGGATCCGCACCACCGCCAGCCAAATGCCGGCCAGCAACCAGAGGTTGAACACCACGTACCTGGGGCTGGTGGCGTAGGAGACGCCGTATTGCGCCCGCCCCAGCGTGTTCAGGACATCGACGGTCACGGCGAATCCGATCACGGCCACCGGCAAGGCCAGCTCGGAGGCGGCCGAGCTGCGCAACCAGTAGACAAAGATGGCCAGCGCGGCCAGCAGCAGCAGGACCCCCAGCAGCGATAGCCAGCGGAGACCAAGATGCAGGAAGTTATCGGTGGGAATCACGCTGCCCACCAGCAGGGCGAGGTAGTGCGCTGCCGCCAGCGGCGCCGCCAGGACCGCCCCGACTCCCCCGCCACCGGCCTGGGTGAAGTTCAAACCGATTAGGTAGATCCCGGCGGTCAGAACCCCTCCAGCGCTCCAGGCAGCCACCACCTTCGGAGAGCGACCACGGGCCACCAGGTAGACAACTCCCGCTGGCCAGAGGGCCAGCCCCTGGAGCGATGAGTAGGACGCGATCAGTCCCAGCAGCAGGGCCAGGCACAGCCACCAGTTGCCGCGCTCCGAGAGCTTCAGCGCCCAAAGTGCCAGCGGCAGGCACACGAGGATGATGTAAATGGCCAGCGCGAAACCCTGCAGGGCGACGGCGTACTGGGCCAGGCTGAGAAGCACCATGATCGCTGGCGCTGCCCACAGCAGGCTGCCCCAACGATCGTCGCGCCATAGCTGGAGCAGCACCACCACAGCCGCGAGCAAGAGCACTGCGCTGGCGTACATCTCCACCTTGGTGTTGAATCCGCTGGCGCGGTCCAGGACCAGCATCAGCAGGTAGGCGAAGAACATTCGGTTCTCATTGTGCTGAGCCCAGAGGATGGGCAGGGAGAGCTGGCCGTGGTGAACCTTGGCCAGGAGCAAAACCATGTGCCACTCGTCCTCGAAGGGGACGTTTACCCCAAATCTGATGACGAACAGGAAGTATCCAGCCGACGCCAGTGCCACCAAACCCAGAGTCACCCGGGTGCCCAGGCGTTGGTCAGCGGCCCGCAGGCGCGCCCTGAGCGTCGCCCCGGTGACCGTTCCGGGAGTGGCCCCGTTAGTCACGTGCCGACCCGCCAGCACGGAGCTGCGAGATATGGCACCAGCCGACTGGTCTTGGGTCGTGAGCCTCCCTGATCGCGAGGGGTACTAACACGAGCCCTAGTAGACCGACCGGTCCCAGGGATCCTTTCAGCCATCCGCTCACAGCGGGTCTCTCCAGTGCATCGACCTCTCAACCCGCGGATTAGTAGCGACGCGAGACAACTCCGGAGGCGCCGGGTCGGAAAGTCGATAGTGACCCAGTGGGCAACTCCCAGGACGGGTACCATCCCGGGCGGTCCGTCCGCGGGCCAGGGCCCCGGATCGCACCGGTCCGTGACCCTAGATCGTCAGCCGCAGAGCCGAAACTCACCGCTCCAGGCAACCCGCCGTCAAGGCCGCGCCCAGCTGCATCGACCGATTCGATTGGACAACTCCGGTCGCCCAGATTGGCGGGTGGCCACGCGCACCGACGGCGGGCCGTCGGTGCGGCGCGGTTCAAGTTGCCCAAAGGCGCATTAACACACGACTCCAGTTCCTGGTGCCAAGTCGGTCCAGCACCGCATACCGCCAGAGCAACCGCGGCTGCGGCTCCAGGGAACGGAACGTCTGTGGCCGCGGATTTACTCACAACCAGTCCAGCCGGACCGCTCAGAGTGGCGTCTTTGAGTTGGAGCGGTTAGCTCCCCGGTGCCGAGGGCGAACCCACGAGCCGGACCAACAAGGACCTGGGCTGCCCGGCGCCTCAAGGGATTCCGGTCGGCAGCTCCTGCCCAGCCGCGATCAGATCGCGGTCTTCGTCGGCGATCCGGTCGAGCTCACGGACCAGGGAGTCCACCAGCTCGCTCTCGGGCATGGTCGAGATGACCTTCCCTTTTCGGTAGAGAATCCCCTTCTGCTTGCCGCCGGCGATGCCGATGTCAGCGTGCATCCCCTCTCCCGGCCCGTTCACGACGCATCCCATCACCGAGACTGTGATCGGCCGCTTCACCCGCTGCAGGGCCGTCTCCACCCGCGCCACCATCGGCATCATGTCGATCTCGAGCCGTCCGCAGGTTGGGCAGGCGATCAGATTGGGCCCGGTGGGCTTCTCCTGGAGGTTGGCAAGAATCTGCCGCGCCACCTTGACCTCCACCTCTGGCTGGTCCACCAGCGAAACCCGGATGGTATCGCCAATCCCCTCGGCGAGCAGGATCCCAATGCCCATCGCGCTCTTGAGAGCGCCGGTGGCGGTGGGCCCCGCCTCGGTCAGCCCCAAGTGCAGCGGATATCGGTTGGGAAGACTGGCGAAGAGCCGGTTGGCGGCGATGTTGGTCAGCACGTCGCTGGCCTTGAGGCTCACCTTGATGTCCTGGAAGCCCAGCTCCTCCAGGATCTTGATGTGCCCCATCGCCGCATCCACCATGCGCTGGGCGACATCGTCGGGCCCCCCCTGGCCCCGCCCGCGCTCGAGA
>JABEUU010000165.1 GCA_013044295.1 Candidatus Dormiibacterota bacterium
CAGGGTGGTCTTGCCGCTGCCGTTGGGCCCGATCAGGGAGACCACCTCGCCCCGCTCCACCCGCAGGCTGACCGGTCCCACCCCCCGGCCGTTGCGGAAGCGGCGGGTGATCTCCTCCGCCAGCAGAGCCGAGGCTGTCACCAGGGGTCAGTCGATGAACTCGATCACGGTCTGCGGGGTGACCTCAACTGTCCCCGGCGGCTCGGTGAAGGCCACCTGGTAGACCAGGATCCGCTGGCCCTGCTCCACCTGGTGGCCGACCAGCCGCGAGCGGACCATGTTGCTGATGAACCCGGGAGCCCGGCGGTTGACCCGGCGGAGCACCACGCGGGTGGCCTGGTCGACCGGTCCCGGGGGCAGGATTGGGGGCATTAGATGAGTGTAGTTCGCCGTCCGGCGGGCCGTATCTCAACACAAGGGGCGCTCAGTGTTGCATATTGCCCTCCATGAGATTGTTGCACTGCTCCGATGTCCACCTGGACACCGCCTTCGCCGGCCTGGGCCAGGCCGTGGCCAGGCGCCGCCGGGCCGGGATCAGGCGCGCCTTCACCAGGATCGTCGACCTGGCCCTGGAGGAGCAGGTCGACGCCCTCACCATTGGCGGCGACCTCTATGAGGACCTGCGCTCCCAGCGCGACACCGCCCAATTCCTGCAGCAGCAGTTCTCGCGGCTCTCCTGTCCGGTCCTGGTCGCCCCCGGCAACCACGACTACTGGCATCCGGCTTCGATCTACGCCAGGGAGAAGTGGCCGGAGAACGTGACCATATTCCGGAGCCCTGAGTTCACTCCGGTGGAGGTGGCCGGGGTCAGGATCTTCGGGGCGGCCCACGTCCAGCCCAAGGGGACCAAGGACCTGCTGGGGCACTTCAAGGCGGCCAAGGACGGTCCCGCGATCGCCCTCTTCCACGGCTCCGAGCGCGGCCAGCTCCCCTTCCAGGGGGAGGCCAAGGAGGACCATGCCCCCTTCTCTGAGGATGAGATCGGCAAGGCCGGCTTCCAGTACGCGCTGCTGGGCCACTTCCACACCCCTCGCAGCACCTCCCGGCTCATCTACCCGGGCAACCCCGAGCCGCTCACCTTCGGCGAGGTGGGCGAGCGCGGCGCCGCCCTGATCGACTTCGCCAGGATGCCGCCGGCGGTGGAGGTCCGCAGGGTGTCAACCTTCACCCTCACCGACGTCGAGGTGGACATCACCGGCTGCCTCCATTCCGCGGCCGTGCTGGATCGGATTGGAGAGGTGCTCTCCCGCGACCCGGACTCGGGCACTAGGGTTCGGCTGGTGGGGGAGGTCGCCTCGGGGGTCAGGCTCGGCCCAAGCGAGCTCTTGGACAGCCTGCGCCGCGATGATGTGTGCGTGGACCTGATCCTCGACGCCCGGTCGGCCCTGGACCTGGAGGCGCTCAGCCAGGCCCCCGACGCCAGAGGCCAGTTCGTCCGCGCCCTGCTGGCCCGGCAGGACGCCGACAGCGACCTGGTGAGGCGGGCCCTGGTGCTCGGCCTGGACGCGCTTCGGGGTGAGGAGCCGGTGCTGTGAGCCCACCCCTGAGCCCGGTGGGAGGCCGCCGGTGAAGGTCCTCTCAGTCAAGCTGGAGCGCTTCGGCGCGCTCCGGGGCATCTACAACCTGGACCCCAGGATCACCGTGATCTTCGGCCCCAACGAGTCGGGCAAGAGCACCCTGCACACCGCCATGCGGGTGGCCCTGGCCGGGGTCGACCTGCCCAGCCGCGGCCGCATGCCCAAGGAGTCGGAGGAGGTTCTGCGCCGGTTTCGACCCTGGCGCGGCTCCAACTTCACAGTCGAGGCCGAGGTGGAGATCGGATCGGGCCGGTATCGCTTCATTCGCGACCTGAGCCAGCCCGACAACTGCCAGGTCCTGGACCTGGTCCGCGGCGGCGACGTCACCGCCTCCTTCCGGCGGGGCCGGACGGTCGACGTGTCGGTCATGTTGGGGATGAGCCGGGAGGCGTTCCTGGCGGTCTCGACAGTCGCCCAGGACCAGATCCTGGAGATCAGCGGGACATCCCTGCAGGCGGACCTGCAGCGCGCCACCTCGACCTCGGGCGCCGACACCACGGTGCGGGCCGCCATCGAGTTGCTCCGCGACTGGAGGCAGGATCGCCTGCGCGCCGATCGCACCACCGCCAGGCCCATGGACAAGGTGGCCAAGACGCTGGATGAGACCCAGGCCAGGCTGGGCCGGGCGGTGGAGGCCAGGGAGCAGCTCGGGGTGCAGCTGGTCGACCAGGAGACGTTGCGCCGCCGGCTCGAGGTGGAGGAGCGTGCCGCCCGAGCGGCCGAGCTGGCCTGGAAGGCGGCCGAGCTGGCCGAGCTGGATCAGGACCTCATCGCCATCGAGGAGATAGACAGCTCCCTGTCCGCCCTGCCGGACCTGGCCCCGCCTCCGGACTCGGCCGAGGTCAGGGAGGCTGCCCTGGGGGCATCCCAGCTGGTCCAACAGCTGGACGAAGCCGAGGCCAAGGTCGCCGAGCTCACCCCGGCCGATGCGGCCCAGGCGAACCTGGCGGCCAGCCTCTCCGTGGCTGAGATCAACTTCCTCGCCGACGCCATCGGCAAACCGGTGCCGGCTCTACCCGCCCAGGCGGGGGGCTCGGCCCGGCTGGAGCTGCTGGACCGGCGCTCGGTGGCCCTCCACCGCTGGTCCTCGGACGCGATCGCGATCCTGGGGGGGATCGCGGGCGCCTTGCTCATCTTCAAGGCCGTCAGCGGCCAGTCGACCCAGCTCCAGCTGACCCTCTTTCTGGGCGGCCTGGCCGTCATGGTCGTCGCCGCCAGCGGCTTCCTTTACCTGCAACGGCGGCTGCGGAGGCTCCTGGCCACCGCCGGCTTCACCTCCGTGGCAGACATGCGCAGGGCCCGGCGCAGCCGCGACCCGGAGGTGCTCAAGGCGGTGGCCGCCCAGGACGAGGTGCTGGCCCAGCGCTCCCGCGCCCGGCAGCGGATGGGGGAGATCGGGCTCTCCCAGTTCAGCGAGGCGCAGCTTCGCCAGCTCGCCGCCGAGCTGCCTCCCCTTCAGGATGCCCTCCAGAAACTCGCCTCCTGGCAGGCGACTGCCACCAGGGCGCGTGACGAGCTGCTGGCCAGGGCCAAGCGCGTGGCTTTGCCGGAGACCGAGCCGCGCCGGATCGCAGCTGTGCTGGAGCAGCGTGCCAGCGAGGCGGCGGCCGCCGAGGAGGGCGTGCGGCGTCGTGCCGAGCTGCGGCTGCGACGCGAGGAGCGCCTGAACGGGCGCGAGCTGCGCACCATGGTGGCCAGGTCCGGGGAGCTGAGGGGGGAGCTGGGCAAGGGAGTGAGGACCGGTCCGGCCGCACGTCCCAGTCGACCGGCGGCCGAACTCCGGGTCGAATACGACCAGGCGAGAACCCGGCGGGACCAGGTCAGGGGCGAGCTGCTGCCCCTCGAGGGCAGTCTAGAGCAGCAGCTCAGAGCGGCGGGCGACCTGGTCGAGTTGGAGGAGCAGGTTGCCGACCTGCGCGCCCAGCTGGCCCACATGGAGCGCACCGAGGCCGCGATCACGCTGGCGATCTCCGAGCTGCAGAACGCTGAGGACGAGATCCAGAACAGCCTGGCCCCGGTGCTGGCTGACGGACTGAGCCAGCGGCTGTTGAAACTGACCCACAAGCGCTACGCGCAGGCCTGGGTCGACCCGGGCGACCTTTCCATGCACGTCGCCGCCCCTGGCTCCAGCCGGCAGGTGCCGGTGGAGAACCTCTCCCAGGGGACCCAGGAGCAGATCTACGTCTGCCTGCGCATGGTGCTCGCCCAGGCGCTCTCCCCCAAGGGAGAGCAGCTGCCGCTCATCTTCGACGACCCCAGTGTCAACTCCGACGACCCCCGCTGCTATGCCCTGCTGGACACCCTGCTCGAGCTCTCCGAGACATCTCAGGTGGTGATCTTCTCCCATGAGCGTCGGGTGGCGGAGTGGGCCGCCCGTCAGTCGGTGCCCGTGCTGGGCATGAGCGAGGTGCCGGCCTCGGCCGACGAAGAGCTGGCTCCGGCGACAGGCCCCGAGGGAGCTTGAGGAAGAGCCTTGCGAATCGTCTCCCTCCTTCCCAGTGCCACCGAGATCTGCTTCGCCCTGGGGCTGGGCCCGAGTCTGGTCGGGATCACCCATGAGTGCGACTTTCCTCCCCAGACCGAGTACAAGACCGTGCTCACTCAAAGTGAGCTCGAGCACCAGGGCGCGACCCCAGGGGAGATCGACCGCCATGTGAAGGAGGCGCTCCACGAGGGCAGCAGCCTCTACCGGCTGGATCACGAGGGGTTGGTCCGGGCCCGCCCCGACCTGATCTTGACCCAGGAGCTGTGTGAGGTCTGCGCCGTCGCCTATCCGGAGGTCCTGGAGGCGGCCCGGTTGCTGCCGGGCAAGCCGGCGGTGTTATCGCTCGAGCCGCACACCCTGAGCGAGGTGATGCGAAGCATCATCGACGTCGGCCAGGCCACCGGCACCAGGGAGCGAGCGGCGGAGCTGGTGCGGGGACTGTGGGCCCGGGTGGACGCGGTGCGTGGGGCGGTGACTACCCGGGGTCGCCCGCGGGTGGTCTGCCTGGAGTGGCTGGACCCGCTGATGGCGGCCGGGCACTGGGTGCCTGACCAGGTCGACATCGGGGGCGGCATCGACGTCCTGGGGACATCCGGCCAGCCCTCCCGCAAGATCTCCTTCCCTGAGCTTCAGGCCGCCGCCCCCGAGGTAATTTTCTGCATGCCCTGCGGCAATCGGCTGGATGCGGCCGCGGCCCAGGCGCACCAGCTCCAGGCCCTGCCCGGATGGTCCGACCTCCCCGCGGTCAGGGCGGGCCAGGTCTACGCGGTCGACGGCTCCTGGTACTTCAACCGGCCGGGGCCCCGCGTGGTAGACGGGATCGAGATCCTGGCCCGTCTGCTCCATCCCGACGCCTGGCGCGGGCCGGTGCCCCAGGCTTACTTGAAAGTGGAGTAGTGCGGGGGAACCGCGTCGGGACCTGTGGACGCAGCGCGCATTGTTGCCGGGGTCAGGTCAGCCGTAGTGCCCAAGGCCTGGTCTGGCCGGTCGCCCAGGGGATCAGTTCCTAAGCGGCGCCTTGGGTTGCTGCACTCGCCGCCATGCCACCTTCAGAGCCTTCATCCCATCGGCGACCCCCTCGGCCACGCCGTCGCTCAGGACCACCGCTTGGGTCTCCACCCCGGTCTCGGCCAGCCAACTCGCACGGGCCGCAGCCCGGTCCAGGTCGTCGCGGTGAGCGGTGATGGAGGCCTCCACCACGCAGTAGATGGGCGGACCGTCGGGGCCGCGGTCCCATAGAAAGACCCCATTGGCGGACTCGATCGCCTCCGCTTGCTCTTGGGACAGGGCGGCGCTGACCAAGCCGTGTTCCAGCAGAGCCGCCAGCTCGTCCGCAGAGAGCGCGCGGATCGCGCCCGCGGGGGCGCCCACGGCCCCGGCCACCATCCGCGGCCGCAGGACGGCCCTCTCGTACACCATGCCTCGTAGGCTGCCCAC
>JABEUU010000166.1 GCA_013044295.1 Candidatus Dormiibacterota bacterium
CTTGTGCCCGGGCCTCGGGACAAGGCGCTTGGGAGTGCCCAGAATACGGTCCCTGGCGCGGCCGTCCAGGATCAGGCGGCCCTCCGCCTCGCCGCTGGCGATCTGCTCTTTGCCCAACCAGCCGGAGAACCCGGTCGCCCGGAAGTCCCCCGGCACAGGCTGCTCGACCTGGGTCACCAGAGCCCCGCCGGCGCCCACGAAGCCGCCCACCCCGCCGTCCAGCACCGACACCGCCTCATGGCCGCCCGCCCGCAGCAGCCACCAGGCCCTCGCCGCTCCCCCGGTCACCTCGTCGCAGACCACGACCGGGGTGGCGCCCGAGATGCCGTGGGCCCGCATCGCCGCTGAGAAGGCCCCCGGGTCCGGGAGGGGGTGGCGGCCCCCGGGGCCCGGCTGTGCCGCCAGCTCGGTGTCGAGGTTGCAGAAGACAGCGCCGGGGATGTGCCCGCGGCGATAGGCATCCTCATCCGCTCCGTTGGGCAGGGACCAGCGCACGTCGAGGATGCGCAGGTCGGGATCGGCCAGGCGCTGAGCGAGCCACCGTGGGGTTACCGTGGGGGAGGGCAGCTTGTCCATCCGGACATAATGCCGAAGTGGGTCCGCATCTGGCGCGGGTGCGGTCTTGATTGGGAGGCTAAGGGAGTGCTGAGACACCTGGTCCTTATCCGCTGGCGGGAGGGATGCCCCAAGGAGGCGGTGCGCGCGGTCACGGAGGCGCTGGCGGCGCTGCCGGCCCAGATCCCGACCGTCCGCGGCTACCAGTTGGGCCCGGACCTTGGGCTCAATCCCACCAACTCGGACTTCGGCATCGTGGCCGACTTCGACGACGCCGCCGGCTACCGGGCCTACGCCGCGCACCCCCGGCATCTCTGGGTCATCAGGGAGCTGATCGAGCCCTGGGCGGCCGAGCGCCGGTCCATCCAGTTCGAGCTGCCCGTCTGATGGCCTCGGCAACCGCCCGAGTGCGCTGTCTGGTGGTGGGCCGCTACCCGGAGCCGGACCTGGACCTGGTCCAGCACCTGGCCGGGCCCGAGGTCGAGTTGGTGGTGATCCCGCCCGAGCAGTCCTCAGCTGAGGTCGGCCCGGTGGACTGCATCTGGATGCTCTTCTCGGGGCGCTTGGTGGGAGTCAGCTCCGACCCCTTCGTGGAGGCGCTGGCCGCGCACCCCGAGGTTCGCTGGGTCCACACCGTGAGCGCCGGCCTGGACCAGATGGCCGAGCTCTTGGCGGGCCGTCCCGGAATCATCCTCACCAACTCGGTGGGAGTGGTGGCCATCCCCATCGCCGAGTTCGTGGTGGGCTGCCTGCTGCAGCACTGCAAGCGTTACCCCGAGCTCTGGGCCCACCAGGGTCAGCACAGCTGGGAGGTTCTGCCCCTGCGGGAGCTGGGGGACCTGCGCGTAGTCCTCTTCGGGCTGGGAGCCATCGGGACCGCGACCGCGCGGCTGCTGGCGCCCTTCGGCGCCCGAGTGGTCGGGGTGCGTCGCCATCCCGATCTGGGTGGCGACGGGCTGGTCCAGTCCGTCCATCCCCAGGAGGATTTCCAGCTGGTCTGCCAGGGAGCCGACGCGGTGGTGCTGGCGGCTCCCCTCACCGCCGAGACCAGAGGCGTGGTGGACGACCGGCTGCTGGCCCAGCTCAACCAGGGGAGCTGCCTGGTGAACATCGCCAGGGGCGGCCTGATCGACGAGCTCGCGCTGCTCTCCCGGCTGCGCTCCGGTCCCCTGCAGGCGGCCTACCTGGACGCCTTCGAGGAGGAGCCCCTGCCCCCCGGCTCGCCGCTCTGGGACGCGCCGGGGGTCTTCATCTCCCCTCACGTCAGCTGGAGCTCGGCCAACTTCACCCGGCGCACCTGCGAGCTGTTCGGGGAGCAACTGAGGAGGTTCGCCCAGGGTCAGCCACTGCGCAACCTGGCCGACCCCGTACGCGGCTACTGACCTACTCGGGGATGTAGTCCCGACGCAGGCCCAGCAGCTCCGGGGCGTGCAGCTGGACCATCTTGGCGGCGACCCCGGCCGGGGGCCCCGGGCGCAGCCAGGAGACCCCCACCATGGCCAGGAATGCCACCGGCACGGTGACGATGGCGGGCTGGGACAGGAGCACGGCCAGGGCCGACTCCCGGGCCAGGAAGAGCTCAAGAGAGGGAGCGACCGTGGCCACCATGGTGGTCACGATGGCGAGGGTGGCGAGGCTGCCGCCCAGAGCCACCCCCAGGGCGGCCCCGGCGGTGGTCAGCCGCGGCCACCAGATCCCGAGCACCAGGAGAGGGAAGAAGGAGCTGGCCGCGATCGCGAAGGCCCAGCCCACCAGCACGCTGATGTTGAACTGGCCCACCATCAACCCCAACCCGGCCGCCACCACCCCGGACAGCAGCGCGGCCAGCTGGAAGGCCCGCCGTCTCGCCACCGGCCCCGCCTCGGGGCGGAGCCAGCGACCGTAGACATCATGGCCGAGGGCGCCCGCCAGCGAGACCAGCAGGCCGCTCAGAGTCGAGGTGAAGGCCGCGAAGGCGCCCGCCGAGACCACCGCCAGCAGTAGCTGGCCCAGCCAGCCCCCCAGCAGCGACGGCAGCACCAGCACCACCGAGTCGGTGAGGTTGGATCCGTACAGGGAGGGATCGAGGGCCCGGCCCAGAGCGCCGTAAACGGGGGGCCAGATGTAGAAGGCCCCCAGCATCACCAGCACCACCAGGGCGGTGCGGCGGGAGGCGCGGGCGTCGGGGTTGGTGTAGAAGCGCACCAGGATGTGGGGCAGCCCGATCGTCCCCAGCAGGATCGCCATGATCAGGGAGTAGGTGAAGAGCAGGGAATGCCCGCTGCCTCCCGCCAGCGGTCCGAACGGTCCCATCCAGGCGGTGTTGGTGCTGACCGGGGTCGAGCTGGCGTAGGGGGCGGCGGTCCCCGCCGCCAGGGTGACCGCCGCCGCTCCCTGCCAGATGACCGTGCCCTTGGGAAGAAGGGCGCGGCCGGAGATGGCCAGCCGGCGCCCCCGGATCCGCGCTTGAGGTCGGGACGGGGGCGCCGCCACCTCGGCGCTGACAGCTCCCGGAGCGCGCACCAGGCCGCCCCGCTGCCAGGTCACGGTGGTGGGCTGGCTGACCCGCAGCTCGGTCGCCGCCGGGAGCTGCCAGAGCTCACCCGCAGTCACCTGGTAGGTGGTCTTTTGGGGCAGCCGGGCCAGCCCCGCCGACCCGAAGGGGGTCGCTGGTCCGCCGAAGTGGAGCAGCAGCAGGAAGGCCGGCAGCGAGATGGCGAACACCTTGACCGCGAACTGAAGGCTCTGGACCAGGGTTATCCCGCGCATACCCCCGGCGGTGACGTTGGCGATCACGACCCCCGAGACCACCACCACCCCGACCCAGTAGGGGAGCCCCGAGGCGGTCTCCACCGTGATCCCGGCCGCTTCCACCTGGGGCAGGGCATAGAAGAACCCGATCACCAGCACCAGGCCCACCGCCAGCCGCCGGAAGCGGGGGCTGTCGAAGCGCCCCTCGGCGAAGTCGGGGATGGTGTAGGCGCCGAAGCGCCGGAGCGGCCCGGCGATGAAGAGCAGCAGCAGCAGGTAGCCGGCCGCGTAGCCGACCGGGTACCAGAGCACGTCATAGCCGTACTGCATCACCAGCCCGGCGATTCCCAGGAAGGAGGCGGCGCTGAGGTACTCGCCGCTGATGGCGGCGGCGTTGATCCGGGGCGACACGGCCCGGGCGGCCACCATGAAGTCGGAGGTGGTGTGCGCGAAGCGGCGGGCGAAGAGGCCCGCCGCCAGGCTGAGAGCCGCCATCGCCAAAAGGCCGAAGACGGCGGCCGAGGAGGGGCTCAATCCGGGGCCCTCAGCGGAGGAGGTCGGTGAACTCCTCGTCCACCTCCTCGGCGCGGCTCACGTAGAGGCTGCCCAGCCAGATCAGGAGTGGGTATGAGCCCACCCCCAGCACCAGCCAGGGCAAAGGGATCCCCGCCAGCTTGATGGCGGTCCAGGGGGGCCAGAAGGTGGAGAGCAGGGGCTGGACGCCAAGGAAAGCCACGAAGGTGAGGGCCAAAGTCAGGCTGAGCCGCAGCTGGCGGCGCATCAGCGCCTGCAGGTAGAGGCCCCCCACCTCGGTCTGCTCCTCGAACTCCAGGAGCCGGGGTGATGGGTCGGAGCCGGGGAGCTGGGCCACTGGTGCCTCAGAGCCCCAGCGCCGAGCGCAGCTGAGGGCCGTGGCGGCGGGAGACGGGCACTGCCAGCTCGCTCACTCCCGCCAGCCGCAGCAGGTAGGTGTTGTTGACGAAGCTCTCCACCGCGGTGACGTGCCGGATGTTGACCAGGTAGTGGCGGTGGACGCGCATGAAGCCCTGGCGCGCCAGCCGCTCCTCCAGCTCCTGGATCCGCAGCCGGGCCATGTAGCGGCCCTCGGCCGTGATCAGGGCCACCCGTTCGCCGGAGACCTCGGCGACCCGGATGTCGGCCACCGGCAGCAGCACGATGTGGCCCCGGTGAGTGACCGCCAGGCGGTCGTCCAGGGGGGGCGCCTCGCCCGCCTCGGCGCCTTTGCCACGGGCCACCCGGGCCGCCAGCGCCAGCCTTTCCAGGGTCAGGTTGAGGCGGTCAGCGCGAACCGGCTTGAGCAGGTAGTCGAAGGCGGCCAGGTGGAAGGCCTCCACCGCGTGCTGCTCGAAGGCGGTGACGAAGACCACCGGGGGTGGCTCGGGCATCTCCGCCACCAGCTGGGCCACCTGCAAACCATCCAGCCCGGGCATCTGGATGTCGAGGAAGAGGACGTCGGCCCGGCGCTGCGCCAGCAGGTCCATGGCCCGGCTGGCATCCTCCGCCTCCAGCACCTCACCCACCCGGGGCGACTGCCGCAGCAGGTAGCAGAGCTCCTCGCGGGCGGGAGGCTCGTCGTCGACGACGACCGCCAGGAACGGGGGCTCAGTCACCTAGGAGGCCTTCACGCCCGGACGGTACTTGGGAATCCTGACCCTGACCACGGTGCCGCCTCCTGGGTTGGACTCGATCTCAAGCCCGTGAGCCGGCCCGAAGATGTGGCTGAGGCGGCGATTGATGTTGCCCAGCGCCCCCGGGTGCTCGCCCAGGTCCAGGGGTGAGCCGAAGCCCTGGCCATCGTCCCTGACCGAGATCAGGCACTCGTCGTCCTGATCGCTGGCCTCGATCGAGATGACGCCGTTGCCCCGGCGCTGCTCGATCCCGTGCTTGACGGCGTTCTCGACCAGGGGCTGGACCAGAAGGGTCGGCACCACGGTGCTCAGCACCTCGGGCTCGATGTGGTAGCGCACCGTCAACCGAGCCCCGAAGCGGGCTTGCTCCAGGGTCAGGTACTGGTTCACGTAGACCAGCTCGTCGGCCAGGGTGGTGAACTCCGAGCTGGGGCCGGAGAAGGCCCGGCGGCTGAAGTCCGCGAACTCGATGAGAAGCTCGCGGGCCCGCTCCGGGTCGGTGCGAACGAAGCTGGCGATGGTGGCCAGGGTGTTGTAGATGAAGTGGGGTGAGATCTGGGCGCGCAGTGCCCGCAGCTCCGAGCGCACCAGCGCCGACTGCTGTTGGTCGGCCCGTTGCAGGCGGAGCTGGGTCGCCAGCAGCTCGGCCAGGTCGCTGGTCACCCGCAGCTGGGCCGGGCTGGGCTC
>JABEUU010000031.1 GCA_013044295.1 Candidatus Dormiibacterota bacterium
AGTGGCGATCTCGGCACTGTCGCTGAGCTGGCCTAGGCCGCGATCGCGAATCAGCTTAACGGGACTGGCTCCGGAGCCAAAGGCCTCGGAGAGGACCTCTTTGGCCACTGATCCGCTCACCTTGTCGGACTCCACCATCTGCACCAGCTCGGCCAGCGCCGCGGCCGGCACCAGGCACTCCTCCACCTGCACGTGGGCGGCGTTGCAGAGCGCCTGCAGGTTCTGAATCTGCCAGTTGGCGGCGGTCCGGGCGGTCGCGCCGACGGCCACCACGGCCTCGAAATAGTCCGCGTCGGCGGGCCGATCGGCGAGAATCCTGGCTTGCTCCAGGGTCAATCCGTACTGGCTCTGGAGCCGCGCGCGCTTGGGCAGAGGAAGCTCTGGCAACTGTCCGCGCAGCTCCTCCACCAGCTCCCTTGGTACCAGCAGCGGAGGCAGATCCGGCTCCGGGAAGTAGCGGTACTCCTGAGCCTCCTCCTTGCTCCGCTGGGAGACAGTCACCTGCTCCAACTCGCTCCAGCCCCTGGTCTCCTGGGCGATGGGGACCCCCCGGTCCAGCCGCTCGGTCTGGCGCTCAACCTCGAACTCCAGGGCCCGCTGGATGCTACGGAAGGAGTTCATGTTCTTGACCTCCACCTTGGCCCCCAGAGCATCGCTCCCGACCGGCCGAAGCGAGATGTTGGCATCACAGCGGAGGCTGCCCTCCTCCATGTTGCCGTCGTTGACCCCCAGGTAGATCAGGGTCTGGCGCAGCGCGGCAAGGTAAGCCGGCGCCTGGTTGGGAGCGCGCAGGTCTGGCTCGCCCACGATCTCCATCAGCGGCACTCCGGCCCGGTTGAGGTCCACCAGCGAGAATGCCGATGTCTGGATCTCGCCCGCGTGGTGGAGGGTGCCGGCGTCCTCCTCCAGATGGACCCTGGTTATCCCGGCCCGGTGCAGCACCCCATCCACCTCGAACTCCAGATATCCGCCCAAGGAGAGCGGCAGATCGTACTGAGAGATCTGATAGCCCTTGGGCAGGTCGGGATAGAAGTAGTTCTTGCGATCAAACTTGGTGAACTCCGGGATCTGGCAATTGAGGGCCAGGGCGGTCCTGATGGTGTACTCAACCGCGCGTTGGTTCATCACCGGCAACGCCCCCGGCAGGCCCAGACAGACAGGACAGGTGTTGCTGTTGGGAGGCAGGCCGAGATAGTCCGCCCGGCAGCCACAGAACATCTTGCTCCGGGTCAGTAGCTGGGCGTGGACCTCGAGCCCGATCACGCACTCGTAGCCGGACATCACTCCGGCCTCAGCTCGTGCGGGGTCGGCGAGGGCAGCTTCCGCCACAGGTCGGCGGCCTCCTCGACCGCCGCGGCCACCCGCAGGCACACTCCCTCACCCAAATGTGGGCCTAGCACCTGGAGTCCAACTGGGAGGCCGGCCGCGAAACCCGCAGGCACCGAAATCCCCGATATCCCAGCCAGGTTGGCGGGTAAGGTCAGGATGTCGGTGGCGTACATCGCCAGGGGATCGGCAACCCGTTCGCCCAGACGGAACGCCGGCGTCGGGGCGGTCGGGGAGATGACCGCATCAACCTCGCCGAAGACGCGCTCAAAGTCACGAGCTACCAGGGTCCTAACCTTTTGGGCGCGCAGGTAGTAGGCGTCGTAATACCCGCTGCTGAGAACGTAGGTGCCCAGGATGATGCGCCTCCGCACCTCCGGTCCGAAGCCGCTGTGGCGGGCTTGCTCGTAAGCTTCGGTCAGGCTGGGGGCGCCGGCCACGCCAGGCCCGAAGCGCACCCCGTCCATGCGGGCCAGATTGCTGCTGACCTCCGCCGGCGCGAGCACGTAGTAGGCCGCGAGCGCGTATTCGGTGCTCGGCAGGGAGACCGGTATGAGCTGGGCGCCAGCCGCCTCTAACTCTCGAGCCGTGTGCTCGAACACCGAACGGACGCCAGGGTCGAGGTCCATGGCCAGGTATTCGTCCGGAACCCCAAGGCGAAGGCCATCAACACCTCCGCTGAGGTGCCTTCTCAAATCCCCCACCGGCGCGACCGCCGAGGTGCTGTCATGGCTGTCACGTCCCGCGATCACCTCCAGGACGTGGGCCGCATCCTCCACTGTCTTGGTCAGGGGGCCAATCTGGTCCAGGGAGCTGGCGAAGGGGATGAGCCCGTAGCGGCTCACCCGGCCATAGCTCGGCTTGACCCCGACCACCCCGCAGAACGAAGCCGGCAGGCGGATCGACCCGCCGGTATCGCTGCCCAGGGTGGCGCAGGCCAAACGGGCCGCCACGGCCGCAGCCGATCCGCCACTGCTGCCCCCGGGAACCCGGCCCAGGTCCCAGGGGTTGCGCGTCTCCTGGAAGGCGGAATTCTCGTTCGAGCTTCCCATCGCAAACTCATCGCAATTGAGCTTGCCCAGCCCGACCGCCCCAACCGCCTCCAATCGCAGCACCGCGGTGGCACTGTAGGGCGGCACGAAGCCCTCCAGGATCCGGCTCCCGGCGGTGGTCTCGACTCCCTTGGTGCAGAGGACGTCCTTGTAGGCGACCGGGATCCCGCAGAGTGTGCTCGCGCCAGCCGGATCGGCTGCCAAGCGTCGGTCGGCCGCGCGGGCCTGATCCAGCGCCGCTGACCCGGTCGTGCGGAGGAAGGCGCCCACCGCCCCATCCTTGGCCTCGATCTCGGCGAGTGCCATCTGGGTCAGCTCGACCGATGAGAACTCCCGAGCGCGCAGGCCGCGGGCAAGCTCGGAAATCGGCTCCTCGAGCAGGCTCACTGAATGGCCGGAACCCGCAGCAGTCCGGCCTCCTGGGTAGCGGCGTTGGCGAGCGCCTCCTCGGCCGACAGCCCAGCCACCACCTCATCGGGGCGAGTGACGTTGCTGAGTCCCCCTACCTGGGAGGTGGGATCGACCTGGCTGACGTCAGCTCCGGCCAACTTGCCGACGGCCGCGATGATGTCTCCCATCTGCCGCCCCAGCCGGTCCAGCTCCTCCGGGGCGAGGCCGAGCCGTGCCAGCCGGCTTAGGCTGGCCACCGCCTCCGCCCCGATGCCGGTACCACCGCCCGATCCACCATCCTCACCTGCCACTGATCATGGATTATAGGAAAGCGTGAGCCAGATCCCCGATCCACCCCCAGCAGGTGACGCCATACCCGATCCGCATCGAGCCGCTCTGCTGGCCGCAATCGAGGCCTTCGCCGGCAGCCGAAGTGGTCGCAGGCTGCTCGACAACCCCGGGCGCTTGGGGGCCGACGCGGTCAGCCGGGCGCGCCCTATCCCCGGAGCGCGCCGGGCCAGCCACCGGGCCCAGACCGCCCTGGAGGACGCAGCCGCGCGGATGGAGCGGGCGCGGGACCGGTGGGGAGCCCTGATGCAGGGCCTGGCCGATGACCGGGACGTCAGCCAGCAGGACTTGGTTTCGATGGTCAACCAGAGTGCCGCCCGCGTGGCCATCCAGGACGCGCGGGCCGCGACCGGGGCTGCGCTCGCCGCCGCCCGGGCCGCGGGCGGCGCTCTGGTTGACCATCGAAACCAAGTCCTGTTGGCTGACGTCCCGGTCGTCGGCCAGGCCCTGCATCAGGGCTCCCCACCGGTCCCGCG
>JABEUU010000167.1 GCA_013044295.1 Candidatus Dormiibacterota bacterium
CCTACGTGCCGCCCCCACCCTCAACGTCTAAAGGTCCCGTGGGCCGATCCATTCCCCGTAGGTCATTTACCCCATGAAATTGGAAGTTTCGCCGTCAATCGGCCTGCCCCCGCAAAACCCAAGTCGGCAGTCACAGTGGCGCGAAGGAAGAGTGCTTCTAACGTGGCCCGAGCTCGGCACCTCACGGCGCAAAGGGTGTCCTTGGCCGAGCCAGTGTCAGGGTGTTATCCGGTTGGAGCAACACTTCCGGAGGTCGAGGTCGGCCATTGTAGGACGAGAACATCGATGACGCATAGGCACCGGTGGTTGCCAGAACGAGCAGGTCGCCGCGACGCAGCGGCGGCAGATCGTGGATACCGAACGTGTCAGTGCTCTCGCAGACCGCGCCCTCCACCTCCGTGGCGACTGGAAGCCCCGCAGCCGTTGTGAGCGCGAACAGCGGGTGAATCGCGCCATAGAGGGCCGGTCTAATCAGCTCCGACATGCTGGCATCTATGACCACCTGAGGGAGCGACGGGCGCTCGCGAACGTGCAACACGCGAGTCACCAGCCAGCCAGCCGAAGCCACCAGGTATCGGCCCGGTTCGATGGCGACCCACCGCGGCAGCGCGACGTGCGCCTCGTCCAGGTGCTGGTCGAGGCTCTCTCGGAAGTCGGTCGGCGAAGGGCTCTCAGTGGAGGGGAACCCGCCTCCGACGTCGACGGTGTCAAGGTCGCCGCTGAGGTGGGACATCTCGGCAAGTAGTTGGCACGCTTTCAAGGCACCTTCAGCCCAGGCTTGCGTACCCATCAGTTGGGACCCCACATGGATGTGAATGCCGCGCACCCTAAGGCCCGACGGCCGACTCACGCTAGCTTGGACCAGTTCTCTCAGCTCTGGCTCCGGCATGCCGAACTTGCTGGTCTTGGAACCAACTTGGAACTCAGACCGAGTCTCCGGGGTAACGGCGGGGTTGAGCCGAAGCAGAACATCCAGGAAGTGCTCGGACTCGCCTAGTCGAGCACTTCTGGCGGCCTCCTCCAGTACGCGCATTTCACTACCGGACTCGACGGTCACCCAGCGCAGCGGCTCACCCACTGCCGCCGCCGCCACCGCCGCCCGCAGCTCCGCATCGGTCTTGCCGATGCCCTCGAAGCTGATCAGGCGATTGGGAAGCCCAGCCTGGGCTGCGGCGGCCCACTCGCCGGCCGACACCACGTTGGCCCCCATGCCATCCTTGGCGAGGCGCTCGACCAAGGCCGGCAAGGGGTTTGCCTTTAGCGAGTACTGTCGAATCCAAGGGTCAGGGAAAGCCCGTCGGAGGGCAGCCGCGCGCCGGTCAAGCTCGGCAAGGGCGGTGACGTAACAGGGAGTTCCGAACTGTTCGGCCGCCTCGAGCAGCGCCGGTGCGCTGAAGTGCAGGACCTCTAGAGGGTCAGACGACACCACTCTCCACCACGGTCAGAGTGCCCCGGGTGGCGTCCAGGCGTGCCCGCGCTCCGAGCGGTAAAGTCGCAATGTGTCGCCCGTGACCGATCGGTAGGTGATAGAGGGTCGGAACGCCAAGTGGTTTGAGCAGGTCGCGAAACACCTGCTCGAGCCCTAGAGTGGGCCCGGGCCTCCGCGGCCCGCAATTGACATGCTCCCCGATCACAATGCCAGCACACCCGCGGAACAGGCCGGCGGCCAGCAGTTGGCTGAGATACCTTTCAATGGCGTAAGGTTCTTCGTCCACATCCTCAAAGAAAAGAATGCGCCCTCTCAGGTCGGGCTGCCAGGGACTCCCCACAAGGGTTGCCAGTAGCGTGAGGCAGCCCCCGACCAGTTCTCCCTCAGCCTCTCCCGCAACCAGCGTCTCGACGTACGGGTCATCGGGGTCCGGTTCGACTGGGAACGCCTCGGTGGCCATCAGGGCACGGCGAAACGCGGACAGCGTGTAGTCAGTGGGATGTGCTAGGGATATGACCATGGGTCCGTAGAAGGTGACCCAGCCCAGAGCTCGCGCCAAGACTGCATGAATGACGGTGATGTCGGAGTACCCGATGAACGCCTTGGGCTGAACCTCTCGCAACTTGTTTAGCCGGGATGGATCGAGGGCCAGGGCCGTGCGCATGGCACCCGCGCCGCCTCGCAAACAGATGATCGCGTCGATGTCAGGACGCTCCAGCATAGTCAGGAGATCACTGGAGCGAACGGCATCGTTTCCTGACAAATGTCCGTAGATGTCCGAGGTATGTGCGGCCAGCTCAACCTCAAAGCCCATTTCTTTCAAGGCCGCAATGCCGCGCGTCGTCTCTGAGGGTTCCAGCGTGGACCCACTGGGAGCGACTACCCCGACGCGCATCCCCGAACGGAGAGCTTGCGGTCGAAGTCGATGCTCGATCAAATCGAGCCCGCGCGCGGCTGGCAATGCATGTGTCGCAGATGGTAGCAGGACATCGCACGACGCCGAACCCAGCATCCTTCCGCCGCCGAGGACCGCTGCGGAGGGCGCCGACCGAATCGGTCCTACCGCGTGGTTGGCCACCAAGCGGTCCAGGATTCCAGCGCGGCCGGCGGAGATCCCCGGTCCCGGAGTCGCAGCTGGCGGGGCGGTGCCTCGGGCTAGGTGGTCCGGCCGGCGCGTTCACCGCCGTCCACCCGGATGGCGGCGCGGGGCGGCGACCAGCCTGAGGGTTGCCTGGTTTGCCCGGGAGGCACGGACGGCGGGTGGACCGGAGCCAGGCTGGGCCGCGGTCGTCAACGGGGTGGGCAGAAGCCTGTGAGCCTCCCTGCTCGTGGTGACAATTTCTGCCAGCTGGACGGTGAGCACGGACTCGGGCAGATCTCCGGTTGGCGACAGCACCTAGGAACAGCACGGCGGGCGGGCCAGCTGCCCCTGCGCTCGACTTGCTCAGCGACGTAATGTCGCCGGCACTGGCGACCGCCGCAATCGATCGGCCGAGGCGCCACGCCCAGCTCCGCGCCACCTCTGGCAAAGACATGCGCACGGCCCGAGCCACCCCCCGAGTGATGGACGCGGCTCTGTCAGGCACCCCACGTGATCGGCATTTGGGAGCCCGTCCATGAGCTACCTCGGCAGCATGAAGCCGCAAGCGGGCGCTGGGGCCGGAAGACGTGCCGCTCCGAGCTCGGCGCTGGCACGCCCGCGTGGGGCCACGACGCCGGGAACTCGGCGCAGGACTCCGCACTCGCTTCAAGATCTGGCCCGGGCCACCCACGCGCCCGCTACTGGCCACGGTGAGGCCGACCAGTGAATAGTTCGTGACCCTCGACATTCAGGCCGGCGCACAGACATGGACGCCCTCGCCTGCCTAGACCCAACCCCCACGTCGACGGCAAGCGCCGTGGTCACCGCCAGCTCCTTGACAGTGCGCCGTCCGTGACCGTTAACATCGTAACGATGGGCAAGTTGCTGTCGGACGGTGCGGCCCGGCGGTTACGGCAGCTTGCCTCCGACGCCCAGCGCGAGTGTCGGCTTCCCAGCCTTGTGGTCGGCGTCGCCAGTCACGGTCGGATTCTCGACTCCGTCCTCTTGGGCTCTGCGAACATCACCACGGCTACCTCCCCCGGCCTCGACGCCCAATACCGGGTCGGATCGATCACCAAGACCTTCACCGCCGTTGGTGTCATGCAACTAGTAGCGGAGGGACGGATTGGGCTCTCCGATCCGATCGGACGCCACTGGATTAACGCGCCCCACCCAGATCTGACCATCGCATCGCTCCTGACACACAGCTCTGGCCTGCAGCGGGAGGCAACCGCCGAGGTAGGGACCAGCGGTGCACTCCCCAGCCGAGAAGAACTGCCGGCGAATGCGGCGGCGGCACGACTCCTCTATCCCTCCGGCTACTGGTGGCACTACTCCAATCTCGGCTTCGCTCTGCTCGGCGAGCTGATGGCACAGGTCTGCGGCCAGAGCTGGGAGTCCCAGGTGACAGAGCGAATCCTCAAGCCCCTTGGCCTGGAGCGGACCACCACATTCCCCCAGCCCCCAGCGGCCCAGGGATATTCCGTGCTCCCGTTCACCGACGAGATTGTGGCGGAGCTTCCCGGGGACAGCGGCGCGCTTGCGCCGGCCGGCCAGCTCTGGAGCACCGCGACGGATCTGGCTAGATGGATCGACTTTCTCATTCGAGGCAATCCGGAGATCCTTCCCGCGACCCATCTCGAGCTAATGCGCGCGCCACGGGTGATCGCGGATCTGGAGCACTGGACCACAGCCTTTGGCCTCGGACTGGTGCTGCGGCGGCAGGGGGAACGGGTCTTTGTCGGCCACACCGGGGCAATGCCGGGATTCCTGGCAGCACTTCTGGGATCTCCTGCCAGCGGCAACAGTGTCGTTCTATTCACCAACTCAACAGCGGGCGTGGACATTGGCCAACTGGCGGCAGGTATCCTGGAGCTTGTCGAAGAGGACACCCTTGATCCCACCCCGTGGCAACCCGCGGACCCGCCGCCTACCGAATTTGCGAGCGCTTTGGGAAGGTGGTGGTCCGAATGGAGTGAGTTCGTCTTTCGTTGGAGGGACGGGGAGTTGCAATCGGTGGCTGCCGACGCGCCAGCCGACGCCGCCCCCAACCGCTTTCGCCAAGTTCGCCCAGACGTCTTCGTCACCACGAGTGGTCCGGAGAGAGGCGAGGAGCTGCAGTTGGTTCGAGACCCAAGCGGGCGCGTCGTCAGGATGTACCACGCCACCTATCCCCTGACGCGCGCAACCCCACAGAATGGCGGTACGGACTAGCGGGTCCTTGCCCACCACTTTGCGGTCCACTCGGGCGCTCTGAGTGGCAAGCCCAGCCGTGCCGATCAGGTCCACCGGGGCAAGGTCGATCAGCTGGTGGCCATGCGGCAGGGAGCATTGACCCCGAACGGGGGGGACTGGCCACTTGAGGGCGGTGGCCACGCTTTGCCATCTGGCGCGGGACCTGGATCCGGCCGCCACCGTCCAACGACACCTCCCCCAACCGGGCAACCAGGCGCCCTCAGTGGGCACCTACCTGGTCATGGCCACCGTCAACCAGGTGCGGTCGCGGCGCTCCCGGCGAGACTTCGCCGAGTGGCATGAGGCACCCGCCCTGCGCGGGGTATGCGTGACATCCCCGACCAGAAGAGCAACCGGTACTGCTGGCGGACGATGGACCTCGTGCCAGAGGCGGTCCCGGGAGCAATCATGGGTGAGTCGGCCCAAAACCTTGGCCCGACTTCCCTTGGCGATGAGGTGATCGCCTTGGACACCAGCAACTTATACACCTGGACTGACAGCGGCAACAGCCGGCCCCCGATGCCGCGCCGAGGTCATAACAAGGCGCACCGCTAGTAATCAGAGCGTTGATAAGCCGACGGACGTCAAGGCGCTGCGAAGTGCAGATGGCCGAAAGGATCGCTGGGGCCGGTCGGGCTACCAACGCTCGTTTTAGTACGACCGGGCCAGGTGGAGACCGCTCTCGGGCCTGGCCAGCGTCGCGCTTCCGGCTCGGCCGGCAACGGAGACGGCACCGCACCGGCCCCCATCCAATTCGCACCACCACCGAATCAGCTCCGAAACTTCCCGCCGGCGGAGAATCAGCCGCCCTGGTGACGCTGCCCCCAGTCGGTTCGGATCACAGGTTGGCCTCTCCCGGGTCCGCGGGCTCCCGGCGCGCCCATGCGCGGGCGGACACTTCCTGAATGGCCTGACGGGCGGATTGCTGGTCCTGGAAACCCTCGGTGCACACCGTCAGGCAGTAGGGAGCGGCGTCGCGGGGCCAGACCAAAGCGGTATCGTGGAGAATGCCGGTAACCCAGCCAGTCTTGTTCGCCACGCGTGTTCCCGCCGGAAGGGCCGCAGGGATCTCGTCCCGGTAGTGTTGGCGCCCGAGAATTGCCAGCATTTCTGCACAGCTCCGCGGACTTGCCGCTACCCCTCCAGCAATCGCCGTCATCAGCCGGGACAGGTCGGCTGGCGTCACGTGGTTATCGCGGCCAGCGGCCCGCGCGCGATCATCATCGAGCAATCTTTGTACCACCGTCCCGTGCGCGCCGAGGTCCTTCAGCAGAACGGCTATGCCCTCGAAACCTGAAAGCTGAAGCAGCAGGTTGGTGGCCTCGTTGCTCGAGACCGTGATCATGCGTTCGGCCAGATACCGTATCGAGACCTGGTCTCCGACCCGGGCGGACAGCTCGGCATCAACCTCATCAGCGTCGATCGCGAATGAGGATCCATCCACGCCGGAGCGGAACATGGTGGCCACAGTGACCTGGGAATCCACATCGGCCACTCCGGCATCGTGGCGCCGGAAGACATCCACCAGGACCGCCACCTTCATGGTGCTGGCTGCGTAAAAGCTGCGGTCAGGCAGGTGGCCCTCACGGGGGCGGCCTGCTAAGTCCGTCAACGCGAACGCAACTATGGGCTCCGACATGTCTACTGGCACGTATCCCCTCCCTTGCCAGGGTGGCTCCCGCGGTCGGGCGGTCGCAGAAATTGGCCGCTGAGTCCCAATCATAGGCGGGCACCCACGGTAGCTGGTAGCACCGCCTGGCCATCCCCGTCCGCGTTGGCCCGCACGCCGATACGTTCCTGGCCCCGGCTCGACCGGTCCAGCTCGCTACCGCCCAAGCCTGGTCGCCGGTCGGAGCGTCGGCCGTGGCTCACACCGACGGCTGGTGGTCAAACCCTGCTTGGCATCCGAGGTGGAAGCGCGCCCGGGCGCAGTCCTCTCCAGCCGGCTAACTTGGCGTGGTCGGTGCCGGTCGGCGGGAGGGCCAGGGGGAAGGCGGCGGAGCCGTAGGGGGGCGATTAGATTCGTGTCATCAGCCTGTGAACCGTCGCTTGGGCTCAGGCGCGGCCATGATCGGTTGACAGGGACAGTCCTGCTGTGCGATCTTAGGACATCGATTTCATGAACCCTCCGCCCCACCAGATGCGAGTACGGATCTACGACGTCGCCAAGCTGGCGGGCGTGTCACCGGCCACGGTCTCCCGGGTCATGAGCGGTTCTCGCCCAGTCTCCGAGGGCATCCGGGCACGAGTGCTGGAGGCGGCCCGTCGCTTCGACTACCAGCCCAGTCAGCTGGCCCGGAACCTGCGCCGGGGCCAGGCTGCCACGGTCGGGGTGCTGGTCTCTGACATCGAGAACCCCCACTTCGCAAGCATGGTTCGAGCCATCGAGGCGGCCCTTTACGATCGGGGAACCCGAGTCCTGCTCTGCAACACCGCCGAGGATACTGAGAAACAGTCGTCCTACCTCGAAGTCATGGCCTCAGAGCGCGTCATGGGAGTCGTGATCTCGCCAACCGCGGACGGTGACGACGCCATCTCTCACCTGATCAACCTCGGGGTTCCGGTGGTGGCCTTCGACCGCCCGGTGGCCGACCCCAGGGCTGACGCTGTGATAGCGGACAACGCTGCGGCGATCGCCCTGGGTACCCAGCTTTTGGTGGACTCGGGCCGGCGTCGCATCGGCTTCATCGGTGGCGGTGAGCTGCTCTCGACCGCCGCCGAACGGCTTGCGGGGTACCGCTCCGCGATCGAGTCGGCAGGATTCGAGCCGCTGACGGCAATCGGAGACTTCACGGTGGAAGGTGGCCGCCGGGCGGCCGAGCAGCTTCTGACCCAGAGCCGTGATCTCGACGCTCTGGTGATCGCCAACAACCTGATGACCATTGGAGCTCTACAGGCGCTGCGTGCCGGTGGGATTCTGCTTCCAGATGAGGTGGGCATAGTCGCCTTCGACGACCCGCCGTGGGCGAGCCTTTTGGACCCTGCGCTCACCACCCTGGCTCAGCCGCTTCGGGAGATGTCCGAGGCGGTGGTCGCGAGACTCTTTGCGCGCATGGCCGACAGGACACTTCCACCGGTGCGAATCTGCTTTGACTGTCACCTGGAGATCCGCCAGTCCTCCCGGGGACGAATGACATCGATTGCGGGAGGGTGACCAATGGCTAGAGTCGGGCTGCTCAACTTCTCGGACGGGAGAAGCTTTGTCAACACGGATCTGCGGGAGTTCATCGCCCGGCTCGAGCAACAGATCGCCGGTCACCTGCGCGCCCAAGGGCACGACGTCGTCACCGCAGAGGCGATCATCGAGAGTAACGAGCTGGCCGTCACCGAGGCCAGCCGGGTCGCCGCTGGTCACCCCGACGTCACCATCTTCAACTTTCCAGTCTGGGCGTTCCCCAACTTCGCGGTCCTAGCGGCAACTCAAACGCCGGGCCCGATCCTGCTTTTCTCCAACATCTCGCCGCAGTACCCCGGCATGGTGGGGATGCTGGCCGCCGCGGGTGCTCTCGACCAGACAGGCCGCCGCTACGGTAGAGCCTGGGGTGATATCACGGCCCCTGCGGTCATGGCCCGCGTCGCCTCCTGGATCGCCGCTGCCTCGGCCCAGACTGGGCTACGGGGGCGCACCTTCGGACGGATTGGCGGGCGCCCCATGGGGATGTACACAGCCGTATCCGATCCCGCCCAGTGGATGGCGAAGTTCGGGATCGACGTCGAGGAGATCGATCAATGGGAGGTGGTGCGGCGGGCCGCGCTGGTCAGCCCTGAGCGCGCCCGGGTTGGCCGTCTCTGGCTAGAGCAGCACGCGGCCGAGGTCCGCTACGACGGGCGGCAGCTGACCCCGGATCTGCTTGAGCGCCAGGTGCGGTCCTATCACGCTGTGCGCGAGTTGATCGACGAGTGGCACCTGGACTTCTCGGGTATCAAGGGCCAGCCGGAGCTCACCACGCATTTCGCGACCATGGACGTGACGGAGGCCTTTCTCAACGACCCCTATGACTGGGAGGGGCCCAAGGACACCCACGTCTGCGCAACCGAGGCCGACATGGACGGCGCCCTCACGATGCAAGTGCTCAAGCACCTGAGCCACACTCCGGTGCTGTTCGCCGACCTTCGTTGCTACGACCGCGACAACGACGTTTGGGACCTCTGCAACTCGGGTCAGCACGCCACCTGGTATGCAGCGAGGTCAGAGGATCCGTTGGAGAACATGAGACGGGTCCACCTGTTGCCGGAGGGGTTCTACTTTCCCGCTGGTGGAGCCTCGATCCACCATGTCGCCGCTCCCGGGGAGGTCACTCTGGCCCGGCTCAACCGGCCCAATGGGCGCTACCGGATGCAGGTCATCAAGGGGGAGATCGTCAACCTTGACGACGAGACCACCCAGCGGCTGATGAAGGCATCCACCTACGAGTGGCCGCACGCCTTCGTGCGGATGGCCGCAGCTTCCGAGGAGGTGCTGGATCGCTTCGGGGCCAACCACATCCACGCGGTCCCGGGACACCATGTTGAGGCTCTGCGCGCCTTCTGCCACCTAACCGACATCGACTTCGACGGATTTGGTGAAGCGACGTGACCACAATTTTGATGGGGGTGGACATCGGCACTTCCTCGACCAAGGGCTGCTTGACCGACGACAAAGGCCACGTTCTGCGCGGGGCGGAGCGAGCTCACGCGACGGCCACGCCCAAGCCCGGATGGTTCGAGCATGACGCTGACACAATCTGGTGGGCCGACTTCAGGGCGATCTGCCGCGAGCTGCTGGAGGGCGGGCTCCCATCGCCATCGGCGCTTTGCGTGAGCGGCATTGGCCCTTGTCTGCTGCCCGCGCGGCGCGATGGAACAGCGTTACGACCCGCGATCCTCTACGGCGTGGACACCCGGGCCACCCTGGAGATAGACGAACTCAACCAGACCCTAGGGTCTGACCGAATTCTGGCACGAGGTGGTTCGCCGCTGACTTCCCAGGCCGTCGGGCCCAAGCTGCTTTGGCTGCGCCGCAATGAGCCCGAGGTGTGGGAGCGGTGCCAGCGGTTCTTCATGGCCAGCTCTCATATCGTGCACCGCTTGACCGGCGAGTACATACTCGATCATCACTCCGCCAGTCAGTGCAGCCCGATGTATGACCTCATGAAGAATGAGTGGGCCTCGGACTGGTCCGAGCTGATCGCCCCAGGCTTAGAGCTCCCCAGACTGTGCTCGCCACTGGATGAGGTGGGCCACGTCACCGCCGCCGCCGCCGCCGCCACGGGCCTACGCCCCGGGACGCCAGTCGTAGCGGGGACAATCGATGCTTGGGCGGAAGCGGCCTCAGTCGAGGTTCGAAGCCCGGGTGACCTGATGCTGATGTACGGCACCACCATGTTCCTGGTCCAGATCTCGGACTCAGCTCGGCCAAGTCCCCATCTCTGGCTGACCCGAGGGATTTTGCCCGATCAACTGACTCTCGCCGCAGGAATGGCCACCTCAGGCGCTCTCACATCCTGGTTCCGCGACCTCTCAGGCAGCTCCTTCGACGACCTGTTTGACGCCGCCGCGAGGGTAGCGGCTGGCTCGGAGGGCCTGCTGGCACTTCCCTACTTCGCAGGGGAGAGAACCCCTCGCTTCGACCCCGGGGCCCGGGGCGTGATCGCGGGCCTGACGCTCAATCACGGCAGGGGTCACATTTTCCGGGCCCTCCTGGAGGCCACCGCGTTCGGGGTCCGCCACAATCTGGAGGCAATGGCCGGCGTGGCCGGGCCACCCGTCCGGGTTGCGGCCGTGGGGGGCGGGACCAGAGCCCGGTCCTGGATCCAGATCGTCTCGGACGTCTGCGGTAGGGAGCAGCAGGTTCATCGAGAGTCAGTGGGCGCCTGCTTGGGCGATGCCTGGATGGCCGGAGTCGGGCTGGCGCTGGTCCGTCCCGACCAGCCCTGGAACCCGGTGGTGGATACGGTTTCCGCCGACCCCCGGGTCAAGGAGCTCTACGATCAGCGCTACTCCCTGTACCGGCAGCTGTACCGGGACACTCATGACATCGTCCACCAGCTCGGCTCACCATTGCCTGCCTAGACTCACCACGGTGGAGCGCCGAGCGGCACGCTCAAGCAACCGGGACCGAGACGGACGCCTCCCTGAATGGGGGGAGATCCCGCTAGCACGACCGGATCGGTGGTGATGCCCAATGACCTCGAAGATGTCCCCGCCCCAGCACCGCCTGAGCCCACGGCCTGAGCCGTGGCCGAGGGACTGGCCACCACCAGCCCCACACACGAGTACAGAGCGGCGGCGACTGGGTCGGCTGCCTGTGACCCAGTCGCCGCCTCCAGGCAGCCAATCGGGCCGCCTCCCCTTCCGCGCTCGTCGCTGTGCAAACGGTTGCCAGCTCCTGTACAATCGGACGTCTACAAGCCTCAAGAGGTACCGGCCATGGACCTGCCTCGGTGCCCGCTGCTGGGCTCGTCTGCCCCAAGTCGCCGACCGCTCTGGGCTCGCCGAGTTCCTGCGCCGCCCGCACCGGTCGCCGGGGAGCCGGGACCATGACAAGGTACCTGATCTCTCGAGTTCTGCAAGCGCTGGTGGTGCTACTTGGGGTTTCTATCGTGGTCTTCGCGATGCTCCACATTCTCCCCGGCGGTCCCGCGCGCGCAGTCCTTGGCCCCAAGGCGACGGCAGTCGCCATCCATACCTTTGAAAGCGAATACGGGCTCCTAAAGCCCCTTCCCGTCCAATACTTCGACTGGCTGGGGCAGGTTTTTCACGGCAACCTCGGGTTCTCGTACAAGTTGAATCAGAGTGTGGACGCCCTGCTGGCAGCCAATTTGCCGCGCACCTTGGCGTTAGTGGGAACCGCAGCCATCCTTGCGGTCATGATCGCCCTACCGCTGGGCGTTTATCAAGCCGTTCGTCGGAACAAGCCCGACGACTACGCCCTAACCGGCGCCTCCTTTCTCTTCTACTCCATGCCCACCTTCCTCCTCGGCCTGATCATGATTCTGCTCTTCACGACTGTGCTCGGCTGGTTTCCGGCCAACGGTCCGACCGGAGAGGTTCCCTTGTGGAGTCAGCTGTCTAACATGGTGCTGCCCATAGCGACGCTCTGCCTGGTGACGATCGCTCTGTTCAGCCGCTACATGCGCTCCGCCACCCTGGAGAACCTGGTCCAGGATTATGTCCGCACGGCTCAGTCCAAGGGCGTGTCGCCGCGACGCGTCCTCTTCGTCCATGTGCTCCGCAACGCGCTTCTCCCGATAGTCACCCTGATTGGGCTTTCGCTGCCGGGGATCCTCAGCGGGGCGCTGGTCACCGAGTCCCTCTTCAACTACCCCGGGATTGGCTACCTCTTCTGGCAAGCAGCTCAGAGCGAGGACTTCCCAGTCGAGATCGGGGTGACCCTAGTCGTGGCTGTGGGAGTCGTGATGGGATCGCTTTTGGCGGACATCCTATACGCGGTGCTTGATCCCCGAGTGCGCTATTCATGACCGCACTTCCAACCCAACACCTCCGGACCGAGCGGTGATAGACCAGCCCACTCAGCCACCTAGCGCGCTTCGTGCCTTCCCGCCCGAGCTGAGCGCGGACGATGGACTCACCTCGGGGCAGAGCAGTTGGCGGTCCATGATTGAGGTGTTCACCGCCAACCGGCTTGCGGTCCTCGGATTCGGAATCATCGTCTTCTTCATTCTCTTCTGCTGGATCGGGCCCATCTTTTACCACACCAATCAGGTGCAGACAGCCCTTTTGAGCGCCAATCAGGGCCCATCCCTGTCCCATCTCTTAGGAACTGACAACGTCGGTTATGACACCCTGGGACGTCTGATGGAGGGGGGTCAGACCTCCTTGATCGTCGGTGTGGCGGCCGCCTTTCTGGGCACCACCTTCGGTGTGATCTGGGGGGCAGTAGCCGGCTATCTGGGGGGCCTGGCTGACGCCATCATGATGCGACTGGTGGATGCTCTGCTCGCTATTCCAGGACTCTTTCTCCTGCTGTTTCTCGCCAGTGTAGTGACTCCGTCGGTTCCCCTGATGATCTTCATCATCGCCGTCGTAGCATGGCTCGGGCCCGCCCGTCTGGTGCGCGCCGAGACCCTCACTATCCGGGAGCGCGACTACGTTCAGGCAGTTCGGATGATGGGCGGGACCGGGCTGCGCACCATCACTCGACACATCATTCCCAATACCGTGGGCACCATCGTCGTCAATGCCACCTTTCAGGTCGCCGACGCGATCCTCATCTTGGCCTACCTCAGCTACCTGGGCCTAGGTGTGCCACCCCCCGCGTCCAACTGGGGGGAGATGCTTTCCGGCGGCGTCAACTATGTATTCGCGGGTTACTGGTGGTTGATTTGGCCGGCGGGATTTTGCATCGTCGCGACAGTGGTGGCATTCAACTTTGTTGGCGACGCCCTCCGCGACGCCTTCGAGGTACGCCTCCAGCGACGCTAGGCGGGAGGACCCCATTTTCGGGTCTCCTGGCTATGCGGTCAGCCGGCGCCCGCGACGGCTCCCCAGCCATTCCCCCGCAAACACGACCGGGCGTCCCCCCATCAGGACTGCGGAGATACCTTCTGGGGCACGCGCTGGATCAGAATACGTGCCCACCTCGGTGACATCGGCCGGGGAGAATACGACAAGGTCCGCGATGGCACCCTTACGCACCCGGCCCCTTCCCTTCAGCCCAAAGGTGTCGGCGGGTAGGGCGGTCATCTTCCCCACCGCTTCCGCCACGTCCAGGACTTTGCGCTCTCTCACGTAGCGCTGCAGGACTCGGGGAAAAGTGCCGTACTGCCGCGGATGGGGCCGCCCACCCAGGCCAGGCGGTAGGCCGTCCGAACCCACCATCGTCGCGGGGTGGCGAATGGCGCTCTCCACGTCAGCTTCGTCCATGGAAACTACCACCATGGTCGCCCGCAAGCGTTCCTCCTCCAGAATCCTGACCAGTGCATCAAAGGGGTCCTCCCCGCTTTGCTCGGCGATCTCGACCAGGGTCGATCCTTCATAGCGATGGCTGCCCGTGCTCGCGATCAGGACCCCATCTCGACCGGTCCGGAATACCGCTCCTTCGCTCACTTCCGCTCTCGCCCGCGCAAGGGCAGTGGGATTCCGCAAACGGCCGAGCACCGTCTCGCTGTCACCTTCCTCAAACCAAGAGGGCAAGCATGCGGTGAGCATTGTCGACACCGCTTCGTAGGGATAGACGTCCTGCCCCACGGCCAGACCCCGAGCCCGGCCATCATCGAGCGCTCTGAGCGCCGCGCCGATCTGCCCCCAGTTGGCCCTTCCCCCCGACTTGAGATGGGAAACCTGGACCTGGCAGGCGGCCTCCTTCGCCACCGCCAAAGTCTCCGCAATGCTGCTCAGAAGTTGGGACCCCTCGTCTCTCATGTGGGTTGCGTAGACGCGACCAGTCGGCAGCACTCGGGCCAGCGCTATCAACTCCTCTCTCGGCGCAAACATCCCCGGAGGATAGCCAAGTCCGGTCGACAGCCCAAAGAGCCCCTCAGCCAGCGCCGTGTCCAAATTCGCTGTCATCTGGCGCAGCTCGTCGACATCCGGAGCCTTGCTTACCATTCCCATGGTGGCAATCCGGAGCGTGTTGTGGCCGATCAGGGGAGCGTAGTTGGTGACATAGCCGCGCGCGTCGGTCACGCGGAAGAGCTCGGCGAAGCTGGACCACTCCAGCTCGATCGGGGGGAAAAGGCGACCGAGCAGGCCCGCCAGCTGCCCGCCCCGGCCGGCCCCCACCGGGGCCAGGCTGAAGCCGCAG
>JABEUU010000168.1 GCA_013044295.1 Candidatus Dormiibacterota bacterium
TCTGGCCATCCGGAATCGCCCCCAAGCCGGGATTCACCTCGAGGGCGTAGAGCGCCGCCGCCGTGGACGCATCCACCCCATGAGTCCGCGCCAGCAACTCCCTGGCCAGGTCGCCATTGCGCGGGTCCAGAACCCACCGTGTGGCACTGACGTACCCACGGAGAAAGCGCAGGGCCAGGGCCAAGTTGGACTCCAGCCATAGCTGGGTGGCGGCAATCGCCCCTCCGAGGTAGGGATTGGCTGCCTCACCCACACTCGCCCCGTGCTGGAGACCTGCCTGGCGGCCCCTAAGCGCCAGCCCCCGCTGAGGAGGGTGGCGTCGGCCTGGCCCGACAGCAACCGCTCCGAGCGGCCGGCTGCTCCACCGTGGCTGACGACCTCGTAGTCGACCTCGCGGGCGAATCCCCGCCGCTCGAGCAGCGCGTAGGCGACGTAGGCGTAGCCAGGGTCAGGCGCGTCGACGGAGAGCCTCCTCCCTGAGAAATGCTCCAGCCGCACTCCTCTCCTCGTCATCGGACCTAGGCCCAAGCCCCGGTCCATGCCGGCCACCATGACCACCGGCAGCGCCTTTCCCGGGGCGTTGCCCGGGTTGAGTCGGTAGTTGAGCACGTTGTCAGGAGCGGTATGCACCAGCTGGCAACGGCCCGAGCGGAGGTCTGCGAACTGCTGGCCGGATGACTCCACCGGCGTGAAGTCGACCTCCAGGCCCTGCCCCAGAAAGCGCTGGTGCTCGGCCGCTACCAGCAGCGGCAAGGAACGGTGAAAGACGCCCATCGTCAAATGCTCAACCACGCTGCCTCCAGCCACCGCTGCCGCGCCTGCGCCACCCCCTCGCAAGCTGGCCCCGGTCGGGCGCCCCACCAATATCGCCACAACGCCTGTCCCGGCGCCACCTATCCGGGTTTGTGAGCCGGGTTGGCCCCAAATCAAGTCGGTCCGGTGGGTCCAGGCGGTCCACGCCCACGTGTAACCGCTTTGCGACCCGGACGGGACGAGGGTTGGGCGGGCGCGCGCTACGCTGGCGCCGACCCCATGCATCTCCAAGTTGGCCAACCTCACCTGCGTTCGCAGGACCAGCCCACTCCAGCTGATCTGGATGGAGTGCTGGGGCCTCTCTTCGAGCAGGCCACCACGCCCATGGTCGCGATCGGGATGGACCACCGGATCCTACGAGCCAACCTTGCCTTCTGCCAGTTGGTGGGCAGATCCGCCGCGGAGCTACGAGGGACTCACATCCTCGACATCACCCATCCCGATGACCGCCTCGCCAGCCAGACCGTGATGCGCCGCAGCCGCCGCGGCAAGCCCGTCAGCGGCCTGGTGAAGCGCTACCTAAGGCCCAGCGGAGACCCGGTCTGGGTGCGAATCACGACCTCCGTCCTGCGCGACGGCGACGAGCGGGCGATCTGCACCTTTACCCAGGCCGAGAACGTCACCGGGGAGCGCGAGCTGCAGCATCGTCTGCATCAGCTGGAGCAGCTCCGCACCGCCCTGGCGGAGAGTAACGAGGCCATGCTCCGAGCCACCTCAGGGGCCGGCCTCTGGCAGGAGGCCTGTCGGATCGCGGTCCAGTACGGCGGGCTGAAGATGGCCTGGCTGGGCCTCGTTGGCGACGACGGGTGGGTGGTTCCTGGCGCCATATGGGGCGAGGACCAGGGTTATCTGCTCAACCTCAGGACCTCCACCAGCGCCAAAGTCCCGGAGGGCCTGGGACCGGTCGGCCGCGCCGCCCGGAGCCGACGTCCGGCGGTGTTTCAGGATATCGAGACCGAGCCCAGTTTCCGACCCTGGCTGGACCGAGCCCGCGTGGTCGGTTTCCGTGGGGTCGCCTGCTTCCCCATGATGCGGGCCAAGCGGGTCCGGGGCATCCTCACGGTCTACTCTGACGAGCCCCAGTTCTTCGACGACGAGGCGCTCAACCTGCTGGGCCGCCTGGCCGCCAATGTGGAGTTCGCCTGGGAGACCCTCGACGACCGGGCCGAGCAGGCCCGCTCCGCCCGCGAGACCAAGGATATGGCCGACCGCTTCCACCACCTCTTCGAACGCACCGGGATCGCCAGCGCAACCCTGACCGCCGATCTCAACTTGACCCAGGTCAACCAGGCGCTGGCCGACCTCCTGGGACGCCGCGCTGAGGACTTGGTGGGCACCAGCCTGCTCGACTTCGTACCCACTGGCGAGCATCGCCAGCTTCTCCGCCACCACCGCAAGTTGCAGCGGCACCCCGAGAAGGGACTCGCCCGAGTCGAGCATTGCGTGGTCACCGCCACGGGTCAACTCCGGTGGTTGCTGGCGTCCAGCACCATCATGCCGGCGCTCGCCTCCCGGGACACCGGGATCTTCTGGCAGGCGCAGGACATCACCCGCCAGCACCGGGCTGAGGAGGCGGCCACCCGCCGGTCCGGCCAGCAGGCCGCCATCGCCGAGTTCGGGCAGTATGCGCTCGCCGTGCGTGACCTCGGCCTGCTCATCCAGCGGGCCAGCGTCCTTCTGGCCCAGCACCTGGAGGTGCCCAAGGCATCGGTCTTGCGCTGGAACGGCACCCATGACTCCTTCCGGTTCGTCGCCGGGGTCGGTTGGGAGCCGGGGGTCGTCGGCAATGCCCTGATTCCCGGCGGGCAACAGTCCCTGGCCGGTTTCACGATCAGATGTTCGGAAGCGGTGCTGGTGTCCGACTTCACGACCGAGGATCGGTTCCATGAGGGAGATCTTCAGCAGATTTACGGGATCCGGTCTGGGCTGGGGGTGCCGATCGTCGCCGGCGACCAACCCTATGGAGTGCTGGAGGCTTTCACGGTCGACCGCCACGAGTTCAACGACGACGACAGCCACTTCGCGCAGGGCCTGGCCCACGTCCTGGGCACCGCCATCACCCGCCAGGAGGATGACGCCACCCTCCAGCAGCAGGCCTGGCATGACGCGCTGACCGGCCTGCCCAACCGAGTCCTGCTGCTCGATCGGATTCCGGCGGCACTGAGCCGTGCCCAGCGGGGCGACCAGCTGGCGGCCCTGCTGTTTGTCGACCTCGACCGGCTCAAAGTGGTCAACGACAGCCTGGGTCACGCCGCCGGCGACGAGGTGCTGCGCACCGTCGCCCAGCGCTTTCAGCGACTGATCCGGCCCAGCGACACCATCGCTCGAGTGGGCGCCGACGAGTTCGCGGCTCTGGCCGAGGACCTCGGGTCACCAGCCATGGCGATGCTCATGGGGGAGCGACTCGTCAAAGCCGTCGAGGCTCCCATCCTCGTGCATGGTCAAGAGGTGGTGATCACCGCCAGCGTCGGAGTTCGCACCACCGCCGAGGCCGCTCTAGACGCCGACGAGCTGCTCCGCGACGCCGACATCGCCATGTATCACGCGAAGGCGGCCGGCGGTCGTCGCGCGGTCGAGTTCACCTCCGCGATGGGAGGGATTTTCGGGGACCGGGTCAAGCTGGAGGCCGACCTGCACCGCGCCCTCGCAAACCACGAGTTCGTGGTCCTGTACCAGCCGGTGGTGGGCCTTGAAGAAGGTCAGATCGTGGGCGCCGAGGCGCTCCTGCGGTGGGACCATCCCGAGCGCGGTCTGGTATCACCCGCCGATTTCATCCCGTTGGCGGAGGAGACCGGCATCATCGTGGACATCGGCGCCTGGGTGCTTGGGGAAGCGTGCGCCGCCTGCGCCCGCTGGTCCCGGCTGCTGCCGGAGTCCCAACCACTGGTGTCCGTGAACCTCTCCACCCGCCAGCTGCTCGATCCCCAGGTGGTGGAGATGGTGGCCGCGGCCCTGCGCAAGGAGGACCTGCCCTCGGCGCTGCTCTGTATGGAGATCACGGAGACGGCCCTCTTGGCGGATTCGTTGGCAGCGGTCTCCGCCCTGGATGAAATCCGCACCCTGGGAGTGCAGCTGGCGCTGGACGACTTCGGCACCGGCTACTCCTCGGTGGCGCATCTGAAGCGATTCAACCTGGACCACATGAAGCTCGACAAGATCTTCATCGACAATGTCGACAGCGATCCCAAGGATGCCGCCATCGTGGGCGGCCTGATTCAGCTCGCCCACGCCATCGGGCTGACCGCCGTCGCCGAGGGGGTGGAGACGGCGGGCCAGATGGCGACCTTGAAGCGGCTCGGCTGCGACGCCGCCCAGGGCTACCTGATGTCCCCAGCGGTTCCGGCCGCCGAGTTCGAGCGGCTGTGGGTGACCAGGGTCTCCTACTGATAGATCGGCCCTACATCAGGCCCAGCTCATCCAGGGAGCGGAGCAGGTTGCTGACCACCCGGGGGTCGGCCTTGGCGTCGATCAGGCAGACCCGGCCTTGGCGGGCCAGATCGAACGCCTGCCGCAGCGCCGGCTGGAACTCGGTCTGGCTGGCCACTCGAACCCCCCAGCCGCCGACGGCCGCCGCCAGCAGGCTGTAGTCGAATTCGCCCTCGGCCTGTGCTGGGGAGGTGCCCGGGCCCCGCCAGACCCCGTTGTTGACCACCACGATCACCATCCCAACCCCGTTTCGAGCGGCGGTGTGAAGCTCCTGCAGAGAGAAGCCGAAGGCGCCATCGCCGGTGAACAGACATACCGGGCGAGATGGGTGGGCCAGGCCAGCCCCAATCGCGAAGGGCAGCCCCACCCCCAGAGTCCCCATCGCCGACCCGATCAGCATGTTGCTGCCGGGGGCGTGCGCCTTCGAGAACGCGATGCCCCAGGTGACGCTGTCGCCACCATCAGAGACCCAGGTGCCGCCGCCCAGCTCTTCGAACGACTGAGCCGCCTGGCGGGCCAACCAGCCGGCGTGCAGGGCGGTGGTCGCCGACTCGGCCTCCCCGTCCCAGAGCTCCTGGCTGGCGGCGGCGGCACGGTGGGCATCAGAAACCCAGCCCGACCACCTGTCGGGCGCCCCGTCCCAGAGCTCGGTGAGGGCGCCCAGGGTCGCGCCCACGTCTCCCACCAGCCCCAGGCTGGGCGAGCGCTGGCCACCCAGATGCTCGGGAGCTATGTCGACCTGGATCAAAACCTGGTCGTCCGCGAACAGGGGCGGCTGCCCGTACATGAGATTGGCGTTGAATCGCGATCCCAGCACCAGGGCGAGATCCGCGCTCACCAGGGCAGCCCCGCCGTGCACCAACGTGCCCAGGCAGAGCCGGTGTTCGTCGTCGACCAGGCCCCGGGCAGCACTGGTGGTGGTGACCGGAATCCCGGCCCGCTCGATGAAGGCCGTCAGCTGCGGTGCCGCCCCCGAGAAAAACGCCCCCGACCCGGCCAGGATGAGAGGGCGTTGAGCAGCCTTGAGGAGCTGGCTGGCAGCCGCCAGGCCGGCTCCGTCGGGGACCGCCTTGGCGACGGGAGGGAGGCCGGCGACCGGGCCAGCCTCGCAGGCGCTGGCGAGCACGTCCTCGGGGATCTCGAGGTAGGCGACCCCGGGGCTCCCCCAGGTAGCCTGCTTCACCGCCTCGGTCAGGTACTCGGCAATCCGCTGCGGCTCCAGGCACTCAGCGCTCCACTTGGTCACCCGGGACACCACCGCCAGCTGATCCAGGTCCTGGACCGCGCCTCGGCCGCGCTTGGAGATGGCGGTTCGCCCCGCCACCACCACCACCGGGGCGCCGGCGGCATTGGCCTCGGCCAAGCCGCCCATGGAGTTGGCGAGGCCCGGCCCAGCCGTCACGGCGACAAAACCCGGCCGGCCGGTGGCCAGCGCCCAGCCCTCCGCCATCAGTACCGCGTTCTCCTCATGGCGGACAGAGATCACCCGGATCCCTACCATCCGGGCCGCATCCAAGAGGGAGGCGATATGGCTGCCAGGCAGGGAGAAGAGAGTGTCCATGCCGAGCTCGGCCAGGGTCTTGACCGCCTGCTCGCCGCCATTGCCACCTTCTACTGCCATGCTCGACTCCTCCCCGCCAGACGCTGCTTTTGAACGCCGGTACCGACCGACTCCGCTCCCACCATGTTGGCGGTTTGACCAGAACTCCAGCATCGGGCATCCCGGGGCCGGGCGGAATCAGTGAAAGCACGGCCCGGAGATTGGCGAAAACACGCCATCTCGGGCGCCGCCCGCGCAGGGCCACCCGGGGCCGGTCAAGATGTGCGCATGGAAGAGCTCTTTCCCAGCCCCGACCAGAGGCTTGAGCCCGGACCCGCCGCGGTGAGCACCAGCCGCCCTGGCCCAGACAGCCCCCTGGCCGCCAGGCTGCGCCCCGCGGAATGGCAAGAGGTGCTGGGCCAGTCGTCCCTCATCGGTCCGGCGGGAGCCCTCCGGGATGCCACTCTCGGCGGAAACCTGCCCTCGATGGTGCTGGTGGGCGCTCCGGGGACGGGCAAGACGACCATCGCCCAACTGCTGGCACGGTCTCAATCCGCCCACTTGGTCGCCATGTCAGCGGTGAGCGCCGGGGTGGGTGACATTCGCAAAGTGGTCGCCGAAGCCGCCGTCAGACGGCGCGCCGGCCAGCGCACGGTGCTGTTCCTGGATGAGATCCACCACTTCAGCCGGACTCAGCAGGACGCCCTGCTACCCCACGTCGAGAGCGGTCTGCTCACCTTGATCGGCGCCACCACCGAGAACCCCAGCTACCAGCTGACCGGGGCCCTGCTGTCCCGGGTTCAGGTCTACGACCTGCAGCCCCTGGCCGAAGAGGACCTCGGCCAGCTGCTGGACCGGGCGCTGGCGGACGAGGAGCGCGGCCTGGGACGACAGCACCTCGGACTCGACTCCGCGGGTAGAGAGTTGCTGGTGAGCCGCAGCGGTGGGGATGCGCGCGCCATGCTCAACGCGCTGGAAAGGGCCGCCGGCGGACTGGCTCCGGGCGGCCTGGTCACCGCCGAGTCGGTGCGCCGGGCCCTTGCCGGCCCCCACCTGCTCCATGACCGCGCCGGAGACCTCCACTACCAGATCCTGTCGGCCTTCATCAAGTCGATGCGGGGCAGCGACCCCGACGCCGCCATCTACTGGTTGGCGCGCCTTCTTGAGGCCGGAGAGGAACCCTCGGTTCCCGCCCGCAGAATGGTGATCCTGGCGGCGGAGGATGTCGGTCTCGCCGATCCCGGGGCGCTCCCACTGGCGGTCGCGGCACAGCAGGCAGTGTTGCTGGTGGGCATGCCGGAGTGCCGGTTGCCTCTCACCGAGGCGGCCGTCTACCTGGCCCTGGCTCCCAAGAGCAACGCGGTGTACCGGGCTTACACCGCCGCCTCGGCCGACGTCACCACCCACCTCAGCCTGCCGGTGCCGCTGCACCTGCGCAACGCTGTCACCGCTCGAGACCGGGAGCATGGCTTCGGCCAGGGCTACCAGTACGCCCACGACGACCCCGAGGGACTGGTGGGCCATGGTCACCTTCCGCCTGAGCTGGGAGATCGGCGGTACTACGTTCCCTCCGAGCACGGAGAGGAGGCGAGACTGCGCGACCTCCTGGAACGGATCAGGGTCAGGCGTTCACCGAAGTGACAGCTGGCCGCCCTCCCCGCCGACGCGGAGCAGAGTCGAGCTAACCCTCGTCCGGGGCCCCGGCGGCCACCGGCGGCTCGGCGGCGCCCACCTCCAGCGCGGTCGGGACCTCCTCGACCGCCACCCGGGTGGGGGCGATCTTGACCAGGATCTCGGTCGGGTCGACCACCGTCGTCAGCTCCACCCCTTCCGGCAGGGTGATGTCCGACAGGCGCACCGCGTCGTCCACCTCGGCGAGGCCCGAGACGTCGATGCTGATCTCACCGGGGATGGAGTTGGGCAGGCAGCTGACCTCGAGCGTGTGGACCACATGGAGAAGCTCGCCCACGTTGAACTTGACCGCTGGCGACTCCCCGGTGAGCACCACCTGCACCTGGACGTTGAGCTTCTCGGTGAGGTTCACCTGGAAGAAGTCCACGTGGACGGCGGCGGTGGTGCGCGGGTTGATCTGGAGCTCCTTGATCAGGACCGGACGCAAGGTGCGCTCGCCGGCCACCTTGAGCTGGAGCAGGTGGCTCTGGCCCACGGCATGGACCAGGCGGGAAAGCTCCCGGACCGGGACCTCGATCGCGACCGAGTTCACCTTGTGACCGTAAACCACGCCGGGCACAAGGCCCTCACGTCGGAGCTGGCCGACCCGGCGGCCCGTGACGGAGCGGGGTGCGGCCTCAAGCGTCAGACTCATGGAACTCCAAGCGGGTATTGACTAGTTGGCAGGCCCTGTCGGAGGCGCCTCCACAGGACGGCCGGATCTTACCAAATCGCCGGATCAGGCGGCGCCGGCCGGGACCGCCCCGAAGCGACGGTTGACGTATTCGACGATCGATTGCATGCTGGTTCCGGGGGTGAAGACCTCATCGACCCCCAGGCGCTTGAGTTCGGCGACATCCTCAGGGGGCACGATGCCACCGCCGAAGACGACGATGTCCTCGGCATCGCGCTCGCGCAGCAAGCGCAGCACCTCGGGGAACAGGGTCATGTGGGCACCCGAGAGCAGCGAGATGCCGATCCCGTCGACATCCTCCTGGATCGCCGCCTCGATCACCTGGGCCGGGGTCTGGTGCAGCCCGGTGTAGATAACCTCGACGCCGGCATCCCGGAGCGCCCGCGAGATTATCTTGACGCCGCGATCGTGGCCATCCAGCCCCACCTTGGCGGTGAGGATCCTGACCGGCTTCCTAGCCATTGGGTCAGTTTAGGGGACAGGATTGGAAAAGGTGTGGAGAACTGCCGCGGGCGGGGTCGGGCCGGAGCCGCTCCCAGCACCCAGCCACAGCCAGGGCGCCGGGGCGAGCGCCCGGGCCGCCACCTCGGCTGCAGGGGTGGTCGAGCGGCGCAGCCAGACGAGCCACCTCCCAGGCGGCCGCGGCACCCACGCCGGACCCAACGTCACAAGTAGCGCTTAACCCAGGTGGGTAGAGCCAACGGCCATCCGCGGTCACGCCTCCTGGGAATGCACCGAACCGTGGAGCCATGGGGGGGCCCGGGGACTCGGGGCAGTCACCACCTGGCCGACCGGGTTGCTTTCTAATGAGAGATGGAGCCCTTTGGGGGCCAGGTGTGACCGACCCCGACTCAATCTCGCACCCCAGGGGCCGCTGACCCAGGTGGGAACCTCCCGAAGCAGGGCGCGTGAATTCACGCGGGTGCCAGATGGGCCGGACGAGGCAAACTTTGCTTGGTGCAAACTTTCATCGGCCCGGAGGGGCGCCTACCGACGCCGCCGATCAGGCGCCCAGTGGACTTTCAGCAGCGACCAATCCTGGTCTTCTGGGAGACCACCAAGGCTTGTCTGCTCAGCTGCCGGCACTGCCGCGCCACCGCCCTCCCGACGGCGATGCCCGGGGAGCTATCCAGCCGAGCTGGGCACCAGCTGTTGGAGCAGGTGGCTGGGTTCGGCAAACCGGCACCGATTCTGATCCTCACCGGGGGCGATTGCCTGATGCGCCCTGACCTTCTCGAGCTGACCGCGCACGCGCGCCGGTTGGGGCTCACCGTGGCCCTTTCCCCATCGGTCACCCCCCGGCTCACGCCGGCAGCCATGGCCCCATTCTTGGAGCTCGGAGTCAGGGTTGTGTCCATCAGCCTGGATGGCGCCACGGCCGCCACCCACGATCGCGTCCGGGGGGTGCCGGGCCATTTCGACGCCACCGTGGCCGCGCTCAGCTGGCTTCGAGAGGCCGGATTCAAAGTTCAGGTGAACACCACCGTTATGCGGGAGAACATGACCGAGCTGGCGGATGTCACCGCCATGCTCCATGGCCTTGGAATCCCCCTCTGGGAGGTCTTCTTCCTGGTCAGCGTCGGCCGCGGCACCGCCGTCTCGGCGACCAGCGCGGCTGAGAACGAGGACATCTCCCACTTCCTCTTCGAAGCGTCCCAGTACGGCTTCCTGGTCCGCACCGTGGAGGCTCCCTTCTTCCGCCGGGTCGCCACCTGGCGTCGGGGCCTGGGAGAGGTGGATGACCCCCAGGCGTACTTCGCCCTCGGCTCCCTGTACGGCGACCTGCGCACCCGGCTGCGCCAGCTGCTTGGCCCCGGGACCGAGCGGGCGATGGCACCCAGCGTGGCCACTCGCGACGGCATGGGGGTCATCTTCGTGGGCCACGACGGCTCGGTTCGCCCCTCGGGATTCCTTCCCCACGCCCTGGGCAACATCCAGGTCCAGGAGCTGGCGGAGATCTACCGCGAAAACCCCATGCTGCGCGCGATCCGGGCCTCCGAGTTCAGCGGGCGCTGCGGTCAATGCGCCTTCCGAAGCCTCTGTGGCGGCTCCCGAGCGCGCGCCTTCGCCGCCACCGGGGATCCACTCGGGGAGGACCCCGGCTGCATCTTCGGGGCGGCTTAGAACCGCTTCCGCCCGGGCCGGGATCCGCTGCGGATCAATAATCGAGGGATGTTGAACCCGCCGCCATCGTGGGAGCTGATTGGCCCGAGGGCTGAGGGCCTGCTGCTGGGGCTGGCCCTGGGAGAGGGGACCGCGAGCCCGGGTGGCAACACGGCGCTGCGCCTGACCACCCAGGCCATGGCGGTGGCGGAGGCCCTGCTGGGCGGAGGCCCGCCCCGGCCGGCGGACCTGCTGCCGCGCTGGCTGGCTGACGGTCAGACAATCCCTGAGCGCCCCGGCTCGATCACCGGAGAGGCCCTGCGCCTCTTCCGACGCGGCCTCCCAGCTGCCGAGCTGGCCCCGGCCGTCGCCAGGATGGTGCCCGGACGCGGCGGGGATGCGCCGCTCAGCCGGTGCCTGCCCATCGCCATCGCGGCCCGCGAGAGTGGGGTCACCCTCAGAGGGTGGGTGCGCAGCTGCACCGTGGCCACCCATGCCGACCCGATTTCTCAGCTGGCCGCGCTGGCTGCGGCGATGCTGGCGCGCGACCTGCTAAGCCGCCCCCTGGAGGACTGCCTGCCCCGGGTCGCGCAGGCCCTGCGCGAGGATTCCCCGGAGAGCTTCACGGCCATCCTGCACACTCCCCGGCCCGGAGGGGGCCTGCCCGCCGGGGATGACGCAGGCGGGGTGCTGGCAGCCGCCGTGCAGGCGCTTTGTGAGGGGCGCGACTGGTCCGAGACGGTCGCCATCGCGGCCAGCCGCGGGGTGTCCGGCGACAGCGCACCAGCCCTGGCCGGTGCCTTGGCAGGTGCCCGCTGGGGCGTCGCCGCCCTTCCCGAAGTGAATTTGCGACAGCTCCCCAGCCAGCTTCGGGTGCGGCTCAGCCAGCTGGCCCGGGACCTCCTGAGCCTGCGGGCGGCGCCGACGGCCGCGGTCCCTGGGAGGGCCTGACCCAGGTGGCCCAGCCCCTCCTGGTGGTGGATGGGACCAACGTCAGTTGGGCCTGGCCAAGGAGCCGGCCCCTGATGCTGCGCCAGGACTACGGCGCCGCCCAGTCCCTGCTGGTGCAGGCGACGATGGGGTCCCCGCTGCGATCGCTCCACGCGGAGCTCCTATTCGTGTTCGACGGGCCGCCGGCACCCCGGGGACCGGGCAGCGCCAACGGCGCCAGGGTTCTCCACCCCGACATCGGGCACAGTGCCGACGACCGGATCCTGCAGATCATCGGCCAGCGCCGCCACGGAGGGGCCCAGATCGTGCTGGCAACCAGTGACCGCGCTCTCCGCGACGCCGCCAGGGCCTTGGGCGCGACCACGATGGGGTCGATGGAGCTGATTTCCAAATTCGACCCGCGAGGGGGCGAGTCACGCCCGGAGTCGGGCCCCGGTCGACCGGAGAAGCCCAGGCCATCCAGCCAGGACACCGCCGCCTGGCTCCGACGCTTCGGATCCGGGGAGCAGCATCGGCGCCCCAACCGAGCTCAGAAGGAAGCCGACTCCCGGTAGGTCCCGAAGACATCCTGCATCGCGGCCACGATCTCTCCCTCCGTGCACAGGCGCCGGACACACTCCAGGATGGGCAGCATCAGGTTGCCGTCCCCACGGGCCACCGAGCGCAGTTCATCCAGGGCCGAGGCGACTCCCTGGCCATCCCGCCGCGACCGCAGGCGGGCCAATTCCGCCTTCTGGTCCAGCTCCGCAGTGCCATCGATCCGGAGCAGCTGGGGCGCATCCTCACCATCTGACTGGAAGGCGTTGACCCCGACCACGATCCGCTCCCCCTGGTCCAGCTGCTGCTGGTAGCGGAAGGCGGCATCGGCGATCTCCCGCTGGAAGAACCCGTCCTCGATGCAGCCCAGCACGCCCCCGCGCTGGTCGATCTCGGCGAAGTAGCGCTCCGCCTCAGCCTCCATGCGGTTGGTCAGGTCCTCGACGAAGTAGGACCCTCCCAGCGGGTCGATGGTGGTGGTGACCCCGGTCTCGTAGGCGATGATCTGCTGGGTCCGGAGCGCGATCTGAGCCGCCTTGGCTGTTGGCAACGCCAGCACCTCATCCATGGCGTTGGTGTGCAGCGACTGGGTCCCCCCCAGCACCGCCGCCAACGCCTCCAGGGCGGTTCGGGCGACGTTGTTCTCCACCTGCTGGGCGGTCAGCGAGCAGCCCGCGGTCTGGGTGTGGAAGCGCATCAGCCAGGAACGCTGATCCTGGGCGTGGTAGTGGTCGCGCATGCGCCGGGCCCAGATCCGCCGGGCCGCCCGGTATTTGGCGATCTCTTCGAAGAAGTCGATATGGCTGTTGAAGAAGAAGCTGAGCTGGGGGGCGAAAAGGTCGACCGGGATGCCGGCGGCGATGCCCGCCTCCACATAGGCGAAGCCGTCGGCCAGGGTGAACGCGAGCTCCTGGGCGGCGGTGGATCCGGCCTCCCGGATGTGGTAGCCGGAAATGCTGATCGGATGCCAGCGGGGCACGTTGCGGGCGCAGAAGGCAACCACGTCGGTGACCAGGCGGAGGCTGGGCTGCGGGGGATAGATGTACTCCTTCTGGGCGATGTACTCCTTCAGGATGTCGTTCTGCAGGGTGCCGCCCAGGCTCGCCACGGCCACCCCCTGGCGCTCCGCCACCGCGACGTACATGGCCAGCAGGATCGCGGCCGGAGAGTTGATGGTCATGGAGGTGGTCACCTGGCCCAGGTCGATGCCGTCGAAGAGCCGCTCCATGTCCTCCAGAGAGTCGATCGCCACTCCGCATCTGCCCACCTCGCCCTCTCCCAGCGGGTCGTCGGAGTCCCGCCCCATCAGGGTGGGCATGTCGAACGCCACCGAGAGACCGGTCTGGCCCTGGGCCAGCAGGAAGCGATACCGTTGGTTGGTCTCGGCGGCGGTGCCGAAACCGGCGAACTGGCGCATGGTGAAGACCTTGTCCCGATACATCGAGGGGTAGACGCCCCTGGTGTAGGGGAACTCGCCGGGGTAGCCGATCTCCGCCGCGTAGTCGTGCCCGCTCAGGCTGGACGGCGTGTACAAAGGCTCGACGGGCAACCCCGAGAGGGTCTCTGGGGGGGGCACGAAGCCGGTCCTGTCGGCCCGCTCGCGGGAGGCTCGATACCGTTTGGCCCAACGCTCCAGGGCGGCCTGGTCGTCGACCAGGGAGGGTGCCTTCTGCTCCAGCATCGTCAGCTCCTCCCGGTCAGCGTTGAGAGCTCGGCAGCGTCGGCTCCGAGGCCCTGATTGTGGAACTTTCCGAGCACGAGGTCGGCCGCGCGCTCGGGATCGGCCCTGCGGGCGTCCTCCGGTAGCAGCTCCGGGCCACCTCCGGCCAACAGGTCGGTCGCGAAAGCGCGAGCGCGGGCGCTGACCAGCTCCACCACCTCCTCGCGCAGCCTGCGCCGAAGCCGCTCGGAGAGCTCGCCACTGGCTTCCAGGTGCGACCGGTGAGCCGCGATCGCGGCGGCCAGCTCGCGCACGCCGGTGACCCCCTCGGCGGCCACGGTGGCGACCACCGGGACCTTCCAGCCGGCCTTGGGGGTGGAGAGCCGAAGCATGTCCCGGAGGTCGCGGGTGACCCTGTCCGCCCCTGGCAGGTCGGCCTTGTTGACGGCGAAGATGTCGGCGATCTCGGTGATGCCAGCCTTGATGACCTGAACGCCGTCCCCGGCCCCGGGGGTGGTCACCACCACCACCGAGTCGGCCACCTCGCAGATCTCCAGCTCGGACTGGCCAACCCCAACCGTTTCCACCAGCACCATCTCCCACCCCAGGGCGTCCAGCAGCCGGACCGCTCCCCTGGTCGCCAGGGAGACGCCGCCCAGGTGGCCCCGGGCGCCCATGCTGCGGATGAACACCCCCGGGTCCAGGGCGTGGCGCTGCATCCGGACCCGATCTCCGAGGATCGCGCCACCGGTGAAGGGACTGTTGGGATCCACCGCCAGCACCGCGACCCGCAGCCCCTGCTCGCGCCAGAGTTGAGTCAGGGAGTCGGCCATGGTGCTCTTGCCCGAGCCCGGCGGCCCGGTGAGCCCCACCACCTGGGAGCTGAGATCGACGCTCTGCGGGCGCGAGTCCCAGATCCGCTCCAGCGTCTCCCCGACGCCGGGATCCCTGGCCTCGATCTGGGAGATCGCGCGCGCCAACGCCCGCGTTTCACCCCTGAGCAGGGACTCAATCTCCACTCGCCACATGGTAGACAGGTTCAAGCGGTGGGGCTCACAGCCCCGCGCCGGCTTGGGCTCAGCCGAGCAGCCGCTTGGCGATCACCAGCCGCTGGATCTGGTTGGTGCCCTCGTAGATCTGGGTGATCTTGGCGTCGCGCATCATCCGCTCCACCGGGAACTCGTTGACGTAGCCGTAACCCCCCAGGATCTGGACGGCGTCGGTGGTGACCCTCATGGCGGCGTCCGAGGCCATCAGCTTGGCCATCGCCGCCAGCTCGGTTGTCCGGGGGTCTCCGGAATCGATCGCCCGGCAGGCCTCGTGGGTGAGGCAGCGCGCCGCCTCCAGCTGGGACCCCATGTCCGCCAGCATGAACTGGATGCCCTGGAACTCCGCGATGGCGTGGCCGAACTGGTGGCGCTGCTTGGCATAGGCGAGGGCGTACTCCAGGGCCCCGGCGCCGATGCCGAGCGCCTGGGAACCGATCTGGGGGCGCGAGCGGTCGAGCACCGCCATCGCGATCTTGAAGCCATCCCCCTCCGCCCCCAGCCTCCGCTCCGCCGGCACCCGGCAGTGGTCGAAGACGAGCTCGGCGGTGTTGCTGCCCCTGATGCCCAGCTTGCCGTGGATCTCGCGACGCTCCAGGCCGGGGCTGTCGCCGTCCACCAGAAAGGCGGATACGCCCCTGGTCCGGGCCTCGGGGTCGGTGGAGGCGAACACCACGATGAGATCGGCCACCCCGCCGTTGGTGATCCACATCTTGGTCCCGTCCAGGAGGTAGCCATCGCCGTCGCGACGGGCCCTGGTGCGCATCGCCCCGGCATCGCTCCCGGCATCGGGCTCGGTGAGGGCGTAGGCGGCGATCTTCCTGCCCGCGGCGAGCTCGGGCAGGTAGGTCCGCTTCTGCTGCTCGCTGCCGCCGATGAGGATCGGGTATCCGCCCAGAGCCTGGACCGCCAGCAGGAGCGCGGAGGTGGCGCACACCTTGGCGACCTCCTCGACCACCAAAGAGAGCGTCAGCGCCGAGCCGGAGAGCCCGCCGTACTCCGGCGGGAATGCGATCGCGAACACGTCCTGGTCCCGGAACAGCTGGACGATGTCCCAGGGGTATTCCCCGGTGCGATCTATCTCCGCCGCCCGGGCCGCGATCCGGCCCTGGGCCAGCTCCCGGACACTCGCCTGGATTGCCTGCCGGTCGACGTCGACCTCAACCGCCATCTGCTGGTCCTCCACAGGCGCGGCACAACTTGTGACCAGGTCAGATTCTAAGCGCCGCCTCGGCTTGCGGTCCCCGCGGGCGGCCCGAGCGGTGGCCGGCTGACCTGATCAGGTGGCGCAAACTGGCTGGCCTGGCAAGCGCCACCCGGGGACCCCTGGCTGGATCAGGCGCCCTGTCCCAGATGGTGGAGCGAGCTCGCGTCTGCGGACCGAGCTCTCGTGGCTGGGCCAGCAGGACAACCGCCGGGTCCACATCACGACATCGGGGCTGGGAGCAGAGGGCGAGCGCCATCAGGTGGCGCCACCCGATCCCACCGACCGGGCTCCGATCGGGGCCGGGCGGGCCTGCCGTCGCGCGGCTGACCCAGTTCGGCAGGCCGGCCGAAGCCCGGCGTCCGCCCTGGTTCTGGACGCCCTCGACGGGTCGCGCTCGCACGACCCGCAGAGCAGCCCTCACACCTTGGGGCTGGTGCCGGGATGGCGCGGACGGCAGCCATGCCGCGACCCCAGAGCGCCCCGATTCCTCAGGCCACCTCGACCAGGGTCGCCTCGCCCTGGGCCAACCCTGAGCAGATGGTGGCGGCCCCGACCCCGCCGCCCCGGCGCCGCAGCTCCAGCACGCAGGCACCGAGGATGCGCGCCCCCGAGGCTCCGATGGGATGGCCGATCGCGATCGCCCCGCCATTGGGGTTGACGCGGTCGAGGTCCACCTCCAGCATCCGGGCGCTGGTCAGAACCACCGAGGCGAAGGCCTCGTTGATCTCGATCACGTCCAGGTCCTGCGCGGTCAGCGCGCCCTTGGTCTTGTCCAGGGCGTGCTCCAGGGCCAGCGCCGGGACGGTCGCCAGGTAGGGATGATCGGCGGCCGACTCCCCGTATCCGAGCCAGGTGGCCAGGGGCTCGACCCCCAGGCTCCTGGCCCGCCCCCGGCTCATCAGGACCAGGACCGCGGCCCCGTCGTTGATCCCCGGGGCGTTGCCGGCGGTCACACTCCCATCCGGACCACCGAAGACGGGCCTGAGCGCGGCCAGCCTCTCCAGGGTGGTTTCGGGCCGGGGCTGCTCGTCGCGGTCGACCAGCACCGGCTGGGGCCGGCCGGGCACCTCGACCGGCACGATCTCCTCGGCCAAGAGGCCGGCGGCCCGGGCTCGCTCGTAACGTTGCTGGGAGAGCAGGGCGTACTCGTCCTGGACGGCCCTGGAGATCCCCAGCTCCAGGGCGACGGAGCTGCCGTGCTCGCCCATGTGGACGTCGTCCACGGGGCAGGTAAGCCCATCCAGGATCATCGAGTCGTACATGGTGAGGTTGCCCATCGCCATGCCCTGCCTGGTTCCCCGGAGCAGCATGGGAGCCTGGGACATGGACTCCATGCCGCCCGCGACCACCACCTCGGCCTCCCCGGCGCGGATCAGGACCGCGCCCAGGTTGACCGCCTTCAGGGAGGAGGCGCAGACCTTGTTGACCGAGAGGGCTGGTACCGACGACGGCAGCCCCGCGCGCAGGGCGGCCTGGCGGGCTGGCACCTGGCCCTGACCGGCGGTGATCACAGTGCCGAGGATGACCTGGTCCACCTGCTCCAAGGGGATGTCGGCACGCTCCAAAGCTGCCCTGATTACATGGGCCCCAAGGTCGACCGCCGCCATCGAGCTGAGCCCTCCCCGGAGCCGCCCGAAGGGGGTGCGCGCCAGGGACACAATCACCGGATCGAGATCATTCATGGGGATATCGTACGCCCGGCGCGAGTCCTTCCATGAGCCGGGATCAGGCCGTACCCGGCCCCTCGAGGAGGCTCGACACCGAGCCTTTGAACCCGAGCAGGTGGGAGGCGATCACCAGCCGCTGGATCTCGGAGGTGCCCTCCCCGATCTCGTTTATCTTGACGTCGCGGTAGTACCGGGCCACCGGCAGATCCTCCATGAAACCGGCGCCTCCGTGGATCTGAACCGCCTGGTTGGCGCACCAGGTCGCGGTCTCCGAGGCCTGCAGCTTGGCCATGGCCGCGAACCTGCCCGCGGGCTGGCCCTGGTCCACCAGCAGGCCCGCCCGCCAAACCATGAGCCGCGACAGCTCGATCTGGGTCGCCATGTCCGCCAGCTTCATCTGGGTCGCCTGAAACCGGCTCAGAGTCCGGCCGAACTGGCGGCGTCGCTGGGAGTACCCGAGGCTGGCGTCGAGGCACGCCTGCGCCACCCCGACCGAGAGGGCCGCGATCGCGATCCGGCCCCCCTCCAGCACCTTCAGGAACTGGCCGAAGCCACCACCCTCCCGCCCGACCAGGTTGGCGATGGGCACCCGGCAGGAATCGAAGCTGAGCTCTCTGGTGTCGCTGGCGTGCCAGCCCAGCTTGCGGTAGGGAGGCGCCTGCCGATAGCCGGGGGTGCCCTTCTCGACCATGATGGCGCTGATCTGGGGCCGACCGCCCGAGTTTCCGGTGACCGCGGTGATGGTCACCCCGCGACTGATCTCCGTGCCGGCGTTGGTGATGAAGGACTTGGTGCCGTCAATCACGTACTCCCCGCCCTCCCGGACCGCCTTGGTGGCGGTGCCGGCGGCGTCCGAGCCGGCCTCGGGCTCGGTGAGGCCAAACGCCCACAGGCCCCGCCCGGAGCAGAGCTCGGGCAGGTAGCGTTCCCGCTGCTGCTCACTGCCGAAGTGAAAGATGGGTGCAATCCCCAGGGAGACCCCGGCCTCAAGGGTGATGCCCAGGGCGGCGTCGGCCCGCGAGATCTCCTCCAGCGCCAAGAGGTAGCTGACGAAGTCGGCCCCCGCCCCCCCCACCGCGGTCGGATAGGGCAGGCCGAACAGCCCCAGCTCGCCCATCTGGGCGACCACGGAATAGGGGAACTCCTGGTTGCGGTCGAACTCGGCCGCGCGCGGCGCCACCACCTGGTCGGCGAACTCCCCGCAGGTCTGGCGGATCGCCTCCTGCTCGTCGGTGAGGTCGAAGCAAAGGCCCATACCGAGCTAGGCCCGGGTGGGCGCCACGCCGATCCGGTCGCGAACCAGGTCGACGATCTGCTCGATGGTGTCGGCCACCCGCACCCCCGCCGCCTCCAGCGCCTCGACCTTGGACTTGGCGCTGCCGGTGTTGCCGCTGATAATCGCCCCGGCATGTCCCATTCGCTTGCCCGGGGGCGCGGTCCGGCCGCTGATGAAGCCCACCACCGGCTTGGGATACCCACGGCCGATCAGCTCGGCCGCCCGCTCCTCGTCCGCCCCGCCAATCTCCCCAGCCATCACCACCAGCTCGGTCTCAGGGTCCCTCGCGAACAGCTCCAGCACGTCCGAGAAGCTGAGGCCGAGCACGGGGTCCCCGCCGATCCCGACCGCGGTCGACTGTCCGTAGCCGGACTGGGCCAGCGCTTGCATCATCTCGTAGGTCAGAGTGCCCGAGCGGGAGACCAGGCCCACATGTCCGGGATAGCCGTTCTGGTTGGGAATGATGCCCACCTTGGCGTGATCTCCGGGCGACATCAGCCCAGGGCAGTTGGGCCCCACCAGCCGGGTACCGCGGCGGGCGATCATGGCCTTGGCCCTGATCATGTCGTTGACCGGGATCAGCTCGGTGATGCACACCACCAGGTCCACCCCGGCGGCCGAGCCCTCCATGATTGCGTCGGCAGCGAACGCAGGGGGAACGAAGACCGCCGCGACATTGGCGCCGGTCTCCCCCACCGCCTCAGCCACCGAGTCGAAGACGGGCAGGCCCAGGTGGCGGCCGCCACCCTTGCCCGGGGATACCCCCGCCACCACCTGGGTGCCGAACTCCAGCATCTGCTGGGTGTGGAAGGTGCCCTCACTGCCGGTCATGCCCTGGACCACTACCTTGGAATCGCGATTTAGCAGGATGCTCATCGACTCCCTCCCGAAGTCAGCTCGACTATCTTCGAAGCCGCCTCAGGGGCGGACACCGCCGGGGTGATCCCGGCCGCCTCCAGGATCTGGCGGCCCTCCACCTCCCTGGTCCCGGTCATCCTCACCACCAGCGGAACGGTTATCTGAAGCCCGTCCCGAGCCGCCACCAGGCCGGTGGCGACCTCATCACCCCGGGTGATGCCGCCGAAAATGTTGACGAAGATCCCCTTCACCTGGGGGTCAAGGAGCACCATCTCCAGCGCGTTGCGGACCACCTCGGCCTTGGCCCCGCCCCCGATGTCGAGGAAGTTGGCGGGCTCGCCGCCGTGCTGCTTGACCAAGTCCAGGGTGTTCATCACCAGGCCGGCGCCGTTGCCGACCACTCCGATGGTGCCACCGAGGTGGACGTAGGTCAGGCCCCGCCGCTTGGCCTCCAACTCCAGGGGGTCCTCGCCGCTGGAGCCGGCTCCCTGGTCCTCACCCAGCTCCCGGACCAGGTCGTGGTGGCGGAACTCGGCATTCTGATCGACCTCGATCTTGCCGTCGCCCGCGATCAGGCGCCCGGCGCTGGTGATCACCAGCGGGTTGATCTCACAGAGGGTGGCGTCCAGGCGCTGGGAGAGCGAGTACAGCCGCTGTACCAAGGGCACCAGCTGCGCCAGCA
>JABEUU010000169.1 GCA_013044295.1 Candidatus Dormiibacterota bacterium
GTGGTCTACGCGAAGGACCTCCTCAGGGCCCGGGGCCTGGGCGGCCCGGCGCCCGCCAGCGTGGCCGCGCTGGCCCGACCAGCCACCTTCGTGCCCGAGGCGAAGCGGCTTGGCGAGCTGCTCCAGGAGATGCAGCTCGCCAAGATCCACCTGGTGGTGGTGGTCGACGAGTACGGCGGGACCGCCGGACTGGTGACGATAGAGGATGTCTTGGAAGAGATCGTGGGGCCGATCCGAGATGAGTACGACCTGGCCGAGCAAGAGGAGATCCAGCTGATCGCCCCGTCGGTAGCCATGCTGACGGCGTCAGCCAGCCTGGATGATGTGAACGACCTGCTGCATCTCCATCTTGAAGGGGAGGACTTCGACTCGGTGGGTGGGCTGGTCTACTCCTTGCTGGGTCGGATCCCCTCCGTGGGAGATGTGGTCGAAGCCGGCGATGGGGTCAGCATCACGGTCGAGTCGATTGACCGCCAGGCGATTCAGACAGTGCGGCTGACTCGGGACCGTCCCTTCGAAGTGGAGGAGAGCGTCGCCACCGACGCTCAGGCGGCGTCCGCCCCCTCGCCCAAGCCCTAGCCTCTTGCCTGCCAGCTTCGCCGATGAGGGCCTGGTACTCCGCCGGCGCACCTTCGGCGACGCCGACCGGATCCTCGTGGTGCTGACGCGAGAGCACGGCAAGCTGAGCGTGCTGGCCCGGGGTGTGCGCCGGGCCAAAGCTCGCAACGGGGCCGGCCTGGACCTGCTGGCTCGCTCTCAGATGATGCTTATCCCCGGCCGCAACCTGGCGGTGCTGGCCCAGGCGCGCCAGCTGGGGGGCTCCCCGGCCCCCAACGATCTGGTCAGACTGGCCTGCGCTGGGGTGCTGGCCGAGCTCGTCGACGCCACCCTGGAGGATGGCCATCCCGACGCCCGGGTGTACGACATCCTGGCCGAGGCGGCAGCTCGTCTGGCCAGTCCAGCCCGCGATCCCAGGTTGGAGCTGGCCCTGGCGGCCTTCAGCCTGGCCGCGGTCGGAGGCTATCTGCCCGATCTCAACCGTTGCGTGGGCTGCGGCGAGGCGCTCCAGGATCGCGCCGGGATGTTCGTCCCCAATCTCGGCGGCGTGGTCCAGGGCGGGTGCGCTTCGGGGCCCGACCTGGCCGTGCCCTGTGCCGCTGTGACCTTGAGGGTGTTGCGCAGGATGGCGGCTGCGGATGAGGCGACGGTGGTCCGCCTACGCTGGACAGCTGATCTTCGTGACCAGGTCGAGACGATCCTGGTCGCCCATCTGGAGCATCACCTGGACCGGCCCCTGAAGTCGGCCCGGGTGCTGGCAGAAATTCGCTGACCTGGGGGCCAGGTCAGTCGGGCTGGTGCTCTGACGCGCCGGCCAGGAGCAGGTCGGGCCGGTGGTGCCAGCGGTCGTAGAAGCGACGGAAGTTCAGCCGGCTCAGCCGCTCCCGCTCGTCCGGATCGGTATCCTCCCAGAGGCGGTGCTGATGCATCACCATGGGCAAGTCGGGCAGGCGCCGCTGGCTGAGCCCAAGCGCCCGGAGACCGAAGCACAAGTTGAAGTCCAGCATTCGGTAGAAGCGGAAGCGCTCGTCGAGCAGACCCAGCTCGCTGAACCGGTGGCGTCGCAGGCCCAGGCAGTATCCGTCGATGGCGTCCACATCCAGTTCCTCGGAGTCGAAGAACTCCCGCATGTCTGAACTTCGGGCTCCCCAACGGCCCACGGCGCCAACCGTGGGGTCCTGTAGGGCTGCCAAGATCGGGGCCACGTAATCGCCCTCGGCCTCAACCCCTGTGTCCAGGATCAGCAAGGCCTCGCCTACCGCCGCGCGCACCGTGACGTTGCGGGCGGTGCCCTCTCCCAGGCGATGGTCGGCTCGAAACACCGTGATCTCGGAATGCTGCGTGGCGGCGAGCTGCAGCAGCCGAGAAGTCGCCTCGTCGGCATCGTTGTCGACCACCAGGATTTCTATTCGATGGGCACCGGCATGCGCCAGCAGGCTGTCCAGGCAGCGGCTCAGGTCGGCCGGGTAGCCCTCCACGACCAGGCTGACCGAGAGCTCCAACCTGTCGGCCTCCAGGCGGCGGTCAGAGACCTCGAGCGGCGAGGAGATGAGGCCGCGGCGCAGGTCGAGGGCACTCACCCGCCGGTAGCTGGTGTGGTCTGGGGCGTCCTCAGGCACCACGCGGAGGCTCACCAGCGAGCTCCGCTCGCGGTCGGCTTGGAAGAAGTTCCCCGCTGCCCGCGAGAGCTCGCGGGACCGGGCCACCGACTCCCATCCGCCCGCTGCTGGTGCCGGGGCGGGGGGCATGTCAAGCCCCAGGCCCAGGAGCTGGTCGCTTCGCCTAAGGCCGAGCGCTCGAGTGGCCGGCGTGAGGCGCTGATCTCTGGCGTACGCGAAGACGTCGGCCAGCGCCCGGGGTAGGTCGAGGTCAGCCTCCAGGTCGGCGCGCACCGTCTGGAAGAGCTGCTCGGCGGACCCCTCGTCGGCAGTTCCGCGGTCGTCGGCGGCCAGACGCCGCAGGCGCTGCAGGCCCCGCTCGGCGGCAGCCAGTGCCAGTAAGGTGAAGTTGAGCCGGCTGCGATATCGCACCGTGGCGCAGAGGAACCGGAAGGAGAGTGGGTCGAAACCCCTCGCCTCGAGGTCTTCCAGTGTGTAGACGTTGCCGGACGACTTGGCCATCTTCACGCCATCGGCGAGCAGGTGCTGGCCGTGAACCCAAAGTTGCACGAACTGGCGCCCGGTCGCGCCCTGGCTCTGGGCCAGCTCGTCCTCGTGGTGGGGGAAGATGTTGTCCACGCCGCCGGTGTGAATGTCGATCTGCTCCCCGAGGTAGGCCATCGACATGGCAGAACACTCGATGTGCCAGCCCGGGAACCCGGTCCCGAATGGGCTCTCCCAGACCATCAACTGGCGCTCGCGATCGGCCTCCCTCCAGAGTGTGAAGTCGGCCTGATGGCGCTTGGAGGGATCTGGCTCGGCGCCGACCCCCACCAGCAGCTCGGCCAGGGAGTTGCGCGAGAGCGCCCCATAGGCGGAATACGCCGTGGTGTCGAAGTAGACGCTGCCGCCGGCCCGGTAGGCGAGGCCCAGGTCGAGCAGCTTGGTGATCAGTTCTAGCATCTGGGGGACGTGGTCGGTGGCCCGGGGAAAGACATCCGCCGGCTCGATCCCGAGCCCGGCTTCCGCCCCGTGGAACTCCCGTTCGAACTCGCCCGCTATGTCGCGGGGAGAGCGTCCCGCCGCTAGAGCGGCGGCGATGACCTTGTCGCCGCCGCGCTCGGCCATCTCCTGGCGCATGTGGCCGACGTCGGTGATGTTTTTGACATGGCGCACCTCCCAGCCCTGAGCCCTGGCGATGCGCTTGATCCAGTCCGCCATCAGGTAGGTGCGCAGGTTGCCGATGTGAACCGAGCGGTAGACGGTGGGGCCGCAGCTGTACATCGACAGGCGACCCGGGCGTAGTGGAGTGACCTCCTGGACCTGACGGGAAAGGGTGTCGTAGAGTCGGAGCACGAAATCGATGCTACCAGCGCCCGTTGGAGTGGTCCCCAACCAGGCTCGGGATGAACCAAGCGGGCCGCGGGCAGCCCCGGCTGGCGGGTCCGGCTCCCGTCGGCCGCGGATAGAATTAACCAATTCGCTCGAATTCAGGTTCCCTCGCGCTCGGGGTGGGAGCCGCTGGAGGTCCTGATGGCTGAGATTGGCCCCAACCGGCTGGAGACCCTGGTCTCGCTGTGCAAACGGCGGGGCTTCGTGTTCCAGAGCAGTGAGATCTACGGTGGCATCAACGCGGTCTACGACTTCGGCCCCTTGGGGGTGCGGTTGCGGCGGCGGATCCGGGACCTCTGGTGGAGGGAGATGGTGGACCTGCGCGATGACGTTGAGGGCCTGGAGGCGGCCATCCTGATGAACCCGACCGTGTGGCAGGCATCCGGTCACCTGGCCAACTTCAGCGATCCGCTGGTGGACTGCCTCGGCGAGTGTCACCAGCGCTGGCGCGCCGACCATCTCGAGGGGGACCGGTGTCCGAACTGTGGCGGGCCGCTCAGCGCGGTGCGTCAATTCAACCTGATGTTCAAGACCTTCATTGGCCCCTTGGAGGATGAGAGCGCGGTGGTCTATCTGCGTCCGGAGACTGCCCAGGGGATATTTGTCAACTTCAAGAACGTGCTGGGCACCTCCCGGCAGAGGGTACCCTTCGGAATCGCGCAGATCGGGCGCAGCTTTCGCAACGAGATCTCGACCGGAAACTTCGTCTTCCGGCTCCGGGAGCTGGAGATGATGGAGCTGGAGTGGTTCTGCACCCCTGGCGATGATGCTCGCTGGTTCGATTACTGGTGCGCGGAGCGCATCCGCTGGCACCAGAGCCTGGGCCTCAAGCCGGAGCACCTGCGTCTCCGTCCTCACGGGGAAGGGGAGAAGGCGCACTACGCGCTTGCTTCCAGTGACATCGAGTACCTCTACCCCTGGGGCTGGGCGGAGTTGGAGGGCATCGCCCGTCGCAGCGACTATGACCTCCGCCGCCATCAGGAGGTCAGCGGCAAGGACCTCCAATACACGGACCCCGCCACCGGACAGCGCTTCCTGCCCTTCGTGGTTGAGCCATCGGTGGGCGTGGACCGAACGTTTCTAGCCCTGCTGCTGGACGCCTACGACGAGGAGGAAGTGCGGGGTGAGACCCGGGTGGTGCTGCACCTCAGCCCCCAGGTGGCGCCCTTCCAGGTGGCCGTGCTGCCGCTGTCCAACAAGCCCGAGCTGACCCAGGTCGCTCGGACAGTGGAGCAGGAGCTGCGGCGCCGGTTCGCCACCGAGTACGACTACACCCAGTCAATCGGGAAGCGCTACCGGCGTCAGGACGAGATCGGCACTCCCCTTGCGGTGACCGTGGACTTCGACACCCTGGAGGACCACGCTGTCACGATTCGCGATCGCGATTCCATGGAACAGGTGCGAGTGCCACTGGAGCATCTGGAGGCGATGTGCGCGGAGCGGCTGGGACAGTGATGAACGAGACCCCCGGCGGTCACTTCTGGAAGCACGCGCCAGCCGCGTTGGCCCGGATGAATTCGATGCGTGGGAGGGTATGACCGTGGCGGGTAGGGGAGTCCTGGTCACCGGCGCATCCCGAGGCATCGGCCGCGCCACCGCCCTCGCCTTCGCGGCCCGAGGGGACCGGGTGGCGGTGCACCACCGGGATTCGGAGGCGCTCGCCCTGGAGTTGGTCGCCGAACTTGATGGGAGTGGGCACCTGGTCGTGGGCGGAGATCTCGCCGACCCTGACACGGCGCGCCGGGTGGTCGAGGCTGCGGTGGCTGGCCTGGGCGCGGTGGATGTGCTCGTGAACAACGCGGGAACCAGCCTGCTCCACGATCTCACGGAGATGGACTTCGAGAGCTGGCGGGCGGCCTTTGATCGCACCATCGCGGTCAATCTCAGCGCCGCCGCCTACGTCACCTACTTCGTGGCCCGCCAGATGCTGGGCCGGGGAGGGCGGATCGTGAACGTCTCCTCGCGGGGGGCTTTTAGGGGGGAGCCCGGCCAGCCCGGCTATGGAGCCAGCAAGGCCGGGCTCAATGCCTTTGGCCAGTCGCTGGCACTGGCCCTCGGGGCACATGGCATCTCCGTCGCCACTGTCGCTCCTGGCTGGGTCGCCACCGACATGTCCAATGAGGAGCTGAAACGTCCCCGAGGGGCCGAGATCCGGTCTCAGAGTCCCTTCAACCGAATCGCCCAGCCCGAGGAGGTGGCAGCCGCAATCGTGTTCTTGGCCTCGGACCAGGCTGCCTTCGCCAGCGGCTCGATCCTGGACATCAACGGGGCATCCTATCTGCGCACCTGACCGGAAGCCGGCTCAGTTCCAGTCCCTAAGCGCGCCCAGAATTGCTGCTGGGGTGGGCTCCACCTGGAGCATGCCGCCTCTCCCGAGCTGTTCCGTGATGTAGTCGGGATCCTTCAGCTGGTGTCCGGTCAAGATGGCGACCACATCCGCCCCGGGCTCGATCTCGCCCGCCTCTCGCAGCTTCCGGACCCCGGCCAGAGTGGCCGCCGAGGCTGGCTCACAGCCAATCCCGCCCTGGGCCAGCTCCGCCTTGGCGGCTCGGATCTCCTGGTCGGTCACGGCCTCGGTAATACCCTCGGTCTGCGCCAGCGCCCGTGCCGCCTTCGGCCAGTTGGCTGGGTTGCCAATCCTGATCGCGGTGGCCCGAGTGGCCGGCTCCGACACAGGCGAGATTCGAGCGCTCTGACTGCGCCACATCTGGTGGAAGGGGCTGGCTCCTTGGGCCTGCACCACCACCAGGCGCGGCATTCTGCTGATCAGGTTCAGCGCGGCCAGCTCCGCCAGCGCCTTGCCCACCGCCGAAACATTGCCGAGGTTGCCCCCGGGCAGCACGATGTAGTCGGGGGGCTGCCATCCGCGCTGCTCCAGGATTTGGAGCACGACTGCCTTCTGCCCCTCCAGGCGGAAGGGATTTATGGAGTTGACGAGGTACAGGCCCAACTGATCGGACATCTGGCGCAGCAGCCTGAACGCCTGATCGAAGTTGGCCCCAGTCTCGACGACCTGAGCCCCAAAGTCGATGGCCTGAGCCAGCTTGGCCCCGGAAACGGCGCCCTGAGGCACGAACACCAGTGATTTAATTCCGGCCCGGGCCGCGTAGGCAGCCATCGAAGACGAAGTGTTTCCGGTGGAGGCGCAGGCCACGACCCCTACACCCAGGCGGAGCGCCTCGGTGATGCAGACAGTCATGCCCAGGTCCTTGAATGACCCGGTGGGATTGGCCCCCTGATGCTTGATGGAGAGAGCCCGGACGCCTGCCCACTGGGCCGCCCTGGGAGCGGCGATCAAAGGGGTGTTGCCTTCCCCAAGGGAGACCATCCCCGCCCCGTCATCGAACAGGGGAAGCATCTCGCGAAAGCGCCAAACGCCGCTTCCTTCGCGGCCAGGGCCTGGTCCCAGGCGTTGCTGCCAGAGCCTGGGCCAGTCCGGCGCCTGAAGGGAGGGGAAGTCATAGGTCAGCTCCAGAAGGCCCTGGCAGTCTGGGCACGCGTAGCTGGTGGTGCTCCGGGGTTGCTCAGAGCCGCAGGCTGGGTTGAAGCAGCGCAGGTGGGAGGTGATCATCCGACGCCCTAGAGCGCGAACTCCTCGTGAATGGCGCCCACCGCCGCGGGCAGGTCCGATGCCTGCACCGCCGCCGACACGCTCAGCTCGGACGACCCCTGGGAGATCGCCCGCACGTTGATACCGCGGCGCCCGAGAGCGCCGAACAAACGGGCCGCTATTCCCGGGGTCCCCTTCATCGCCTCTCCCACGGCCACCACGATACCCACTTTGGGGGTGACCTCGATGGCCAGCAGCGGGCTGCCGGCTAGGCTGTGCTCTTTCTCCAGGCGCCGCTGCACGCGGCCAGCCTCCCGACTGGCGACCGCGAAGCAGATCACGTTCTCAGCCGAGGACTGAGTCACGATCAGGGTGGTGACCCGCTCGGCCTCCAGGGCATTGAATACCGCCGCCGCCAACCTGGTGAAGGGGAAGCCGTCCGCGCCACTGACGGTGAAGAGGTGGGCCTCGGCGGTGTGGGCGACCGCCCGCACCCCGGGTCGACCGGCCGCGGTGTTGGCGATTCGGGTGCCACGCTGTTCTGGCCGAAAGCTGTTCTTGATCCACACGGGGATCCCCGTCCGCATGGGCAGCTCGATGGACTTGGAGTGGATCACCTTGGCGCCGAAGAAGGAGAGTTCGATCGCCTCCCGGTAGGAGACCTCGGGGAGCACATGGGCGGAGGCGACCAGCCGCGGGTCGGCGGTCAGGATGCCGTCCACATCGGTCCAGATCCAGATCTCGTCCGCCGGCAGCAGGGCGCCCAAGATGGTGGCGCTGTAGTCGGAGCCGCCCCGGCCCAGGGTGGTGCAGAGGCCTTCGTCCGTGGCCGCTCGGAATCCGGTCACGACCGGCGTGATCCCATCCCTGAGGCGCGGGCCGAGACCATCGGCGATCCGCTGGCGGCTGGGCTCGAGCAGGGGCGCAGCGTTGCCGAAGTGATCGTCGGTAATGATCACCTGGGTGGCGTCGACCGCCTCCGCCGAGAGCCCCGCCTCGCGCAGGGTCGCGGCCAGGATGGTCGCCGCCAGGACCTCACCCAGGCTGGAGAGCGAGTCCAGGGACCGGGGGGTGACCTCGTTGACCAGCGAGAAGCCGGAGCAGAAGTCGGTGAAGGTGGCCCTGGCAGTGGCGACCGCGGACTCCGCCAGGGCGAGCTCTTCGCCGGACAGCAGCTCCCGGCAGGTGCGCAGGTGCTTCTCGTGCATCCGCTCTCCCAGCCGCTGCCAGAGCTCGGTCTCGTGCCGGCTGGCCGCGGCGGCGGCGCGGATCAGGTCCTCGGTTACACCAGCCATCGCCGAGACCACGACCACCACCTGGCCGATGGCGGCCTGGCGCTGCACCAGCTGGGCCGCTTGGGCGATTCTCTCGGCACTTCCAAGGGACGTGCCGCCGAACTTGAAGACGTCAAGCCGGGGGTGTGAGGTCGCGGTCACGGCTGCTGCGCCGGCGCGGGGAGGCTGGACAGCCCGCCCAGGTTCGCTGCTCGCAGTACCCGACACTCGCTGGCCACACCCACTGCCCGGAAGCGTGCGCGGAGGAGCTGGGCGATGGCATCTCCAGAGTGGCGTGCGATTGCGGTCACCGACGACCCCGCACCGCTCAGAAATACGCCCAGAAGATCCGGGTGTTCGAGGTCCAGACACTGGGAGAGGCCCGGGATCAGGCTCGCCCGCTGAGGCTGGTGAAGGCGGTCTGCGAACAGCTGGGGCCAAAGGTCAAAGTCGCCGGAGAACACGCAGGCTGTCAGCAGCGCCACCCGCTGTAGGTTCTGGACCACATCCGCCCGTGGGTACTGCTCGGGAAGGGCGGCGCGTGCGAGCTCGGTGGGCATCGGCTGTTTGGGGGTGACGACCACGAACCGCAGGTCGGTCGGAACGTCGATCCTGCGGCTCACCACCTGGGAGCCGATCTGAGCCGCCACCACCAGCCCTCCCAGGAGAGCGGCGGCCACGTTGTCGGGGTGCCCCTCCATGGAGGTCGCCAGGGCCAGCAACCTCGGCGCGTCCACGGGCACCTCGGCCAGCTGCTGGCCGATCAAAAGGCCGGCCACGATGGCGGCGGCGCTGGAGCCAAGTCCGACGCCGATTGGGATGTCGCTCTCGACGCGGAGCCGAAGCCCGTCCACCGTGGTGCCAGCCTGGGAGCAGAACTCGGCGATTGCCCGGCAGATCAAATTCGACCCATCGAGCGGCACCGACTCCGCCTCCGGCCCGCGGTAGTCGACCTGGAACACCCGCTCGGCCAAGGGTTCCGACTCGACTGTGAGGTGCAGGTCAAGGGCGACGGCGGCGCAATCGAAGGCGGGGCCAAGGTTGGCCGACGTGGCTGGCACCCTGGCCCGGGCGGCGGCAACTCTCATCGCGAACCGGCCAAGGCTGGTGACCAGTCGTCGCCAGCTTGGGTTCCGACCGAGACTCGGCCGGCCGGGACAGGCAGAGCCTGCGCCTGCCGTGGGACGTCCAGGGGACCCCCCAGCGCTCGCCCAGGGCAGGTCATGCGGGCACGGCCAATCGATCCAAGCTGGCCTCGAAGGCGGCCAGCTTGGGGGCCAGCGCGGGTTCGAATGGGAGATCCGCCACCAAAGCGTCGGTGGTCTTCAGTCCATTCCCTGTGATGCAGAGCACGGTGGTCTCGCCCCTCTTGATGCGGCCGTCTCGGATCAGCTTGCCGGCGGCAGCCACGGTGACTCCGGCCGCGGTCTCTCCGAACACTCCCTCGGTCTCGGCCAGCATCCTGATCCCTCTGATTATCTCGTCGTCGGTGGCGTCCTCGGCAAACCCGTCACTGGCGGCGATGACCTGCAACGCCCGGTATCCATCCGCGGGGTTGCCGATGGCCAGCGAATGGCAGATCGTGGCCGGTTGCTGGGGCACGATCTCGAGCACCCCCTGTTGGGCCGCGGTGGTGATGGGCGAGCAGCCGGCGGCCTGAGCCCCGAAGATCCGCACCGGGCTCTGCGGCACCAGGCCCAGCTCCACCAGCTCGGAGAAGCCCTTGGCGATCCTGGTGATCTGGGCGCCTCCGGCCATCGGCACCACCACGTTGTCGGGAAGCCTCCATCCCAGCTGTTCGGCGATCTCGTAGGCGACTGTCTTAGAGCCCTCGGCATAGTAGTTGCGCAAGTTGACGTTGACCAGGCCCCAGCGCCTGGTTTCGGCGATCTCGGCGCAAAGCCGGTTCACCTGGTCGTAGGTGCCGTCGACACGGACCAGGTGAGCTCCGTAGACCGCGGTCGCCAGCAGCTTGGCCGGCTCCAGGTCCGAGGGCACGAAGATCCAAGCTTCCAGCCCCAGCCGAGCCGCCTGGGCTGCCACCGAGTTGGCCAGGTTGCCGGTGGAGGCACATCCCACCACTTCGAATCCGAAGGCTCTGGCCTGCGCGAGCGCGACCGCAACCACCCGGTCCTTGAAGGAGAGTGTGGGAAAGCACACCGAGTCATTCTTGAGATAGAGGCCATCGACTCCCAGCCGCCGGGCCAGCGTGGGCGCCGCCAGCAGCGGCGTGAAGCCCACCGGAAGCCCGGATCGGTGTTCGGCCGCGACCGGTAGCAGTTCAGCGTAGCGCCAGATGTTCTGAGGCCGACTCTCGATCGTGGCACGGTCGATCAGGCGCCCGATTGAGCTCAGGTCGTAGCTCATCTCCAGGGGGCTGAAGCACTCCTCACAGATGGTGAGCGGACCGTTGCCGAAGTAACGTCGACATTGGGGGCACTGCAGTTGAAAAAGTTGGCTCATGGCCTTGATGGCTCCTCTGATCTGACAGGTGGATTTCGATCCGTTCCGCTGGGTGCGCAAACTGGGGCGCACCGGGAAGTCGATCGGGGGAGCTAGCGCCAGCGCGCTAGAGCCTGAGTAGCGTGTCCCCCGTGGCACGCTGACGCATTCGGCTGCTGGTCACCGTCGGCCGCGCGCTCATGGCTTGTGAGCGGGCCGAACCGGAGCCATGGCCAAGCGCAAGGGAGGTCTGCGAAGAGACGGCTCCCGACAGCGTTACCCATTCCACGGTTGCACACTTTACCGCACCAGCACCGATTTTGGCGCGGGCCGGCAGCACCGGTGCCATTCCTGGCAAACTCAAGGCATTGTGAGGACCATCCGCGTCGGGGTGTTGGGGGCCACTGGGGCAGTCGGGCAGCGCCTGGTGGCGATGCTGGAGCGCCACCCCTGGTTCCGTCTGGCCGAAGTGGTCGCATCCGACCGCTCGGCCGGAAGGCCGTACTCGGCCGCGGCCGGCTGGCGGCTGGAGTCGCCCCTGCCGGAGGCTGCTCGCGAGCTGGTCGTGAAGGACCTGGATGACGAGTTGGAGTGCGACCTCCTGCTCTCGGCCCTGGACTCTTCGGTGGCGGGAGCGGCCGAGGAGATGTATGCCAGGGCCGGCTTCCCGGTGATCAGCAACAGCCGCAACCATCGCATGGACGATGACGTCCCTCTGCTGATCCCTGAGGTCAATTGGGAGCACTCGGCGGCAATTCCCGGGCAGCGGCAGCGGCGCGGCTTCGGGGCCGGCTTCATGGTCACCAATCCCAACTGTTCGACGATTGGCCTGGTGATGGCGCTCAAGCCTCTTCAGGATGCTTTCGGGCTGGCGGCGGTCCAGGTGGTCACGATGCAGGCCATCTCCGGGGCCGGGCTGGACGGGGTTTCGGCCGGGGCCATCCAGGACAACGTCATCCCCTACATTGGGGGCGAGGAGGAGAAGCTCGAAGCCGAGCCTCTGAAGATCTTGGGCGCCTTCGACGGGTCCGGATTTGTGGCTGCCGAGATGACCGTGAGCGCTCAGTGCAACCGGGTGCCGGTGCTGGATGGGCACACCGAGTCCGTCTCCGTGCGGCTGGCCAGGCCGGCATCCCAGGGGGAGGTGGAGGACGCCCTTCGCGGCTTCACTTCCGAGCCGCAACGGCTCGGTTTGCCCAGCGCCCCATCCCGGCCCATCCTCCTCAGTCCCGAACCTGACCGGCCGCAGCCTCGACTGGACCGCAACGCCGGCTCGGGCATGGCGGTGGTGGTCGGTCGGGTACGCCCCTGCCCGGTGCAGGACTGGAAGTTCACTGTGCTCTCCCACAACATGGTGCGCGGAGCAGCCGGAGCGGCTCTCCTGAACGCCGAACTCCTGGCTGCCAAGGGATTCATAACCGCGCCCGCTTGAGGGCTCCGCGGCCCCAGCGGCCACGGCCCCGAGGGAGCGTGCCACCAGGAGCCCCGCTTCCGGAACCGTGCCGGACTAAGTCAGCTCAGCTACCAGGGGGGCGTGGTCGCTGGGGCGCGTCCCGCTCCTTTCCTCTCGATCCACCCAAACCCGGTCGAGCCGTGTGGCCAGATCCGGGGCCGCCAGCAGGAGGTCGATCCGCATTCCCAGGCCACGGCGGAAGAAACCCTGCCGATAGTCCCAGAATGTGAACCCGGGTTGGCCGGATTCCCGGCGGGCAAGATCCTCCAGCCCGGTCGCCAGGATGGCGTCGAGGGCATCCCTTTCCGGCTGGCTGACGTGGGTGGCGCCGGCGAAGGCGGCAGGGTCGTAGACATCCCGGTCGCTCGGCGCGACGTTGAAGTCTCCGCCGAGCAGGCTCAGCGGGTGGCCGGCGGCCCGGTCATCCAGCAGCCGTTTCCGCATCGCCGCCATCCAGCGCAGCTTGTAGTCGAAGTAGGGGTGGCCGACCTCCCTGCCGTTGGGGACGTAGACGCTGGCCACTCGCGTCCCGTCGCAGCTGGCCGTCAGATAGCGGGCCTCAGCCATCCCGTTGGGGGCAAGCACGTCGAGGCCAGTGGCGACCCCGACCGGGTTCTGCCGTGACACGATAGCGACCCCGTTCCACCTGCCCTCTCCGTGATGAGCGCTAAAGTACCCCAACTCGGCGAACGAGGCGCTTGGGAAGGCCTGGTTGGCGCATTTGGTCTCCTGCAAGAGCAGGATGTCGGGGTCACGCCTCCGAATCCAGTCCAGCACCCGCGGCAGTCGTGCCGCCAGCGAGTTGACGTTCCAGCTGGCGACCCGCATGCACCGCATCATAGATGCCAGGGCCGCCTCGCCTGGGCCTCTGCAGAAGCGCAGGAAACGACCAGCCCACCTCTCATTCTCCGACCGGAGAAGGTGCCCAGATGAATTCTAGGGAGGTCCCTCAGCCGCTCGCCTGCCGTCCATAGGCGGCACCGCTCCCGGTCACCGACCCCTGGCGATTGCGCCGCCCGGCCGACCCTCCTTGGCGGAGCGGCCCACTTCCAGCAGTCACCATTGCGTCAAGCAGGACTGCTCTTGGCCGGAGGCCGGGCTCAGCTGACGGCGCTCAGGGCCTCCCCGGCGAACTGCTCGAAGTAGAGCTTGGCGTAGGCACCCTCCTGAGCCAGCAGCTGGGCGTGGGTGCCGCGCTCGATGATCCGACCGTGATCGAGCACCAAGATCAGGTCGGCGGCCAGGATGGTGGACAGCCGGTGGGCGATGGCGATCGTGGTGCGGCCCTCCATCAGCTGTTCCAACGCCCCCTGGACCTCGCGTTCGCTGTGCGTATCGAGGGCGCTGGTGGCCTCATCGAGGATCAGCACCTTGGGGTCCTTCAGGATGGCCCGGGCCAGCGCCACCCGCTGTTTCTCCCCTCCGCTCAGGCGGTAGCCACGCTCTCCGCTCAGGGTGTCGTAACCCTGGGGCAGCTCGGAGATGCGTTCGTGGATCGAGGCGGCCCTAGCAGCCTCGATCAGCTCAGCGTCGGTGGCATCGTGCTTGCCGACCAGCAGGTTCTCCCGAATCGTGCCATGGAAGAGGAAAGTCTCCTGGGTCACCACCGCGACCGCGTCGCGAATAGTCTCCTGGGTGAGGTCTCGCAGGTCGTGTCCGTCGAGGGTGACTCGGCCCTCGTCGACGTCGTACAACCTGGCCGCGAGATAGGTGAGCGTGCTCTTGCCGGCTCCGCTGTGGCCCACCAGCGCCACCAGCTGGCCGGGCTCCGCGCGAAAGCTGACCGAGTTGACCGCCGGGGTCTCGTTGTCAGGCTCATAGCGGAATGTGACTCCCTCGAAAGCGATCTCGCCCCGGATCCTCTGGGCGGGAACGCTGAGCGCCCCTGGACGGTCGGCGATCTCAACCTTCTCGTCCAGATACTGGAAGATGCGGTCGAACAGAGCCAGGGCCCCCTGCAACTCGACCTGGACGTTGAGCAGCTGCCCGATGGGGAAGAAGAGCTGGGACTGGAATGTGGTGAAGGCGACCAGAGTTCCCACCGAGGTGCCGCCGCTGCGACCGGCGTGCAGGAACAGGCCCGCGACCAGATAGACCAGGGCGGGCAGGATTGAGAAGAAGGTGGAGATGAACCCGAAGAACCAGCGCCCCACCATCTGCTGGCGGATCATCAGGTTGGTCAGCCGCCCGGTCTCGTTCACGTAGCGCTGGTGGGTGACCTTCTCGCGCCCATACACCTTGCTGAGCAGGATTCCGCTGACGGACAGGGTCTCCTCGGCGATCGCGGAGAGGTCGGCCAGGGTCGCTTGGGTGTCCGAGCTGACCTTCCGTCGGACCTGGCCCACCCTGGTCGTCACCACCAGGAACACCGGCATCATCGCGACCGAGATCAGGGTCAGCTGCCAGCTCAGAACCGCCATCCCGGTCAGGGTGGCGGCGGTTCTGGTCAGGTTGGACACGATGCTGGTGGCGGTGTTGGTGATCACCGAATCCACCCCGCCGACATCGTTGTTCAGCCGGGACTGGATCTCTCCGGTGCGGGTTCTGGTGAAGAAGCGCAGCGGCAGGCTCTGCAGGTGGGAGTAGAGCGCGACCCGCAGGTCCTGCATCATCCGCTGGCCAACCACCGCGTTGAGGTAGGTCTGCCAAACTCCCAGGCCGGTGCTTATCACCGGGGTGATCACCATGATGCCCACGAAGATCAGCAGCATGCGGGTCTTGTGCTCCAAGATCCCCTGATCGATGATCAGCTTGAGCATCACCGGGTTGACGATGCCGAGGCCCGCCACCAGCACCAGGATGGCCAGCACCCCCGCCACCTTCCCCTTGTAGGGTCCAAACAGCTTGACCACCCGCAGCAGGGTGCTCCGGCTGATCGGGGTCTTGGCCTCCGGCTCGGAATAGCTCCGCATCATCCGGTGGGCTCCTCCACCGCCCATGTGCATCCCCATTCGGGTGAGGTTTCCCCCATTGAATCTCGGCCAAACCACCGGCGGGCGGGTGCCAGCCCACGGCGCCCGCTGCGGTTCGATCTTAGCCTGTGATCGAACCAGGGCCCTAACTCGATGCTCGTACACTCAGATGGACAGAGCTGGGGTTAGGAGGCATTCATCGATGGCCAAGACCGCGATCAAGACGCATCCCACGGCCAGCCGCAAGCCGGCTCCGAAGTTCGTCTACGACTTCGAAGAGGGGGGTGCCGACATGCGGGCACTCCTGGGCGGCAAGGGAGCTGGAGTCGCTGAGATGACCAAGGCGGGCATGCCAGTCCCTCCCGGATTCACCATCACCACCCAGGCCTGCCTCACCTACCTTCGCTCGGGAGGATTCGCCGCGGGCATGCTGGAGGAGGTCAGGCAGCACCTCGGCGGCCTGGAGGAGCGAGCCGGCAAGCGCCTTGGTGATCGGGCCAACCCGCTGCTGGTGTCGGTGCGCTCGGGAGCCGCCTTCTCCATGCCGGGGATGATGGACACGGTCCTCAACCTGGGCCTGAACCGCGAGACCCTGGAGGGGCTGGCCCAGCGCACCGGGGACCGTCGCTTCGCGCTGGACGCCTACCGCCGGTTCATTCAGATGTACGGCCGGATAGTCCTCGGGATCGAGGCCGAGCTGTTCGATGCCGAGCTCGAGCAGGCCAAGAAGAGTGCCAAGGTCAGCAGCGACGCGGAGCTTTCTCCAGCGCTGCTGGAGAAGCTCTCCGACCGCTTCCTGGCGATCGTGGAAGAGCACACCAAGGAACCTTTCCCGGAGGACCCCTGGGACCAGTTGACCAGGGCCATCGCGGCTGTCTTCGATTCCTGGAACGGCCGCCGCGCAATCGCCTATCGCGAGTTCAACCACATCCCCAATGACCTGGGCACGGCGGTCAACATCCAGGCGATGGTGTTCGGCAACATGGGCAGTGACTCCGGCACCGGAGTCGCCTTCACGAGGGATCCCGCCACTGGGGAGCGCCGCATCTTCGGCGAGTACCTGCTCAACGCCCAAGGCGAGGACGTGGTAGCGGGGATCCGGACTCCGCAGCCGATCGACACCTTGGAGCGAGACCTGCCGGATGTCTACCGTAGTTTTGCTGACATTGCGGAACGCCTGGAGCGGCACTACCGCGATGTCCAGGACATGGAATTCACGATCGAGCAAGGCCGCCTCTACATGCTCCAGACCAGGACCGCCAAGCGCACCGCGGCCGCCGCCGTCAAGATCGCGGTCGACATGGTGGCGGAGAAGCTAATCAGCAAAGAGGAGGCGTTGGGGCGGGTCGAGCCGGATCAGGTTGACCATCTCCTGCACCGGGCCATTGACCCCAAGGCTCAAGTCCGGGTGCTGGCAACTGGGCTCGCGGCTTCGCCCGGGGCGGCTACCGGGGCCGCGGTCTTCGACGCCGATCGCGCCGAGGAGATGGCCAAGGCTGGCAAGAAGGTAATCCTGGTCAGGATCGAGACCAATCCCGATGACGTGCACGGCCTGATCGCGGCGGAGGGTGTGCTGACCTCGAGGGGTGGCCGCACCTCGCATGCCGCAGTGGTTGCCCGGGGCATGGGCAAGCCCTGTGTGGCCGGCACCGAGGCGCTCAAGATCGACTTGAACAAGCGCCGCTTCGAGGCGTCCGGGGTGGTGGTGAAGGAGGGCGATGTCTTCACCATTGACGGCAGCACCGGTCGGGTGATCCAGGGCGTCGTGGCCACCATCGAAGCGGGCGTCTCTGGAGACCTGGAGAAGCTGCTGAAGCTGGCGGACTCGGTGCGCCGGCTCCGGATCTACGCCAATGCCGACACCCCGGAGGACGCCCGGCGTGCCCGCCTCTTTGGGGCCCAGGGGATAGGGCTGTGCCGAACCGAGCACATGTTCATGCAGCAGGACCGCCTGCCGTACGTCCAGGAGATGATCCTGGCTCAGGAGATCGGAGACCGGCAGGCGGCGCTGGCCAAGCTGCTGCCCTTCCAGCGCGCCGATTTCATCGGCATCCTGGAAGCCATGAAGGGACTGCCGGTGATCATCCGGCTGATCGACCCGCCGCTGCACGAGTTCCTGCCCAACCACGATGAGCTGCTGGTGGAGGTCACCCAGCTCAGAGACTCCAAGAAGGCGGGGAAGAAGCTGGCCCGAGCCGAGCGGATGCTGGCCGCGGTCGAGGAACTGCGCGAGCAGAATCCCATGCTCGGTTTGCGCGGATGCCGGTTGGGACTGCTCCACCCCGAGATCATCGAGATGCAGGTCAGGGCGATCGCCGAGGCGACGTCCGAGCTGCGCCGGCAGCGGGTCAAGGCCGTGCCCGAGATCATGGTGCCGCTGGTGGGGGCGGCCGAGGAGCTGCGCCGATCTCGGGAGACCATCGAGGCCACTCTGAAGTCGGTGGCTCGGGAGCAGGGCGTCCGCTTCGACATCAAGATCGGAACCATGATCGAGGTGCCCAGGGCCGCTCTCACCGCCGCCAAGGTGGCGGAGTACGCCCAGTTCTTCTCCTTTGGAACCAACGACCTGACCCAGATGACCTACGGCGTCTCCCGCGATGACGCCGAGGGCAGCTTCCTGCGTCAGTACGTCACCGACGGCATCCTGCCATCCAATCCCTTCGAGCACCTCGACCCCGACGGGGTCGGCAGGCTGATGGGATTCGCGGTCAAGGAGGGGAGGGCGACCACCCCCGACCTGGAGATCGGCATCTGCGGCGAGCACGGTGGCGACGCCCAGTCGATCGCGGTCTGCGACAAGTTGGGGTTGGATTACGTCTCCTGCTCGCCGTTCCGGGTTCCCGGGGCGCGCTTGGCAGCAGCCCAGGCACGGTTGGCGGGCGGTGCCGCCAAGGACGTCTGACCCAGATCCTCAGGGTTGGTTTGTGGCCCGTCCGGGACGGCCGTCCGGAAGCACGTAGAGCCGGACGGTCGATCGGGCGACCGGGCCTGGCACGCCCGACGCCTGGTCCGAGATGACCACGTTCCAGACCTGGGTGCTCCGCCCTGGGTGGATTGGGTCGGCGGTCACCGTGACCTCGCCGTCGGAGATTGCCCTCAGGAAGCTCGTGTGGTTCTCGATCCCGGCCACCTGCTTGGAGGTGTTGAGACTGGCTCCGATCGAGGCGGCGGTCTCAGCCAGGGCCGCCCACACACCCCCATGCACGATCGCGTTCGGCTGGAGGTGCCGCGGCTCAATCCGTAGCTTGAGCACAACCTGCTGCCCGGAGGCGGCCACGATCTCGGTCCCCAGCTCCCCGTCAAAACCGATTGTGATCCGGCCCGCGGCCAGAGCGGCGCGGAGATCACCTGATCGGGCCGCGCTCACAGCTGCAGTGACTTGGTGACCAGGAACTCCTCGATCCCGTAGCGACCGAACTCCCGGCCGTGGCCGGACTCCCGGACCCCGCCGAAAGGAGCCGAGGTGCTGAAGGCTCCGCCGTTGACCTCCACGCTGCCAGCCCGAAGGCGGCGCGCGAATTCGATGGCTCGGCCCCTGTCGGCGGACCAGATGGCTGCGGCCAGGCCGTAGGGGGTGCCGTTGGCGATCTCCACCGCCTCGTCCTCGCTGTCGTAGCCGATTACGACGAGCACCGGTCCGAAGATCTCCTCCTGGGCGATGGCCATCTTCGGCCGCACGTCGGTGAAGATGGTCGGTTGGACGTAGTAGCCGGCTTCCAGCCCGGGGGGAGGCTCCAGTCCCCCCAGCACCAGGCTGGCTCCCTCCGCCAGCCCCTGCCGGATGGATCCCCGCACCCGCTCCAACTGTGCCGCTGACGCCAGCGGCCCGAGCCTGGTCGCCTCGTCCAGGGGGTCGCCAGGGGCCAGCTTGCGGGCGGTGGCCACTGCCACTTCGACCGCCTGGGCCTGGGCACTTCGGGGTACCAGCAGGCGGGTCAGAGCGGTGCAGGTCTGGCCCGAGTTCAAGAAAGAGTTGTACACCGCGAACTTCGCGGCGGTCGCCACGTCGGCATCCTCCAGGGCCAGGCTTGCGGACTTGCCGCCCAGCTCCATCGTCACGGGGGTGATGCGGGCCGCGGCCAGCTCAGATATGCGCCGCCCCGCCCGGGTCGACCCGGTGAAGGAGATCTTGTCTACCAGAGGATGGCGGACCAGGGCCTCGCCCGCAACTTGGCCCTCGCCGACCAGGATGTTGAGGACCCCGCCGGGAAGGCCGGAGGCGTGGGCCACCTCAGCCAGCATTAGAGCGGTGAGAGGTGCCACCTCGCTGGCCTTCAGGACCACGGTGGAGCCTGCCGCCAAGGCGGCGGCCACCTTGGCCATCACCTGTTGCAGTGGGTAGTTCCAGGGGGTGATCGCCGCGACTACTCCCACCGGCTCCTTCACCACCAGGCAGTTGCCGATGGTCTCCTCGAAGGGGTATGAGCGCAGCACTTCACCGGTGTTGGCTGTGATCGCGATCGGATTGCCCACCTGGATCGACCGCGAGTGGCGGATCGGGGTCCCCACCTCACGGGTGATCGCCTCGGCGAACTCCTCGGTCCGATCGCGGATGCCCTTTGCCAGTAGATCCAGGAAGGCGGCACGCTGGTCGGGACTGCTCCGGCTCCAGTCGGGCAAGGCTCGCGCCGCCGCCTCGACCGCGCGCTCGACGTCCTCTGGTCCGGCGGCCGCCGCGTGGGCCAGGACGGTTCCCGTGGCCGCCTCCATGACCGGGATGACCCCGGCCCCGAGCGGCTCCGAGAACTCGCCACCGATGTAAAGGGCACCGGCGTGGTTGAGGATGGCGGGATTGGGCGCGCTCAAGCCGTGTCTCCACCGGCGGCCGCCGGGGACACTACCCGGCCCGGAGCCAGCGCCGGCAGCCCTTCTACCCCTGGCAGTCCTGCAATCTCGGCCCGATTGGTCCGTCGTCCACCTCGGTGGCCGCCAAGCTCGTGGCGCGCCAACCGTCCCCGGTGCAAGCCAGGGGTGCCGGCGGTCGGCGAGGAGCCGCGCTCGGACACACGTGCGGCAGCCGTGGGGGAGGCCGGGCCAGGGGCGGAGTGCGATGCCTGGCTGCGAATGGAGGTACCGGTCAGCACCACCTGCCGACCCCAATCTCGAAGGGGTGCCCTGGTCGAGACCGGGCTGACTCCAGCCCAGCTGGCGGTGCCTGAGCGGATCGCCTGGGGGCGATCACCCTGCCAGGGACCGAGACCGGGAGGATCGGTTGTGTGGGTGGCCCCGCTCTCTGACTCGCCCGGCCCGGCATGGTCGATCCGCACTCTGAGATGGTAGCAAGAAGGTCTCGACGAAACCGAGCGGGGGACACATAATGTGCCCAAAGCCAAGGAGGAGTCGACGTGAGCCCAGCGCCCGCGATGGTCCCGCCTGTCCGTTGCCACCTCCAGTCAGCGGCGAGCGGAGCCGATGGGGAGCGGCCGGCCCTGGCTTGCGGGTCCGCTGGCGCGGTGCCGCCGAACGGCCCTGAGATGGGAAGCCTAGTGGCTGGATCGCGGTGAAGAGCGAGCGGCAACTGGCCCCTTGGCTGTCCAAGCCGGCCATCCAGACGGTGGGGCGTCTGACCGCCCGTCGTGCCAGCCGCGGCGATCCCAACCGCAAGCGTCGCCTCCACCGTGACGCCCGCCGCGAGCAACTTCTCGAGGCCTGCCTGCTGGCCTTCACCGGGCGGGGCCTGGAAATGACCACCATGGACACGATCGCGGCTCAGGCCGGCGTCAGCAAGCCGCTGGTCTATCGGCACTTCCACAATCGCTACGAGGCGCTGCTGGCGGTGGTGGAGCAGCAGAGCCAACGTTTGCTGGAGTCGATGGCCCTCGTTGACGCTGACTCGGAGCTGCCGTCCTTTGAGTTCCTGCTGGATCAGTTCCTCCACTTCGCCGCCGAGTCGCCGGCGGGTTTTCGGCTCCTGTTCCAGCTGGTGGATGCCAATCCCGGGGCCGCCCGACGGCGACTGGAGCTCCTGCGCGGGGAGCTGGGCAAGGCGCTCATGGCGGCCCTGCTTAAGGTGGCGGCGGGTTCGGGCCTTGGGGTCGACCGTGACCGTGCGGAGTGGATGGGGGAGCTCATCGTCTCGATCCTGGAAGGGGTGGCGGGAGGGCTGGCCAAGGGTGAGGACCTTTCCCAGCGATCGGTGGCCCTCCGGCGGCTGTTGCGCTCGGACTGGGTGATCTCATCTCTCATGGAAGTTCGCGAGCAGCCGCTTGCGCTTGGTGCCAACCGCGGCGATGGCGGCCAGTGAGGCAGGCACTATCCTCGGGAGTGCTATGGGGACGGTGGCTAGCCGACGCAGGCGGCGGGACCAGGACTCGGGCGGGCGGTGGGGCCGACGCCACCGATCCTGGCGCGTTCAGGAGGCGGTGGTCCGGATCCTGACCCCAGCCGCCGCGCCCGTGGCCGGTAGTACCGGAGACCAGCTGGCGACGCCCGCCCCCGGGCGCGCCCGATCGCTCGGAGCTTGGGCTGGGCTATCCCCTAGCCGCAACTGGCCAGCTGGGGCGTGGCGTGAAGGCTGAGTCTGGCCGAGTCCCCGCGATCGCCGGTCCCACCCGCTTGTCGGGTGGTCCTGGCACCGGGAAGACAGAGGTCCTGGTCGAGGCGGCGGTGCGATGGCTGGGCGAGGGCCTCGACCCACATCGGCTGGTGGTGGTCACCCGCAGCCACACCAGCGCGCGGGAGATGAGCTCCCGAATCGAGGGGAAGTTGCCGGACGTACACCCGCGCCCGAGGGTCCTCACCCACGAGGGCCTGGCACGCGCAGTACTGATTGAGGCTGCGGCAGACCCAGAGGCCACCCGTGGTCTGGACCGGATAGGGGAGTGGCTGGCGATGCGGGAGGCGTTGCGGCGGGTGCTTCCCCTACTGTCCGTCCTCCGCCCTCTGGCTGACGACCCGACTTGCATCGAGGACTCGCTCGAGTTCATCTCGATCGTGAAGCAGTCCCTGATTGGCCCCGGCCTGCTGGCGGAGCGGCTGCGGGGGGAGCGGGGGATGCTCCCCGAACTGGCGCTGTTGGCGGCAGGCTATGAGCGCGTGCTGCGGGACATGGGGGCCCGCGACACTCGCGACCTGATCGTGGCAGCCCTGGCGAGCCTGGACCGTGTCCCCACCCTCATGGAGGGCTGGGCGGATCTGCTCTTGGTGGATGAGGCGGAGGATCTCACCTCCGCCCAGTGGTATTTGCTGGGTGGTCTGGTGCGTCGACTGTCGCCGCCCCACGCCGCTCTGGTGGCCGGTGACCGGCGGGTCGCGATTCCCGCCTTTAGAGGCCCATCCAGCCGCTTCTTCGACCAGGTCTTTCGAAGCGAGCTGGCCCCGGCGGAGTGGTCGCTGCCGGCACCGCCCGGGGACTGGGGGGCCCAGTTGCAGGTTGAACTGGGCATGTCGTTCGAGTCGGGGACCCAGGACGTAGGAATCCGGATCTCCCCAGGGGGCGCCGGGAACGCCGCCTCCCCGAGGGGATTGGTTTGGGTGGCTCCTGATGAGAGCGAGGAGGCCTTCGCGATCGCGCGCGAGATTCAGCGTTCGAGGCTGGCTGGAGAGGTCGACTACGACCAGGTGGCGGTGCTCTTCCGCAGCCCCGTGGCGCAGCTGGCGCCCCTGCTGGAGGCGATGGCGGCGATAGGCGTGCCCTGCCGGGTGGAACGTTCCCGCTGGACCTCCAGCCTGGCGGTGCAGGTGGTGGGGCTCTGGCTGCGGGCCCTCTGCAGCCCCCAGGATGAAGTGGCGGTTTTGCGGGTGCTTGCCCTGGGACCAAATGGGGCAGCCCCGCAGGAGGTGCTCAGGTTGCGCCGCCTGGCGGCCGGCCACCGCGAGAGCCTCTCCAGGACCCTGTGGCGAGAGGCGGAGTTGGATGAGAGTACTCAGGGGGAGCGGTCGCAAGAGGTTGGCGGCAGCGGTCAGTTGGTGCACCTCTGGCACGACCTTGGAGGGGGCGACCCCGGCATGGCGGGAAGATCGCTGGCACCCTCGGCATTCAGATCCCTGCTCGCGGCGATACTGGAGGGGAGCGGCCTGACTCGCCTGGCTCTGACCGACCCGGACACCGCGGCGGCGCTGGCGCGCTTGAATCTGGCAATCGACGATGCGGGATCTGCCAAAGCTCGGATGGGCTTGCCTGAGCCCGCCCTGTGGGAGTGGGCGGAGCTGATCCAGGTCGGGATTCGACGCGCTGGCTGGGACACCGAGAGGCTCGCCCAGCCGCAGTTCCCAGCGGTCTCGCTCCTGACCATCCACCAGGCCAAGGGGAGGCGCTGGCGCCGGGCGTTCGTGCCCGGACTGGTGGACGGAGCTCTGCCGGCGCGGTCGGTGGAGGTGGGCCTGCTGGGCCTCGACGACAGGCAGCGGGTGCTGGAGCTGCTGCCGGAGTTGGAGGACGCGATCGGAGGTCCAGGCCACCATCTCGATGAGGAGCGCCGGCTGCTCCTGGTGGCGGCCACCAGAGCCACCGACCAGGTCGTCTTCTCCTGGGCTCAGCGCTACGGCGACCGGCCCTCGCTCGCCTCGCCTTTCGTGGCTCATCTCTTGCGAGCCGGGCTGCAAGAGGCGCCCGCCCCGAGCGCGTCCCTGGTGACTCCCACCGATTGCCTTGCGGCTGCGGCGGTAGGTCCCTCAGGTGACGAGCTCCGGTTGAGCCTTGATTTCATGGAGCGGGTCGGGGATCTGCAGCAGCAGCTTGAGCCCTGGGACCCGGTTGCGGCCGCTCCGGGAGGGAACGAGGTTGAACTCAGCCCCACCAGCCTGCGTGCCTGGCTGGCCTGTCCGCGGCTCTACTACTATCATCGGCTGCGCCTCCGCGAGCCCGATGCCATGCCCCTGGTGCTGGGCACCGCCGCTCACCGTCTGCTGGAGCTGGTGCAGCGGCCGGGTCCGCCGGAGGCCGACCCGGCCAGCTTCTCGGAGCGCGCGCGCAGGATCGTCGACGACGAGCTGATGCCAGCTGCCCGCGGGGCGCTCCTGGACCCCCTCGGCAGCATGTATGTCCAGGCTTGGCTGCATCGGCTCATTTCGCGCTGGGCGGAGAGGGTCGTCGGACCAGGCGGAGTCGCGGTGGGCAGTCTGCTGGCCAGTGAGGTCCGGTTCCGTTTGCCCCGAGAAGGCTGGAGTCTGGTGGGCCAGGTCGACGCGGTGTGGCGGCACCCGGATGGGGAGCTGGAGATCGTCGACTACAAAACCGGCAGTTCGGCGGCCCCAACCGAGGCCACTCTCATGGGGCAGGTCTTCGGCAGGGCCGACGTCGGGCCCTCTGACTGGCAGCTTCCCACCTATCTGCTGGCCGCGCGCGCAGGAGCGCTCTCGCAATGGATCGGCAGCGAACGTCCGGGCCTGGCCCGAAACTGGTACCTAGGACTTGACTCGGCTCCCTCGCGATCGGCTCCGGTGCCCGCCAGTGGTTTCCGCATCGCCTCGGATGGAGATCCCCCAGCCAAGGGTGAGGCCCGTCTACCGATCGGCGACTTGGATCGCCTTGAGCGGGAGCTCAGCCGTCAGGCCGCGCTGGTTCAAATCGGCCTGCATCCGGCCCAGCCCCGCCACGAGACTCGCACCTGCCGAGCGTTCGGGGGCTGCCCACTCACCTTCTGCTGTGACGGTGAGGGCACTGTGGGCATCGGGTTGAGCGAGGGCGAACCCCGGCCATGAGCGTAGTGGACCTGCTCTTGGACGCCCTTACCCCGGCCCAGCGGGCAGTGGTCGAGCAACGCGGGCGTGGACCCGTCAAGGTGGCAGCGGCGGCTGGCAGCGGCAAGACCAAGACCATGGCCACCCTCTACGCCCTCGGGGTTGCGGAGGGCCTTCACCCAGCGAGGATCCTGGCGGTGACCTTCACCGACCGAGCAGCGGTGGAGCTGAGGGAGCGCATCCTCTCGACCATGGTGGACGTCGGGCTGGCACCGCCAGGTGGGCCGGACAGCCCTTTGGAAGGGGCGTGGATCGGCACCTTCCACCAACTGGCGCGGCGCCTCATCGCCGAGCAGCCGTATTTGGCGGAGGTTCCGAGGGATCTGGCGCTGGTTGATGACGTGGAGGCTCGGGGTCTGCTCCAGGAGGCGGCCTGGTCAGTCAGGGAGCAGGTCGCCGCCGGCCAGGGGCCGGGCCGGTGGATTCCTGAAAACCCTGACCTGCGGACTCTGCTGGGCCTGATTGACGGCGCCTCGGCCGCGGTGACCCGGCTCCGCTCCACCGACCTTGCCCCATCCACCTGCCGGCTTCTGTCCCAAGCCGCCTACCACCGGTTCGAAGCTGCCGGTGACCCAGCCCAGGAGATCGCCTGGCATCGCTGTGCCATGGAAGTGACCATCGCGATCTGGGAGGCGCTGGAGAGCCGACTGGTTTCTCTGCGTGCGCTCGACTTCGACGGGTTGTTGCGCCAGGCGCTGGCCGCCCTGACTGGGTCTCCCGCGCTCACCTCCTGGTGCCAGACCAATTTCCAGCTGATCATCGTTGACGAGTATCAGGACACCAGCGCGGTTCAGTCAGCGCTGCTGGAGCGCCTGGCCGGCGCCCGGAAACGAGAGCTGTTCGTGGTCGGGGATGCCCGACAGTCGATCTTCGCGTTTCGTGACGCCAAGCCCGGGATCATGGCGGAGACTGCCGGCCGGGAGTACTCCCTCTTCCGCAACCATCGCTCGGTGGCTCCCATCCTGGCGGCCGCGGACCACGTGATCCGGGCCGACGACCACTTCGCCAGCGACCAACCCATGGAGGTCGGTCGCGGCGAGGTGGAGGCCCAGCCCGTGCTGCTGGGCCTGGCTGAGTCGGTAGAGGCTGAGGCTGACGGCATCGCACAAGCGCTGTTGCTGTTGCGGCAGAGGGGCATCCCGGGTCCCCATGGCGGTCAGCAAGCGGTGGAGTTCGGCGACATGGCTGTTCTGGCGTACACCTTCAACCTCCTCGGGCCCCCTCTGGAGGAAGCTTTCCGGCGCCACCGGATCCCTTTTCAAACCGCCACCGGGGGCCTGCTCATCCGACCTGAAATCAAGGACGCCGTGGCCCTGCTGCGCCTGATCGCCGATGCCGCCGACGACCAAGCGTGGGTGCGCGTGTTGCAGAGCCCCTGGGTGCGAGTATCCGATCGGGACCTGCTCCAGCTGGTCGGAGACGGCGAGGCCAGGCGGGCGACGCTGGGCGAGCGGCTGCGGTCCGCCCTGCCTGGATACCAAGGCGATCCATCGATGCTGAGCCGGGTCGAGCGGCTGGTCGGGGTCGCCGATGAGCTTCGGTCCTCAGCCCGCATCCGTCCAGCCGCAGAGGTGTTGTCGGCCGCCCTGGACGAGAGTGGGTTGCTCGCCTTCCATGAGGCACGGTCGTTGGCTGGGGACCCTGATGGGCAGCGAGCCCTGGCCTCCCTCCGAGACCTCCAGCGAGTCGCCCTGAACGCCCAGGCCGCCGGCGGTTGGCTAGGACTGGACCGCCTGCTCGAGCGGATCGACTCCATCTCAGATGCCTCGGGGCGCGCGGAGCCCGCGCCCCGAGGATCCCAGCAGCTGGTGACTCTCAGCACCATCCACAGGGCCAAGGGGTTGGAGTGGCCGGTGGTGGTCCTGGCGGACTGCCGTCCCCACCACGGGAGGGGGGGGCCGCCGGTCCTATGGGACCGCATCGAAGGCGCCGTCGTGATGAGCCGGATCGGTGCGCACGACACCGCCGCAGGCGTCCGCTGGAAGCGCTCTCCCGCCGCGGCCGTGGCCCGCGAGGAGCATCGCCGCTTGGTCTACGTGGCCATGACCAGAGCTCGTGACCTGCTGCTGGTCACCACGACCAGGCCCGGTGTCAAGGACCCAGCGCCGACGTTGGAGGGGCTTATTGACCAGCTCTGGCACGGATCGGCCTCCAGGAGTGAGTACGCGGAACTGGCCAGTGAGTTGGCTGCTGGGACGCCATGGATCGCGGCTCTGTCAGGCTTCCCTGCCGCGGTGGACCTACCCTGGGGAGCCGAACCGGCCCCGCCAACCAACGCGATCAGTGGCTCCGAAGCAGCTGAGGTCAGCCCTGCTTCGATTCCTGTGGAGCGGCGCTGGGAGGAGCTGAGGACGATGGCCAGGAGGGCCAGGGGAGCTCGCTTCGCCCAGCCCGAGCAGCTGAGCTTCAGCTCGATCAGGACCATGGCCAGCTGCCCGCGCCAGTTCTGGTTCCAACACCTGGCTAATTTCCTGGTCCCAGGCCGTGACGGCAGTGCCCAGGAAGCTGAGGACGACGATGTTGGCCCCGCGAGTCCCAGCGCCAGATCGGGAGCGCTCGACCTGGGGAGGGTGGTGCATGCGGTCCTGGAGCAGGCTCACCGCCTGCGGCCGGACCGCGGCCCGCACCAAGACCAGCTGGTGGCCATGCTGGAGCCGCACCGCTCGGCTCTGGGAGTCGAGTTGTCCGACGCCGCCGAGAGCATGCTGAGGGCCTATGCCGGCTCGCCGATCGCGGCCCTGCCAACAGTTGCTGTCGAGCTTGCCTTCTCTTGGCGCGGCTGGGCGGGTGATCGCCTTCCACCTCTGGTTGGCGCGATCGATCGGGTGGCCCGGCTCGCCTCGGGGGAGCTTTTGGTGATCGACTACAAGACCAACTGGGCAATTGAGTCCTCTGAGCTGGGGGACTATCAGCATCAGCTGCGCCTGTATGCGGCCGCGCTTGGAGCAGGGTTGTTGGGTGGGTCGAGCCCGACCCAAGCTGTGCTCCTGATGCTTCGCAGCGGTGAGCGGCTGGAGGTCGACTGCGACCGGGCCGCCATCGACCGCTCTTTGGCCTGGGCGCGCGGTCTGGCCGAGTCCACCGTGTCAGGAGCCGCCCTGAGCGGGCTCGGCCGCCCCGACCGGCCCTGCCCCGAATGCGACTTTCGGGAGTTCTGCCCCGAACGCAGACCGGAAGCCGGCGGGGGAGCGATCCCGGCTAAGCGCTGATCCGGAAGAGCTGCTGCAACTTCATGGCCAGGCCCATGTCCCCCTTGATCTTCAGCTTCCCAGTCATGAAGGCCATGGTGCCGTCGAGCCGGCCGGAGAGCAGCTTGACGAAGTTCTCATCGCCCAGGGTGAGTGTGATGTTGGGGCTGGCAGCATCACCGTCGTGAACCTCGCAGGTCCCGTCCTTGATCTCGACGTACCAGTGCCCGCCGGTGGGGCCGGAGATATCCCACTGAAAGATGGCAGTCACGCCCTGGGCCTTCTCCGGCTGGAAGGCGGCCGGGATGCGGTCCATGATCTCCTGGGGGCTCAACTCGCCTTCAGCCATCAATCTCCCTCCTCTGGGCATGATTCGGCCGCCTGGATGGCGGCCACTGGGACTTCCTCAATGGTAGCCGACTTTCAGTTTGGCCCCGGATTCTGGGCGCGAGCCTTACCTTGATCGAGCAGGCTAAAGGGCCAGTGCTTGGGGCGCTTCAGGTAGCCGATGTTGGCGCCGAGGGACTGTGGCTCGAAGCCGAAGTTGGCGACCACCGAGTCTGCGGTGGTCACGTTGGGCTTGACCAGCATGTCCAGCTGCTGGGGGGTCACCAGGGGGTTGGGCATGAGCTTGTCCATCAGGATGGCTCCGGGTCTGATCAGGCGAGGGTCGAGGTGAACCGGCTTGCGCCGAGCGATCCCGAACCACTCCTTGCCGGTCGCCGCAGCGATGGCCAGGGTGATCTGCTCCAAGGTGAGCTGCTCTGGCCCTCCGATCTCGTAGACATGGCCGGCTCGCTGGGGCTCGATTACTGCCGAGCGCAGGCAACGAGCCACATCGTCAGCCGCGATCGGCTGAAAGACCGCGGTGCCGTCCCCGGGGATGACCAGGAAGGGTGCTGGCAGGCTGATCGCCTTGGCCAGCGTGGTGAAGAAACCGTCTCCCGGCCCGAAGATCACCGAGGAGCGCAGGATCACCCAGTCGAGGCCGCTGTCCCGCACCGACTGTTCGCCCTGCCACTTGCTGAACAGGTATGGGAAGGTGGGGTCGGGACCGGCCCCGATCGCGGACAGTTGGACTAGCCGCGGCACCCCGGCCTGCTGGGCGGCCTTGACCACATGGGCGGTGCCTTGGCTGTTGACGGAGGCGAAAGTCTGGACCCCCTTGGCACGGATTATCGCCACCAGGTTGACCACTGCGTCGGCGTCGTGGAAGGCCTCTTCCAGGCCCTCGCCGGTGACCACGTCCCCGAAGGTGACCGAGAGCCCGGGCTGCTGGGTGACCGGGCGCGCGCCCCGCCCGATCACCCGGATCTCGTGTCCAGACTCCAGTAGCAGGGGCACCAGATGCGAGCCGACAAAGCCGGAGCCGCCGGTGATCGCTACTCGCATGGTTCGCCTCCTGAGACGGGGTTGCTGGCCGTGGTCAGCGCTTGGGGCTGCGACGCTTGGGGGTCGCCTTGCCTGCCACCGAGCTCTTGAGTGCGCTGGCCGGATAGAAGCGGACCTTCTGAGAAGCGGGCACCCGTACCATCTCTTGAGTCTGGGGGTTGCGGCGCATTCCCGCTGCCGTCGGGCGGACCTTCCAACGGCCGAAACCGGCGATCGCGACCTCTTCGCCCGCCTCCAGGCGCTGGCCGATCAGGTCGAAGATCAGCTTGAGGGTGTCATCGGCCATGGCGAAGTTCGGGAAGACGGGCTCGCCGGTGCCGTCCTCATATTGCACGACCACCTTGCTTTGTAGGGTTTTGGCCAACTCGCGACGATTCATGGACAAGCCTCCCGGTACTGCGGAGGTCAACGTTCCCCGCTTCATGTAAGGGATTTTAGGCAGATGAGGGGCCTGAGCGCAGCTCCGGAAGGGAACCCGGGGCGGTCCGAGCCGCTCGTTGCCGGCGCCTGGTCGGGTCCGTCGCATCGGGGTGGGTCGGCAGGTTTGGATAGCCAAGGTAGCATTCAGTTGATAATACGAACGCGTGTTTGTATAATCAGGAGGCATCTCGCCCTGCTTGGCATTTCGGGTGAGGCTCGTCAGTCGAGGATTGAGTTTGTCTGTGGGGCGCGATCGGGATGAGGTGCCGGCTGACCCCTCGGGGACACTGCGGCTTGCCCTCCAGGCACTAGATCGCAGGTACGGCAGAAGTGTGCTCCGCAGTGCCGCTGGGTTCGGGTTGACGGGCATGGAGACGGGGGTGGCCGCTCTTGACGCGCTGATTCCCTGCGGAGGGCTGCCACGGGGTCGGCTGAGCTGGTTCTCCGGGGTGCCTGGAGAGGGCGCTTTTGAACTCAGCCTGGCACTGCTGGGACGGATCTCAAACACCTCGCCGGTGGTGGTGGTGGATTTTGATCAGCTGCTGGACCCTGGGAACATCCAGGACTATGGCGGTGATCTGGACAGCTGCTGGGTGGTTCGCCCCCGTCTGGCTGCGACTGGTTGGGCGGCCGCTCGCTCCCTGATCCGCGCCGGGGCCGAGTGCTGCTTGCTGCTGGCGCGAGAGTGGCGGCAGGTCGACCGGTCGGCTGCAGCCGCATTGCTGGCTGCTGTCGAAGAGCGCAACTCGGTGGCCATGCTGGGGGGTGGGGTGGCCATCTCCCAGGAGCTCTCGGGTCGGGTTGGGGTCGAGCTTGCATGTCGGCGGCTGGGGTGGGCCACTACTCACCGGGACATCTCCGGCATCCATATGCTGGTGCGGGTCGCCCGCAGCCGGCTTGGCCCGCCCGGCCGCAGTTGCCAACTGCGGATCAACTTTCCCCGTGTATATGCGGTGGCCGGGGTCCTGGCGCCACCTGTGACTGGCGCTGATACCGGGGCGCTGCCGGCTGGCGAAGCGGTGCGGGCGGTGCGGATGTGAGCCGTGGAAGAGCGCGTCGGTTGGCCTGCGTCAGATTTCCTCATCTGGCTCTGGTGCTGGCCTGGCGAGCTCATCCCGAGCTTGCCCAGGAGGCGGTGCTGGTGGGCTCAAGGGATCGCGGAGGGCGGATGGTCGTGCTGGCCGCATCTTCGGCGGCGATTGACGTTCACCCGGGGCAGGATTGGCGTCAGGCTGAGCTCGCCTGCCCCAAGGCAGTCCAGCTGCAGGCGGATCCGGCCGAGGTGGAGAGGCTGCGCCGGCAGCTGAGGCTGGCCCTGTACAACTGCAGCCCCCTGGTGGAGTTGACCGACGACACCATGGCTTACCTTGACCTCAGCGACCTGGATGCCCGCTGGGACACTGAGGCCGCCCGCGCCTCTTACCTGGGCCGGGCGGTTCAGCAAGCGCTGGGGCTGGCCCCGGCCCTGGGAGTTGGTCAGTCGCGTTTCTTGGCCCTGGCCGCCGCCCGGATCGCTGGCCCGGGTAGGGCGCGATTGGTGCCGCCGGGTGGGGCAGCCGAATTCCTCGCCGATTGGCCAGTGGTGGAGTTGCCGCTTCCAGTAGAGACTGTCGAGCGGCTGCTCAGCTTTGGACTGCGCACTTGCGGCGACTGCCTCGCGATCGCCCTACCTGACCTGCAACGCCAGCTGGGCCCGGATGGGCTGCTGGTCCATCGGCTGTGTCGAGGGCTGGATCAGGCCGCGATCAATCCCTGGCGGAGCCCGCCTCCATGCGGGGTGAGGCGGGTCCTGGCTGGGGTTGTGGAGGACACCGAGTCCCTGCGCTTCGGTGCCTCCGAACTGGCCGCTGGGCTGAGCCTGGAACTGGCCCGTCAGGAGCAGGCGGCCACCCGATTGCGGCTGGTACTGCGCGAGGAGGACGCTCAGGACGGGGCCGTGATGGCAGGTCAGCCAGGTGTCTTTTGGGAGGAGATCACACCACCGACACCGGTGGCCACCGCCGCGGAACTGCTGCCCCAGATTCTCAGCCTGCTCTCGCGAGCCCGCTGCCGGGTGCTGGTGATCGAGCTGCACGCGCTTGATCTGGTGGATCCTCCGGCGACGCAGGCGATGCTGTGGCCAGGTGGCCGAGCGCGGCAGGAGGAGATTGGGCAGGCGGCGGCCCGGCTGCAGGAACGGTTTGGGGAGTCGGTGGTCTGGCGGGTGGCGGTGAAGCCCGGCCATCCCGGCGACATCCCCGAGGAGCGGTTGGCATGGAGCCCAGCGTGAGGGCCAAGGTAAGGGTCCTCGCCAACGCGCCGAACCTGCAGCCGGCGGCGGTTGACCTCGGCCCGGGCTGGGTCAGGGTGGCAGAGGTGGTGGACCGGTGGGTGGTTGAGGTCGGCTGGTGGCGAGTCCCACCCAGCCGGTGGCAGCGGCGCGCCTACTGGAGGGTGCTGCTGGTCGACGGTAGCTGCCTGGACGTCTACCGGACCGAATCTGGCTGGGAGCTCGCCCGGCAGTGGGGGTGATCGGCGAGCTTGAGTGGCCCTGGGCGGGACGATCAAAGCTTCGCCAGGACCTTGGCGAGCGCATCTGCTAGCGTGAGATCATGCCTCGCAAATTCTCCACGTCCCCATCCAGCAATTCTGCGGGTGGCCCGGGCAGTCCGGCCGGAGGCTCGGGAGCACCCCCGCGCAAGCCATCACCTTGGCGCTCGACCCAGTTCCTGCTGCCGTTGGGGATCTTTCTGGCCCTCAACCTGCTGGTGGCGAATGTGCTCTTCCCGCCCTCCTCACCCAAGACGATCAGCCTGCCCTACAACGTTTTCATAGCCAACCTGAAGGCTGGCGATGTGACCAGCATCACCAGCACCGGCAACGCCATTCAGGGGACCTTCCGGCACCCGACCGCCGCTTCCGCCAAGAGTTCCAACAAGGCCCTGCACTTCACCACCCAAATGCCGACCTTCGCCGGCGGACAGCTGGAGACGCTGCTCGAGCAGCACAACGTCACCATCAACGCCCAGGTGCAGTCGACGCCTGCCCTGCTGGAGCTGCTCTACAGCTTCGGACCCACGCTGCTCTTCCTGCTCATTTTCATCTGGTTCATACGCCGCACGGCTTCCTCAGCCAACGGCGGCCTCTTCAGCCTGGGCCGTTCCCAGGCCCGGCTCTACGACCCGGAGCGTCCGTCGGCCACCTTCACGGATGTGGCGGGGATCGAGGAGGCCAAGGCGGAGCTGGAGGAGATCGTGGATTTCCTGCGCCAACCGGCCAAATACGAGCGCCTGGGAGGCGAGGTACCCAAGGGCGTCTTGCTGGTGGGCCTGCCGGGGACCGGCAAGACCCTGCTCGCTCGCGCCGTGGCCGGGGAGGCGGGAGTTCCATTCTTCAGCATCTCTGCCTCGGAGTTCATTGAGATGGTGGTGGGGGTCGGGGCTTCCCGGGTCCGCGACCTTTTCGCCAAGGCCAAGGCGGCCGCCCCGGCGATCATCTTCGTCGACGAGCTGGACGCGATCGGGCGCAGCCGTAGCGTCGGCCCCAGCTTCGGCGGCCACGACGAGCGCGAACAGACGCTGAACCAGATCCTGACCGAGATGGACGGCTTCGACTCTCGCCAGGGGGTCATCGTGCTGGCGGCCACCAACCGAGCCGATGTGCTCGACTCAGCTCTGCTCCGGCCGGGCCGCTTCGACCGGCGGGTCATGGTTTTGCCCCCAGACCGGGTCGGGCGGGCCGCCATCCTCAAAATCCACACCCGGGGGGTTCCCCTGGGAGACGACGTCGACCTCAACAATCTCGCCTCCCAGACCCCCGGCCTGGTGGGGGCCGAGCTGCGCAACCTGGTCAATGAGGCGGCCCTGCTGGCGGCGCGCAAGGGCCGTCCCGCGGTGACCATGGCCGACTTCACTGAGTCCCTGGAGAAGGTGCTCTTGGGGGCCGCGCGGCAGATCGTGCTCTCGGCCGACGACCGCGAACGCACCGCCTACCACGAGAGCGGACACGCCCTGCTGGGGCTGCTGGTGCCCGAGGCTGACCCCGTACGGCGGGTCTCGATCGTGCCTCGGGGGCGGGCCTTGGGGGTCACCGTACAGTCCCCGGTCGATGACCGCCAGAACTATCCCGAGAGCTACCTGCGGGCTCGCATCGTGGGCGCTCTGGGCGGTCGAGCGGCCGAGAAGCTGATCTACGACGTGGTCACCACCGGGGCCGAGAGCGACCTCCAGCAGGTGACCAGCATCGCCCGCCAGATGGTGGTCCGGTGGGGGATGAGTCCCAAGATCGGGCCGCTCAACCTGTCCGAGGATCCCTCCGACCAGAGCTCCATGATGATGTCCCAGCACTCCTACAGCGAGGCGACGGCCCAGGTCATCGACGCCGAGGTGCGGCGGATCGTGGAGGAATGCTTTGAAAAGGCGCTGATGCTTTTGGACGAGAACCGCGAAAAGCTGGTGGCGCTCACTGGCGCCCTCCTCAAGGAGGAGTCGCTCAATGAGGAGCAGATCCTCCAGGTGACCGGCTTGGCCGCCAAGCCCAAGGCGCTGCCTCCGCCGATCCGAGGCATCGACGGCCGGGTTGCCGCCGGCGAACCCGAGCCCGCGGTCCCCAGTGCCGGCGCAGGCTGACGCAAACCCCGGGGCGACGCCAGTTTGTCATGGGCCCGCAGCGACCTGGTGCGGGTAGCACTGGGTGACGGCTAACGCGTCGGGCTGAGGCGCGTAGCCAGTCCATCTCGCGCACACCGTGGTGGCGGTGGGGATCACGCCCGCGACGCCGGGGGCCCGATCGCCGCCAGCAGCGCGACCACGAGTACGGTGGCGGCAGGGCCAGCACTGCGGGCCCGGAGATGCCGCGCCACCCGGGCAGCTTAGCAACCACGCGCCCAATCCGCGACGCTGCTTGAGTTGGTCGTGGGCGCAAGGCCCCCCGTCCTGTTTGGCCCTCCTACGACGTGACTACCCGCCCGCCTGCGGGCCGCCTGGTTGGGGAGCACCCGATCGGGTGCTCCCCAACTGCGTTGAGGTCAGGCGGAAGGAGTGGCGCGGGGCCGAGTGGCGATAGCGAACCCGATCAGGGTCAGTCCCGCCATTACCAGGATCAGGGTGAGGAGCAGATCCAGATGCGCCCCGGTCCCAGGGGTCGACGTGGTCGACGCTCCCAGGACGCCTCCCGAGGGCTTGGTGGTGGAGGCGCCTTTGACGTTACCGTTCGGGACTGGTGCGGTGGTAGTAACTGTCGAGGTGCAACTCGTGCCCGAGCAACCGCCGGGGGCGCCGGGAGTGGCGGTCACCGTGTTGTTGAGAGTCTCAACTCCGTTCACTACGTTCGAGGTTGTTCCTGGCGACAGGATGGTGGCCGTGTAGGTGACGGTGTAGGTGCTCCCTGCGGGGATCGAGTTGTAAGTCCATGTGTAGTTGCCCGGGCCGGTGTTGGTCACCTGAACCCCGGGGTCTCCCACGAAGGAATCGGCGGTGTGGTCGCTGCCGTCGTTCACCTGGAAGCTCGCGCTGCCGCCCATCTGGTCGGTCATGACCACGTTGTTGGCGGCGGCCTGGCCGACATTGCTGACGGTGATGTGGTAGGTGAGGGTCTGGCCGATCGTCGCCGTGTTGGTGCTCACCGACTTGGTGACCACCAGATCGGGACCGGACGGGGAGGAGACGGGAAGTGTGATGACGGTGGACGAGGCGGCCGCGGACGCCGTCTTGTTGTTGGCGTCAGTGACACCGACCTGGACCGTGTCGGTCAGGGCGGAGCCGGCCGCGGGCGCGTAGCTGGGAATGGTGAAGGCGCAGGTGACCTGACCTCCAGGGTCGAGCACGGAGCCCAGCAGGTCGTTGCCAGCGGTCGTTCCGCCGGAGCATACCTGCATGGTGGTGCCATTGAAGCTGTCGCTGATCGAGGTGATCGTCTCGCTCTCGGAGCTGGTGTTCGTGATCAGGGCGCGGAAGTCGACTGTCTCGCCGGGGCCGGTGGCGTACTCGGTCACCCCGAAGCTGCCGTTGGCGTCATTGGTCTTGTATACGGAGACCGCTGGGAGATTGGACACCGATGGGGTGATGACGGTGGACGAGGCCGCCCCGGAAGCGGTCTTGTTGTTGGCGTCAGTGACGCCAACCTGGACGGTGTCGGTCAGGGAGGAGCCGGCCGCGGGCGCGTAGCTGCGAATGGTGAAGGCGCAGGTTACCTGACCTCCAGAGGCGAGCACGGTGCCCAGCAGGTCGTTGCCAGTGGTCGTTCCGCCCGAGCATACCTGCATGGTGGTGCCATTGAAGCTGTCGCTGATCGAGGTGATCGTCTCGCTCTCGGAGCTGCTGTTGGTGATCAGGGCTTGGAAGTCGACTGTCTCGCCGGGGCCGGTGGAGTACTCGGTCACCCCGAAGCTGCCGTTGGCGTCATTGGTCTTATACACGCTGACCGCGGGACCGCCGGGAGTGGGGCTCGGAGTGGGGCAGTTGACCCAGAAGGTCTTGTGCTTCTGCGGGTCCTGCACGAACTGGAGCTTGAAGTGCAAGCCCTCACCGTTCACCGGCTGGTCGCCGTTGGCGATGGAGGTGGCGTTGGCCACCAGTTGAGCGGTGGGAATGTAGCTGATCTCCTGGGTGCCGGCGGTTGCGGTGTTGTACCCCCAGTCAGCGACGCCGGGGTTGGACTTGGTGTAGGGCCACGCCTGATCCTGCTTGTAGCCTGGGTGGTTGTAGTCACCGGTGCCGCTCCCGCTGGGCGACCAACCGTCTATGGTGTAGATCCCCGAGGAGTCGGCCAGGCCACTACCCCACAGGATGATGTAGGCCGGACAGCCCAGATGCGGGTCCATTTCATGGCCGGGCCCGGCGGTCGACACCGGTGCGCTCGAGGTGGAGTAGCCGTCCACCCAGACATCCTCTTGGTTGCTGTCGCCCGGGCTGTTGTGGTTGCTCTGGCCACTGCCGGATCCCGATCCGGAGGTGTTGGAATTGGTGGTGACCTGGGTTCCCGAGGTCGCGCTACCACTTGGAGCGGGCCCGGGTGGGCCGTAGGTTCCCGTCGGGGTGACCTGGCTGCCCTGCCCGGTCGACGGGGTGGATGAGCCGGCATTAGTACCCTGGCCGCCCGCGTTATTAGATGTGTTGGAGGTGGTTGCCAGGGCGCTGGGAGAGGTCGAGGTGGATGGTGAGGTTGACGGAGAGGTTGACGGTCTTCCACCTTGATGGCCGGAGTTGCCCTGGGCGGCTGATGCGGCCGGGGTGCCGCTGGTCGGGCCGTGGCCACCGCCCTGCGCGGCGAACACGGAGACTGGCGCTGCCAGCAGCAGCACGACCACTCCAGCGTTGGCGAGAATGAAGGACCGCCGACTCAACAGCTTGGCTAACACTTGTCACTCCTCACGATATGAAACCGGCTGAAGCCAGTTCGGAATTGCTGAAAGTTTGGATACCGGGCGCGGCGACGTCCTTTGCCGACGGCGGGCGTAGATGACTGCCAGTGCCAGCCCATTGAATCCCAGGAATAGGGTCAGGCACATCAGGAACCAGGCCAGTCCGGACCCCGCCCCGGACTGAGGGTTAGGCGCGAGGTTGGGCTTGCGATTGGAGTGGAAGACGACTGGCATCGGTGCCAGCCCACTGGATACCTGGTTGGCGGCGGTGGCCGGGGGGTGGTTCCGGCTCCAACCGACGTCAGCCTTGGCGGTCAGGCTCGACGCGCCGGGCAGGGCCGGGCGGGGCGCCGTCCGCGCCATGGTGGCGCTCGTAGCCGAGGCTGGGCTCTGGTGGGAGCTGGCGGCGGCGCCAGCCAGCCGGGTCCCTGCCCCCGCGAGCGTGATCAGAAGGAGCGGCGCGACGGCAGCCACCAGCGGCCGGCGCGAGCCGAGCCTTGTGGCGGTGACGACGTGCCGAGGGGCCGGCCGGGTTTGGCCAAAACGGCGCCAGCCCGACGCCAGCCCGCGGCTGCTCAGACGATCCAAATCTCTCTCCGATGGGGGATCGTCGGCTTCCCTTCGCGACGGTCCCTCAGCTCCCTCGTGCGTTGTGTCCGACGGGCACCCGCAGGCCCCTGACTTAGATTTCTCGAATAAGTAACGGCCAATCCGACTCAAGTACTCGGGTTGTCACCGGCCGTCAGATGTTTGTTACATCGCCGGGGTCGCGCGGAGGTGCCTTAGCTCTGGGCGGCCGGTAGGAGGGCAGTTCCTCGGCTGGCTCGACCAGGGCTTGGAGAGCACTTCGCCCAAGCAGGATTGCGCTCCTGGAATTGCGGCCGACTCGGGGTCGGATCGAAGCCCATCCTCCGAGAAACATGCGTTCGTACAATGTCCAGATGGGCATCACTGGATTCGGAGAGTGCTGGGCGCGCTCCTACTTCTCCTTTCTGGAGGGGGCGAGTGCGCCCGAGGCTGTCGCCGAGCGGGCGGCCGAGCTGGGGATGGCTGCTGTGGGCCTGGTGGATCGGGGTGGGCTCTATGGTGCCGTCCGGCTCGTCCGGGCGGCCGGCAGACTGGGCCTGGGCGCCATGGTGGGGGCGGAGTTGGATCTCGCGGGAGGGGGTAGGCTGGTCCTTCTGGCCACCGACACCTCCTCCTACAGGCAGCTCTGCAGGGCGGTGAGCCGGGCGCAGCTAAATGGGGTCAAGGGGCGATCGAACCTCACCCTGGCTGGGCTGGACCAGGTTCTGGCGACGGCTGCCGGAGGTTCCGATGGGGCCCTGGGAACTAGGGACGCCAGGCTCCCCGCTGGGGTCCAGAACCGGCTGCGCCAGCGCGCCCGCTTGGATGGGAACGCCGCCCGCCCGGTGGAGCCTGGCGAGATCGATCGCTGCACGATCTTGGCCGGCGGTCCCCACAGTCCCATCAGTCTGGCGCTGATTAGGGGTGATCGCAGCGCCGCCGACTCCGCGGCCACAGCCCTGTGCGAGGCCTTCCCGAGTAACCAGGTCCAGCTCTGCCTGCAGCACCACCTCCAGCCGGGTGACAGCTGGCTGGCCGCCGAGACCGTCGCCTGCGCTGAGCGGACAGGGGTTGGGGTGGTGGCCTCCGCAGCACCCCGCTACGCGCTGGCCGCCGAGGGCCGGTTGTTGGATGTGCTCACGGCCATCCGTCACGGCTGCACCCTGGAGGATGCGGCGGCCAGCGGCCTGCTGCTCCCCAACCATCAGTACCAGATGCGCCCCGAGGCGGAGCTGGCCGCACTCCTGCCCTATCCCCTGGCGTTTGAGGGGGCGCGTGCTCTGGCCGCTCGAGCCGTGTTGGAGTTGGATTTTCGACACAGCCGGTTTCCCGGGCTCAAGGTCCCAGGCGGTCACACCCCGGAGAGATATCTGGAGGAGCTCTGTCGGCGGGCGGTGCCCAGTCGGTATCCCAAGGCTGGCCCCGAGGTCGCGCAGCGGTTGAGCCACGAGCTTGAGGTGATCTCGAAGTGCCATCTGGCAGAGTTCTTCCTGATCGTCTTCGAGCTGATGGACTTTGCCAGGAGAAGTGGGATCCCGGCCCAGGGGCGTGGATCTGCCGCCGACAGCCTGGTCGCCTATCTGCTCGGAATCACGAGGGTAGATCCAATCGCCCACCACCTGCTCTTCGAACGCTTCCTGCATGAGGAGATGGAGGGCACCCCCGACATCGATATCGACATCTCCACCAGCCATCGCGAGCGTCTCATCCAGCACGTGTACGACACCTACGGAGAGGAGCGCACCGGGATGGTCTGCACCGTGATCACCTTTCAGATCCGGATGGCGCTCAGGCAGGTGGGGGCCGCCCTGGGGATGCCTCCTCAGATGGTGGAGCGGCTCGGGCGCGCGGTTGACCATGGCAGTCGGGATGGGGGTGGTGGCCTGGTCGAGCGAGTGCTGGAGGTGGCGGGGGAGTCCCCGGATCAGACACTCAGGTCGCTGCCATGGCGCCAGTTCGCCGAGCTGGTGGAGGCGGTGGTCGGGGTCCCGCGCCACCTCTCAATCCATGTCGGCGGGATGCTGGTGACCGGGGAACCACTCTGGGACATAGCGCCCCTGGAGCGTGCCGCCAGACCCGGGCGAGTGGTGGTCCAGTTCGACAAGGACGACATCGAGGATCTCGGGCTGATCAAGATCGACCTGCTGGGCCTGCGCACCCTATCGGTGGTGGACGAGACCTTAAGCGAGCTGGAGCGGGTGACCGGGCAGCGGCCGGACCTGGGACAGCTGGATCTGGCCGACCCTGAGGTCTATGAGATGTGCTCCCGGGCGGACACCATCGGGGTATTTCAGATTGAGTCCCGAGCGCAGCAGCAGACGCTGCCCCGGGCCCGGCCCAGGGAGTTCAATGACCTGGTGGTCGAGGTCGCCATCATTCGGCCCGGCCCGATCCAGGGGCATGCGGTTCATCCCTACCTGCGCCGCCGCCAGGGTCGGGAGCAGGTCACCTACCTGCACCCGCTACTGAAGCCCATCCTCAAGGACACCCTGGGGGTGATCCTTTACCAGGAGCAGATCATGGAGATCGCCATGCAGGTGGCCGGCTTCAGCGCCGGCCAGGCGGATCGCTTTCGGCGGGCTATGAACCGGCATCGCTCCCGGGTGGAGATGGCCTCTTTGGAGCGGGACTTTGTGCGTGGCTGCCAGGCGCACACGGTATCCCGGGCGGTTGCCGACCAGCTCTTTACGGCCGTTCGCGGGTTCGCCGCATTCGGCTTCTGCCGCAGCCACGCCGCCGCCTTCGCCCGCACTGCCTATGAGACCGCCTGGCTCCGGCTGCACCATCCCGCCGCCTACCTGGTGGGGCTGCTCAACCATCAGCCGATGGGTTTCTATCATCCCTCGGTGCTGGTGGACGATGCCCGACGTCGGGGTGTGGAGGTGCTGCCGGTGGACGTCAACCGCAGTCGCGGCCGCTGCCGGCTGGAGACAGGAGCCTCAGGAGTGGCGGTCCGGCTGGGCTTCAACTACGTCAAGGGGGTGGGCCCGGCCCTGCAGGATCACCTCGATCGGGTACGTGCCCTCGGAGAGTACGCGTCTCCCGAGGACTTCTGGGGGCGCACCGGGATTCCCCGCACAGCACTTGAGTCGCTGGTGTTGGTGGGGGCATTCGATGGGTTCGCCGAACCCCGCCGGAAGCTGCTGTGGCGGCTCAAAGAGGTGGAGGATGCTCTGGCTGAGAGATCAGGGACTTGGGGTAAGCCGAAGTGGGACGACAACCGGCCAAGGCAGGCGGAACTGATCTCGCTGCCGGCTCCCGCCCCCGCCCTCCCAGCTCTGTCGCTGCGGGAGCTAGTCTCAACCGACTACCGGGTGATGGGGCTGACCACTGGCCCCCACCCGATGGCCCTGCTGCGACCCCGGCTCGGCGAGCTCGGAGTGGTGACGCTGGCCGAGGCGCGCACCACCGCTCCCAATCGCAGGCTCAGGGTGGCCGGGATGGTGATCACCCGGCAGGCTCCCCACTCCGCTGGCGGTATACGGTTCTTCACCCTGGCCGATGAGACAGGTCATCTGGACCTGGTGTTCGTCCCCGAGGTCTATCGGAGCAATCGGGCTCTGGCCAGCCATGAGCCGTCGTTGTGTGCCGAGGGCGTGCTGCGGTCCGCCGACGGGGCTGTGAGCCTGCTGGTGGAGCGGCTTTTTTCCTGGCCCCAAGATGCCGGCCTGGCCGATTCCCTGCCACTTCTGTCTCACGACTACCACTGAGCTGGGGCACCAGCTCGGCCTCAGATCGTCGTCGGCACCCGGCTGGCGCGCCTGGCCATCCAGGTGGCCAGAGTGCCGGCCCCTGCCACCATCACGATCCCATAGACACCACCGACCGCGGCGGCCCGCGGCGCCACCACCACCGCGACCGCGATGGCAACCCCGAACTCTCGGATTCCTATCGGGAATCCGACCGCGGCCGCGCGACGGTGGTTGAGCCCGAGAGCCTTCCCAAGGCCCCAGCCGACAGCGCCTCCGCCCAACAAGAGCGCCAGCACCAGCGGCAGCATCGCCAGAATCGCGGCGGAGAGCAAAACCGAGCGGGCGCTGGCGGTCCCCGCCAGCACCACCAGCACCAGGCAGGTCGCGCTCAGGTCCAGCCACAGGTGCCGCCAGCGGGCGCTCCTGGGGAAGCGCGCCCGCAGTCCGACCCCCAATGCCAGTGGTAGCAGCACCGAGAGGAGCAGCTCCAATGCCAGCGACCCGGGTTGGATTCGGGCTCCGGGGCCGAGACCGACCGCGAGCCAGAACGGGGTCAGGATGGTGGAGAGCGCCAGCGAACCCGCCATGCAGGCCGTGGCCAACGCCGCGTCGCCACCGGCGATGGTGGCCATCAACCCGCTGGTGATCTCGGCCGGCGCCACGGCGCAGATGACGATCCCTTTCGCCAAAGTGGGCGTTGGCGCCAGCAGATGGAGCGCCAGCCCCAGCCCGGGCAGCGCTGTCCACTGGACCAAGAGGGCGAGGCCAACCAGCGGCGCCTGCCCGAACGCAGCCCGAATCTCGCCCGGCGTGAGGTTGAGGGCGACGCCCAGGACCTGGCCAGCCAGGAAGACGGGCACCAAGGCCGAGAGGGCTCCGGAACTCTGGGGAATGGCCACTCCAACCAGGGCGGCAACCACCACCCAGGCGAGCAACCGGTGGCGGACCGGGAGGAACCATGTGCGCGGTCCGAGCCTGCGCGCTTTACCTTCCACGCCGACCAAGGTAAGGCACCCGGCCGGGACGTCTACCTGGCCGGGTTGGCGACCGCCTCAGATCGCGCGCGCCCCCGGGGGCTCGACTTGATCTCGCCGACGCGACCCAGCCGCTGGAGCTGTCGCATGGCGGCCTCCAGGTCCTGGGGGCTGAATGCGGTGCGGCTGTGGCGGTGCAGCACCGCGCTCAGTGGGGCGGGCCGCTGCGGGGTCATCGGCAGCACGATCACCGAAGTCAGTTCCACGTTGCTGCGGGCCTGGGGTCGGCTCGAAGGAGGCTCGGTCCACAGCACGGGAACCCCGGTGCTGGCCGCGCGACGGCAGAGGTCCCGGACCAGTGGGGTCATCCGGTAATCGCCTTCGGGGCTCACCAGGACCGCTTCTTGCTCGTCATTGACCAGGACCGCCAGGTCTGCCCGACTGGCGCGGGAGAGCCGCACCAGAAGGGGTTCGAGTCCGAGCGGCTGAGGTGGGGGCCGGCGCCGTCGGCGCACCATCTGCAAACTGAGGGTGGCATTCACACCCATGGCTACGATGGCCGCCCCCAGGCCGTCGACCAGCAGTGGCAGGTTGAGGCCCACCAGGCCCAGAAAGACCACCAGCTGAACTCCACCGGCGGTCAGCGAGGAGCCGATGTACCGTCGCATCAAGGGATAGCGTTCGCGCCGCGCGTCAGCGAAAGTGAGGCGCAAATTGAGGGTGAAGTTCCATGCCAAGGAGATAGCGAAGGCCAGGCCCCAAGCGGCCAGCGCCGGCCAGCCCAGCACCGCCCCGCCCAGCTCCAGCACCCCCAGCAGGAGGAGCAGACCGCTGACCCCAACCGCGGCAAACTTCCAGCGCCGGGCGCTCCCCGGCACGTCCCGCACCAGAGACCAGAGGTGGCGAAGGTACAGCCACCCCTGGGCCGGGGTGGCCTTACTCTTGCCCGCGCCCCGAACCTGGAAGCTGAGCGGGACGTCGACCACGGTCGCGCTCTCGGAGCAGACCAGCAACTCGAGCAGAATCTTGAAACCGACCGGGCGGAACTCCAGTCCCGACAGCAGCGCTGACCGGCAGAGGAAGAACCCCGCCAGGGGGTCGGTACTGGCGCGCGCTTCGGTGAAAATCGCCCGGGCCAGGAACGTCGCGCCCCGCGACACCAGGCGCCGGAAGCCCCCGCCGAGACCCGCGCGGCTGCCCCCTGAGAGATAGCGGCTGGCGACGACGATGTCGGCTCCACCGCGCTCCGCCGCGAGCAGCTCCAGGATCGCTTCGGGGGGATGCTGCAGGTCTCCGTCCATGACGCAAACCACTCGGCCCCTCGCCTCCGCAAGGCCCAGCACGACGGCCGTGCTCAGGCCGCCGGCCCGCAGGTCAGCCGCCCGGTGCAGCACTCGCACCCGGCTGTCCTTGCTGGCGATGTCGCGCAGCAGCTGCGGAGTGGCGTCATCGCTGTCGTCCACGAACAGGATCTCGAAGGAAACCTCGGCCAGGGAGCTCCGCAGCCGCTGCAGCAGCAGGGGCACGTTGCCGGCCTCATCCCGGGTGGGGATCACCACCGATAGCTCGATCGGGGTCGGTGAGGGCGCGGATCGGCGGCGCGGCATGGTCTGCAGTCTAGGCTTGGCCGGCGACCCCTGACCTGTCGTTACCGAATCGTTCATGGCCCGCTATCGGGCGCTCGGATCGCAGGCGACCGCCTCCGCGACCGTCCTTGGGTCGAACCGTCCCTCCGCAATCACCACCCCGTGCCAGAGCACCACCGGCACCCGCTCGCTGTAAGTGCCCCAGAGGCCCCGGTCCTTATCGACGTCAACCTCCACCAGGGGCACTCCCAGCTGGGCACAGACCCCAGCCAGGGGGGCCCGCACCATCTCGCAGAGGTGGCAGCCGTGTCGGCCCAGGAGCTGGACGGCGTCAGTCGCCACCGACGCCCCAACTCTCCAGCTTGCTCAGGTAACGGCCCTTCCACAGCCAAAAGGCACCACCAGTCAGCGCCCATACCAGCCCCTCGATAAAGACCCCCATCAGAGTGGAGCGGGCCACTGGGCTCCCTCTCAGCGCCAGCCCGAGATAGACGATGAAGCGGCAGGCCACCATGATCGCCAGCGCGAACACCACTCTCAGTGCCGCGGTCACGATCCTCCGCTCCCGCCGCAGGCTGGCCCGGAGCTGGCTCACGGGAGCCCCCTCCATGCGAGTCAGGCCCAGGGTTGGTTCGGGTCGGGCGCCGGCCAGTCTCCACCAGCCGACCAGGGCCAGCAGCCCGGCCGCTGCGACAGGTAGCAGGAGCTGGCCTGGAGCGCCCTGTCGGAGCAGGTTCTGCCAGCCGTTCAGGACCCCGCCGCGGCGGAATTGGTCCCCATACCTGACCTCGAGGGCAAACGAAGCCCAGCCCAGGCCGAGGCCGAGTGCCAGCAAACCGGTCCAGATGGCAACTGGCAAACGCCGCTGCCAGGCTGTCGCCGCGAGCTCGCCGAGGCGGTTGCGCTGGCCCCGCTCGGCGGGTGGAGTGGAGCCAGGCTTGACACCGTCGGTGACCATGGCTCTGAGTTTAGATCCGGTCGGCCCCATGGCAAGCACCGGCGAGCTATCGAGCTTGGGGGCGCCCTCTGCTGGAAACCCGACTTGGACAGATCCAAAGGAGCGGGCCACGGCGGCGGTGGGCCAGGAGGTGGATGTTGGCAGCTGTGAGCGGGACTCAGGTAGCGGCCCACGGGTGCACCGCGCCTCCACCTAGGCCGCCCCCAAGCCGGATCAGGCACCGGGCCCGGGTTCTGTTTTCTGGGTGGCTGGTAGGGGATCGCGGGCCGGTCCGGCCAAGGTCATCTCCGAGCCCGTTGCCCTCGGCGCTACCGACCCGAAGGGCCCGCTGTCCGGCAGCGGAGCGGGGCTGAGCAATTGGCACCAGGCGCCCATGTCCAGCTCTCCGAGCCTAATGCGGCCGTGGATCGGAGTGGCCTTCAAGATCGCCGGCAGTACCGGGGCTCGGGTTGACGGATGGGGGGATGCCGTTCGCCACGGACGGCGTCGTGCCGGGGTCGGCGTGGTGCCAGGAGCCGTCGTCGGCGGCCGTAGCTCGGGGCGGTTGGTCCCGCATCCGAGTGGCCGTCTGGCGTTGCGAGGTTGCTCCGAGCCGGTTGGGAGCATGCCGGCCACCCGGGCGCGCCACCCAGGTCCCGGCGGTCGTCTCGTCCGGCACCTACAATCTGAGCAATGGGTCCGAGCCCGCAGAGTCGGCCCGTGGGGCAGCCTGTGGCGGGGCCGCGCCTGCGCGTCGCCACCTACAACATCCTCGCTGGCGGCGGCCATCGCTGGGCTGAAATCGCTGAGGTGGTGCGCGCTCTCGACGCTGACCTGCTCGCCCTCCAGGAGGTTGAGGATCCCGAACCGATGCGGGCCATGGGTGCCGCCCTGGGCTATCGGGTCCTGTTCGGCCCGGCCCCTCGGTTTCGGCACCAGGGATTCCTCTCGCGGCTGCCGATACGGTCGTGGCAGAACCGTCAGGACCCCAAGGCCCACCCTCGCAATTCGCTGGAGGTCACCGTGGCCGGCCCGGCCGGGAGCACCCTGGCCGAGATCCGGTTGCATACGGTCCATCTGACCGCGGCTTTCCAGCGCCGGGGCAGGGCCGAACCGGAGCGGCTCCGGGAGCTTGAGGTGGTGCGTGCCCAGGCGGCTCGTGAACCCTTGCTCCCGCGCATCATCCTGGGGGACTTCAACGCGCTGGCGCCCGGGGATCGGCTCCGGGCGGCCGACTTCCTCGGTCAGCTTTCCGAGTGGCGCCGCTCAGGGGTTCTCGAGGAGGTTGGCGCGGCGGGACGGGTGCCGAGCGCGGTCAGCGCTATGCGCTGGTGGCGGGAGCCCAGGTCCGGAGAGCCGGTGGCGGAGGTCTCGGAGGTGGCCCGGGCGGGAATCCCCCGGCTCCCATGGTTGATCCATCCGCTCATCGAACTGGTGCCCAGGGGGGATGCCACGGACGCCCTGGCGGGGGCCTTCATGCCCCGCGCTGCGGTGCGGAGCATGATCGTGGCTGGCTACGTGGACTGCCTTCGCCGGGCTCACCCTCGGGCCGACAGCTTCAGTTGCCCCACCTATCTGCCCGCGGTCCGGATCGACTACGTCTTCGCCAGCCGAGAGCTAGCCGACCGGCTGCTCACCTGTGATGTGGCGGCTCGCTCCGGGGCCCTGGCCGAGGTTGCCAAGCGGGCGAGTGACCACTTCCCGGTGGTGGCCGACTTCGACCTTGGAGCGCACTGAAGAGTCAGATCCGCTCACATTGGCGTCCGAGCGGGCCCCGGTGACGGACGCCCCGACTGTCGCGGCCCGACGGCCGCTGGCGCCAACCCTGCTGCTGCTGGCTGTGACCGCCATCTACGGCTGGACCTTCGTGGTGGTCAAACAGGCCATTGGGGAGTATCCGGTGCTGCCGTTTCTGGGGCTGAGATTCGTCGTGGCGGCCCTCCTGCTGCTGCTGGTGTTGCGCCGCTGGCCCGCTCTCCCCAGTTGGCGGCAGGGTCTGCCGGTGGCGGCGGCGCTGGCCGTTGGATACCTCTTTCAGACCGAGGGCATGGTCACGATCAGCCCCGGGATCGCCGGCCTCTTGACCGGTCTCTTTGTGGTGTTCACCCCGCTTCTGGATCGGCTCCTGTTCGGGGCCAGGCTGCGCCTGGCCACCGTGGTCAGCATCACCCTGGCTCTGGTCGGTACCGGTCTGCTGACCGGCGGCCTGGCGGGGTTCAGGGTGGGCGACCTGTTGGTGGTGCTGGCCGCGCTCGCCTTCGCCGTCCAGATCGTGCTGCTCAGTCATGGTCGCGGCTCGGTGGCCGACATGAGCCTGGTGCAGATGTTGGTCTGCGCGCTCGTCTTCCTGCTGCTGGGGGCGGGATCCCAGCTCAGGTATCCAGCGGTGTCTGGCTCTGTGGCCTTAGCCCTGGCGATCACCGGCGCCCTCGCCAGCGGGCTGGCGGTGCTGGCCCAGACCTGGGCCCAGCGCCGAATGTCGGCCAGCCGCGCCGGGCTGGTGCTGGCGGCGGAGCCGGGATTCGCGCTGCTCGCCGCAGTTCTGCTGGTGGGTGAGCGGCTGTCCCAAATCCAGCTGCTGGGGGCGCTGGTGCTGTTCCTGGCGATCATCGGGCATGAGCTGGTGGGAGCCCGCGGGCCCGGGGTTTGATGGGCGCTTGGACTGGGTTCCGGCGGCATCCATATACTCGAGTGATGACCCCCGCAGATCCCGGCCAAGCCTTTCCCACAGCTGAGTACGCGCTCCTGGGCGGCTCGGGGACGGGCACCGAAGGATCGCCGGAGGGGGATCAGAGGATAACGGTACGGGAGCGGGAGCAGGTCTTCAAGACCCCCTATGGGCCCACCCCTCCGATCACCAGCTGTCTGCTCATGGATGAGGCTGGGGTGGCTCGTTCGGTGCTCTTCACGCGTCCGCACGAGATGGGTGAGTGGGATCTGGGCGGTCGCACCGCAGCTGCCCGTGGCCACCAGAGTCTGGCCCTGTTCTGGCTGCTTCGCGAGGCCGGTGTGCGGCGGATCGTCGCCGAGGCGGGGGTGGCCAGCATCACCCAGCACTTTCACCCTCGGGACCTGATAATCCCGCACGACTTCATCGATTTCACGCCCCAGTACTGCGGCCAGTTGGTTCCCGGGTCGGTGATCTCGATGAGGGAGCCGTTCTGCCCCGACCTGCGGGACGCGCTCTGGCAGCGCTCGCGTCGGTTCGCGGCCGACAAGGCCACGCGGGTGTTCAATCGGGCAGTTCACGCCACAGTTGAGGGCCCCCGCTTCGAGACCGCTGCAGAGGTCGCCGCTCTGGCGCGCCTCGGCGGTGACGTCATCAGCCAGACCGTCACCCCGGAGGTCTATCTGGCGCGCGAGATAGGGGCCTGCTTTGCCACCGTCGAGATGGTCCTCAACTACGCTGAAGGTGTCCGGCCAGAGTGGGACTTTGACCTGCTGCGCGCCATTGTCCGGGAGGGTGCCGAGGAACTCGGCGGGGTGGCTCTGGACGCGCTGGCAGCGTTGCCGGCTGAGGCCACCTGCAGCTGCGCCCACCACCGCCAGGTGGGGCCGGTGAGATCTGCGGCGGTGGGCGAGCCGGCTTGACCGAGCTCAAATCCGCGCCTCCGGGCAGCTCTGGGCTGCCCACGCCGGGCCACCCCGAACCCGAGGCCGTCCGGTCTATGTTCTCCGGGATAGCCCATCGCTATGACCTGCTCAACCTGCTTCTCAGCCTCGGTCAGGACCGGCGCTGGCGGCGCCGTGCGGCCCAGCTGACCAGGTTGCGCCCCGGTCAGAGCGGGCTCGACATCTGCACGGGCACCGGCGCTCTGGCCGCTCGTCTGCGAGCTCGGGTCGGCCCCCAAGGGCGCGTGGTCGGGCTAGACCTCACGGAGGCCATGGTGGCGGGGGCACGCCGCCGAGTCGCTCAGGTGGAGTTCGTGGTTGGAGACGCGGTTCATCTTCCCTTTGCCGACGACTCCTTCGATGCCGCGTCCATGGCATTCGGGCTCCGCAACATTGCTGACCACCAAGCGGCGCTGGCGGAGATGCTCAGAGTCCTCAAGCCGGGGGGCAGGGCTGTGATTCTGGAGTTCAGTACGGTGAGTCGGCCCCTGGGCCCCTGGTATTCGCTGTACAACCGAACTGTGATCCCGGTGGTGGCGCGCCTTCTCCTGGGGAGGGCGGGTGCCTACCAGTACCTGACCGAGTCCATCGCCGCGTTTCCAGCGCCCATGGTGGTCTCGCGCTGGCTCCGGGACGCGGGCTTCGAGGGAGTGCGGTATCACAGGCTTAGCCTGGGGATCGTCGCCATCCACATCGGGTTCAAGGCCCACGGATAGCTGGCCCCAGCGGTTGCCGATTCACGTTCAGGGGGTGAGGTGGTGACGGTCGGGCCGCCTCCATCTGCCCCGGGAAGGCCGGTCCCTTCCATGTGGTCGCCTGGCAGGCTGGGTCCAGTTAGAGTGAGTCGGGGGCGGTTTTGGGCTAGATTCCTCGGGGAGGCTGAGTTCGCGTGATCAGAACGCTGGTGGTGGCGGGGCCCCGCCA